>CAYQBY010000018.1:0-32359 GCA_964415865.1 uncultured Piscirickettsiaceae bacterium | reverse complement strand
CTCTCTCTCCGCCAGATATATTTTTAATTTAGCCTACAGAACAGTAGCTGCATCACGGGTTAATGGGACCAGTTGCTCTGTTGATACCTTTGAGATATCACTCAACCCCATAACCCTTAGTTCGGTCTCAATTATCCCCCTTATGCCAATGAAGAAGTTGGCAACACGCTCGGTACCAGTATGGATATCGAGGCGTGACCTTAGATCCTCATTCTGGGTGGCGATACCAACCGGGCAGTTACCACTGTCACAGGCCCTGTAGTATTCACATCCAAGGGCAAATAGCGCGCCAGTTGCCAGGGCACAGGCATCTGCTCCGAGCGCCACTGCCTTCATCACATCTGACGGGGTACGGATTCCACCTGTAGCGATCAGGGTGACTCTCCTTTCAGAGGCTTTCTGCTCAATCATCTCTCTGGCCAATCTGATGGCCTGCACCAGAGGCATACCAAAGTTGTCACGCACATGGACGGGGGCAGAACCTGTTCCCCCACCAAAACCATCCACGGTAATGAAATCTGGCTCAAGTGATAGTGCAGCACTCATATCCTCTTTCAGGTTGTTGGCGGCTATCTTTATACCAACCGGACGATTGCCACCATCAAGTGAGCGCACCCATTCGATACGTTCCTGCAACAACTCTATGGAGTCGATATCTGGAAAACGTGACGGTGAATGCGCTGCTCTGCCTGCCTCAATATTACGTACCGCAGCAATCTCTTCGGTAACCTTTGCCCCGGGGAGCTCACCACCAAGACCAGGTTTTGCCGACTGCCCCAGCTTTATCTCTATGGCATCTGCTCTGGAGATCGCATTCTCATTCCACCCAAAGTATCCACTGGCCATCTCCAGGATATAGGTTGATGCTGCCTCACGCTCTCTGGGGTGCATTCCGCCCTCGCCAGACCCAATCATGGTGCCAGCCGCGGATGACCCTGCGGCCAGTGCCACTTTGGCCTCTATGGAAAGTGCACCAAATGACATGTGGGAGACAAATGCAGGCATTGATATCTGTAGGGGTCTGCCGGCATCTGCGCCGATGGTTACCGAGCAGTTGACCTGCTCATCCTCAAGTAGTGGTGGCTGTGCCAGTTGGCCTGCCGCAAGGTGAAAGTGGTCAAACCCAACCACACTGCCGAGATCTGTACTTTCCGTAGGGGTGGCACCCATGGCTTCTGTTTCGGGTTTTCTCCCTTTTGCCAGCAACCTGATCTCATGGTGTCCACGCGCATCCTGTGACCAGCGCCTCCACTCCCCCTGGTATCCGGCAAATGTAGCCTCGGGCAGTGGCGCAACAGTGTCGCCATCGACAAACAGGGCCTCTCCCTGCTGAATTACCTGGTAGGTTTTGATGCTGTCGTTGGGGTTATAGGGTGAAACCCCTGTTTCAAGGTCAAAATTCCAGCCGTGGAGCTGGCATACAAGCTCGCCATTGACTACTGAACCATCTGAGAGACAGGCCTCACGGTGGGGGCAACGATCTTCCAGGGCGTAGAATTTATCATTATGGTGGACAACTGCCAGTGGGCGACCTCGCGCCATCACCTTTATTCTTTGTTTCTCTTTTACTGTTTTTATATCAGCTAGATATAGTAGATTATTCATCTTGTTTGTAGGTTAGCCCTCTGCAAATCATCTGCAGTATCTACCCCGTGTCCAGGGTCCTGCAGGGCCTCACTTAGATGTATCTTCTCCCCTTTCCAGAGAACTCGTAGCTGCTCCAGTGACTCCATCTGCTCTATCGGGCTTGCTGGCCACTGGGTGTAACGGTGCAGAAAACCTGCCCTGTAGGCGTAGAGCCCAATATGGCGGTAGTGTCGTGTAGGCTGCCCCTGTTGCTGGTCGGCAAAGTTGTCACGATCCCACGGGATGGGGGCACGACTAAAGTAGAGGGCATAACCGGCCTCGTCGGTTACTACCTTTACGGCATTTGGATCAAACAGATCTCTCTGCTCGGTTATGGGTTGATAGAGGGTGGTTACAGAGGCATCAGGATGGCTGTCCATATCTGTTGCAACCTGTCTTATCAGCTCGGCAGGCATCTGTGGCTCATCCCCCTGAAGGTTTACCACAATCTCGTCATCATCCAGTTGCAGTTGCTCTGCCACCTCTGCCAGGCGGTCAGTACCAGATGTGTGATCTGCTCTGGTCATACATACTTCTGCCCCCAGCTCGGCTACTGCTGATCTGATTCTCTCATCATCAGTTGCAACCAGCACCCGCTCTGCCCCACTCTCTCTGGCTCTCTCCCAGACATGGGCAACCATCGGTTTGCCATTTATATCCAGTAGCGGCTTACCAGGAAGCCGGCTGGAACCATAACGGGCGGGGATGATTACACTAAATTTCATTCAAGCTCTTCTGCGCTAACTGTGCGTGCCTCGTCCTCCAGCATGACTGGAATATCATCACGTACCGGATAGGCCAGCCTGTCTGCCCTGCAGATCAGCTCCTGTTTTGGCTTGTCGTAAACCAGAGGCCCCTTGCATAGCGGGCATACCAGTATATCGAGCAGTTTCTTATCTACCATTGTCTGTCAGCTCCTTTAGTCTCTCTTTCAACTTTTGTCTGATTTTCTCGTCCAGCTCTGCAGTTACCGGGACTACCCAAACATCTCTCACCTGCCCCAGCTTTAGCTCTTTCATCTTGACTGCATCCTTCTCTGTGGTGATAACAGGATGGTCATCAGCAAATTTGAGCTCTTCGTCATTATACTGATGATGATCAGGAAACGGATGGGTAATTACCTCAATACCGGACTGCCTCAACATTGTGAAAAACCGCTCTGGGTTTCCTATCCCGGCAACGGCATGAATGGTTTTACCTGCAAGATCATGCAGTGATATTTTCTCGCCAGACTGTTTTCCCAGCATGTAGAGCTGTTGCGGCTGGAGCAGCATATCCTCACCATTTACCACCACAGCATCAACCTGCTGCAGTCTGCTTAACCTTTCACGCAGAGGACCTGCTGGCAGACAGAGGTGGCTTCCCAGGCTGCGGCCACCATCTATAACTGCAATCTCAATATCTCGATGCAGTCTGTAGTGCTGAAGCCCATCATCAGAGAGGAGTAGATCACAGCTCCGGTCCATGACTGCCCTGTCTGCAACAGCCACTCTATCTACCCCAACATATACCGGCACCCCGGTTGTGGAGGCGATCAACAGGGGCTCATCACCTGCCTCCTCCACACTGCTCTCTGCACTGACCCTAGCTATCTCCTCCTCGCTTTTGCGACCATAGCCACGGCTAATCACAGCTGGGCTATAACCCTGCTGCTGCAGCCAGCTTACCAGGGCAATAATGAGGGGTGTTTTGCCAGTACCACCGACAGTTATATTGCCAACCACAATAACCGGCACTGCAGCTCTTCTGCTTTTTACTACCCCTGTACGGTAACCGACACGACGTATCTCCACCAGCAGACAGAAAAGTCCGCTCAGCGGGAGCAGCAGGATCATTGGCAAGAGGTAGAGTGGTCTCTTTTTGTACCACTGCTTCTCATACCAGATTGTTTCGAAAAATTGCCTAATCATAGGTTTGGTCAGTTTACATCACTCCAGATTTTTTGGTTGGACTGACGCCATGGCTCAGGGCCTCTATCGTCACTATCCCCCAGCCTGATCTGGAGGGCACCACTGTATGCGCTCTCCCATATAGTTGAGTTACGCTCCAGGTAACGCTCGACAACCTCTCTGTTTGGAAAACGGTATCTGTTTTTGTAACCCACAGTAAAGATGGCGAATTTTGGTGACACGGCATCGATCCATTTTGCAGTAGAGGATGTCTTGCTGCCGTGATGCGGAACCACTACACCGTCCACATCCAGCAACTTGGGCGCCCTTTTCAACAGGTATCGCTCAGCCCCTTTTTCGATATCACCCGCGAGCAGAAGTGACTCACCTTCTGCATCAATCCTGATAACGCACGAACCATTGTTACCCTTAAACCTGCTCTCGCTATCCGGATGGAGCACCTTTATGGATACCCCCTCCCACAACCAGCTATCTCCAGCCATACAGCTGGCTGCACCTACAACCTTTTCTGGAACTGATGATATGGACTCCACCACCGGCATCTCCTCCAGCAATGACTCCATCCCCCCAATATGGTCACGGTCTCCATGGCTGATTACCAATAGATCCACCTCTCTTCTCCCTCTCGCTTCCAGAAACGGTACTACAACTGCAGCACCTGCATTAAAGGTGTTACTGAAACGATTGCCTGTGTCGTAGACCATCACATGGTCTCTACTCTCCACCACTACCGAAAGCCCCTGCCCCACATCGAGCACGGTTACCCATGCCTCTCCACTGCCCGGTCGCTCGGGAGTCACCAGCAAGAGCGGTAAAAATGCGATCACTCCAATCCAGCGCCTGCGCCATCCAATGGGCGAGAGAATCATGATTGCCCCAACCATCGCCAGCAGTACACTCCATAGCTCTGGCTGATGAAAGCTAAAGTGGGATAGAGCAAGGTCAGACAACCACTCCAGCAGCGGCCATATCCACTCAAACATCTCTGCAGAGAACCTCAGCAACAGCTCGGCAGCGGATATGGAGAACAGATGAAGGAGTGATGCGAGAAGATTAAGTGGCACGACAACCAGACTTACCCAGGGAACAGCCACAATATTGGCAACAGGTGCTATCAGTGACCCCTGCCGGAATAGAAACAGCAACATTGGCAACATCCCGACCGCAAGTACCCATTGGATTCTGACCATTGCCACCAACTTCGACTCCTCTGCCCTACTCTCTGCCAGACCATAGAGAATTAGCCCAACCGCACCAAAAGAGAGCCAGAAACCGGCTGAGAGTACGGCAAATGGATCCAGTAACAGAACTGCAATCAGTGCAGTGAAATATACCGTCCACGGGGCCACTGCCCTTTTCAGCAGAATCATCGCCATAACCACTGAGACCATAATCAGGGCTCGCTGAGTGGGGATGGCAAAACCCGCAAGGGCAGCGTACCCCAAGGCCCCGACGAAACCACCAACTGCCCCCGCCTGCTGGGCCGGCACCATCAGCAGCAGTCTGCTCGGTATCGACCAAAGCCAGCGGAAGAGAAAGAAGAAGAGGCCTGACACCAGACCAATATGGAGCCCGGAGATTGCCATAAGGTGGCTGGTGCCGGTCTGTCTAAACACATCCCACTCCCTCTGCTCTATCCCCTGCCTGTCACCCACCGCCAGAGCTGAGAGAATCCCGTCGGCACGCTCTGATCTGCTATTTTGAGTAATCCATGTGGAGAGATCAGCACGTAGAGAATTGAGGCCTGGTGAGGAGGGCTGAAGAATTCTGTTTTCTGGATCTTTCCGTATGTATCCGGTGGCACGGATCCCCTCCTGGAACAGCCATTGCTCGTAATCAAAACCTCCGGGATTCATGAAGCCATGGGGTTGCTTGAGTCGAACACGGAGTGACCATCTCTCTCCCGCCTTTACCTCCCTCTGGGTTCTATACCAGCTAAGACGAATAAGCGCAGGAAGATCTATCGACTCTCCTTCGTATTCAGCGCTCTCTATCTGGAACAGAAAACGGAGTGAGCCATCACCCTTCCGTTGAGGAATATCAACCACCTCCCCCACCACCTTTAGATCCTTTTTCTCCAGCTCACCAGGCAGCGAGACCACGAGCCTGAGTTCTGCCATGAATGAGGCCCAGAGAAAACCTGCAACCAGCCAGAACAGGGGGCGAACCCACTCAACCCTGCGACTGATAACCGCCAGAGGCAACAGCAGCACGCCCCATACTGGTGACGGCAACTGTGACTGCTGAAATAGCAGCACCATGCCAAACAACAGTGAGGTTGCAGCAACTGCAACAGGTGGAATTTTTGTGATTAACTTGTAACCTTTGATGTGTATCATGGAATCTATAAGGTACAGTGAATATAATCAACAAATATGCCAAAACATATCATTAAACGGTATATGCCAGACCATGAAACGATACGGGAGCACAAGCATCTCCGTATCTTTGGCACCCTGTTGCACTCTGCTGATCTCTGGCATCTTAACCGCCACTCGGTTGCAGGGGCCTTTGGGGTTGGGCTGCTGATGGCATGGGTGCCGGTCCCCTTTCAGATGGTGCTGGCTGCAGCTGCTGCAATTTTGTTTAGTGTGAATCTGCCAATATCGGTTGGACTGGTCTGGATTACCAACCCATTTACCATGCCCTTTCTGTTCTGGTTTGCCTACTGGGTTGGGTCCAGCATCCTCGGTTCGCCCCCAATCAACGTGCAATTCGAGCTCTCCTATAGCTGGCTGGAGACCATTCTGCCAATAATATGGCAGCCCTTTCTGCTGGGGTGCCTGATTAACGGGATTCTCACTGCTGCAATCGGATATTTCGGGATGCGCTGGTTCTGGATCTGGCATGTGGGACGTCAATGGAGAAGACGCGCCTCTATAAGACGCTCTTCCTAACCCTCCTCCAGCACTCCATCCACCAGTTTCAGTACCCTGTCCATTCTGCTGGCAAGTAGTTGGTCATGGGTTACCAGTACAAGACTGGTTCCAACCTCTCTGTTTAGCTCCAGCATAAGGTCATAGACCTGCTCTGCACTCTCTCTGTCCAGATTCCCCGTAGGCTCATCTGCCAATACAGCGAGTGGATTGGTGACTAGCGCTCGTGCCACAGCTGCGCGCTGACGTTCACCACCAGAGAGTGCCGCAGGTTTATGGTCAAGACGATGCCCAAGACCAACCCGCTGCAGGATATCTGCCGCCTGCTGTTCCGCCTCGGCACGTGAGGCTCGTCTGATAAACAACGGCATGGATACATTCTCCAGTGCAGTGAATTCCGGTAGCAGGTGGTGAAACTGGTAGATGAAACCGAGCTGCTGGTTACGCAGTCTGCTTCTTCTATTCTCCGAGAGTGTGGAGAGATCCACCCCATCAATCTCGACAGCGCCACGGGTTGGCAGATCCAGTCCTCCCAGCAGATGGAGCAGCGTTGATTTGCCTGATCCGGAGGCACCAATAATTGCAATTTTTTCTCCCCTGGCAAGAGAGAGCTCTACACCACGCAACACCTCAACCCGACTGCTGCCGTCATCAAAGATACGGGATAGCTCTCGACACTGCAGAACTGGTTCGTTACTCATAACGCAGCGACTCCGCAGGCTGTACCCGCGACCCTTTCCAGGCCGGGTAGATGGTCGCGAGAAGGCTCAAAACCAAGGAGACAGATGCAATCGTTGTAACATCTGACCAGCGCAGCTCCGATGGTACCGAATTTATATAGTAGATGTCGGCCGAGAGGAACTGCACATCAAACATCCTCTCAATTGCCGGAATTATGGTCTCCACATTGAGGGCGAGAGATACCCCTCCTACCACTCCCAGCAGAGTTCCTATCACCCCAATAACTGTGCCCTGCACAATAAAGATAGTAAGAATGTCGCGCGGGCGTTCCCCCAGGGTACGGAGGATTGCGATATCAGACTCTTTGTCAGTGACGACCATGACCATGGTGGAGACGATATTGAATGCGGCCACTGCCACAATCAGCATCAGGATTATGAACATCACTCTCTTCTCCATCTGGATGGCGCTGAAGAAGTTGGCATGCTGGCGGGTCCAGTCTGTAACCCTGAATGCTCGACGCGAGTCATTGGCGATCTCTCTGCTAACCTCTGGGGCTTTGAACATGTCGCTCAGGCGCAGACGAACTCCGGTTACCTCATCCCCCATACGGAACAGTTTTCCGCTATCCCGCAGGGAGAGCAGTGCCAATCCGCTGTCAAATTCATACATCCCAACCTCGAACAGGCCGACCACGGTAAAACGCTTCATTCGTGGCACCAGTCCAGCTGGGGTTACACTCCCCTTCGGAATCATCAGGGTCACTTTGTCACCTACCACCACTCCCAGCTTGGCAGCTAATTCTGCCCCCAGCACAGTGCCAAAACGGGTCTGGTTAAGAGCATCAAGCTCTCCCTCCACCATCTGCTCAGCAACCTCCGATACGTTACGCTCTTCAGTCGGATCGATTCCACGCACCATCACCCCAACAGCCTGGCCACCACTGCTCAACATCCCCTGCCCCTCAATATAGGGGGCAGCACCAAGCACCTGAGCATTCTCCATCGCTGTCTCTGCTACCTCTCTCCAGCGTGGCAGGGTATCCTCAAGACCGAGCAGACTTGTATGTGCAGCCATCCCCAGAATGCGCTCACGAAGCTCTTTCTCAAATCCGTTCATTACCGAAAGCACCGTGATAAGCGCAGTGACTCCAAGCGCAATACCAAGCATGGAGGTGAGCGAGATAAAAGAGATAAAATTGTTTTTCCGTCGTGCCCTTGTGTAACGCAGGCCAATCCGGAATTCCAGTCCTCGAATCATCAGCGCAGTATACATCAGGGGGGTGGTTACAGTTAAAATAGGCAGATGGCAGAGCCTTCAAATAACTCCATCCTCAACCCGCCACTTCCAAAGAGCTCCAGCAACAAGATTCACTGGGCACAACTCTATGGAAGTGCTGCTGGTCTGCTGATAAAAAATGCGGCAGAGATAGCTGATGGCCCACTACTGGTTCTGGTCAAGGACACTCCAACACTCAACATACTTGAGGAGCAGGTGCGGTTTTACGGAAGTGGATCCTCAGTTCCGATATTCACATTCCCTGATCAGGAGACCCTGCCTTACGACCGTTTCTCACCCCACCCGGATATCACCTCTCGTCGTCTTGAGGTGATGACCAGACTCCCCACAATGAGACAGGGTATTGTGCTTGCTGCCGCATCTACGGTAATGCAGCGCATCCCGCCACAGAGATATGTTGATCTTCACTCTTTCAGCCTCTCGACTGGCGAAGATCTGAATCGGGATAAATTGCGACTGCGTCTGGAACAGAGCGGCTATCACTCGGTCTCCCAGGTTATTGAACATGGTGAGTATGCCTTTCGCGGCTCCATTATCGACCTTTTTCCAATGGGTGCAGACGCCCCCTATCGGATTGATCTGTTTGATGACGAGGTAGAATCACTGAGAATATTTGACCCGGAGAGTCAGCGCACAACCAGCCAGGTAGATCATATAAATCTGTTGCCAGCCCGGGAGTTCCCGATGAGTGAGTCAGGGATCAACCATTTTCGTCACAGCTGGCGCTCAACCTTTGAGGGAGACCCACAGGCAAGTGCAATATACAGGGATATCAGCCAGGGGCTTGCTCCATCCGGTATTGAGTACTATCTGCCGCTGTTTTTTGATGAGACTGTAACCCTGTTTGATTATCTGCCGGAGAACCATCTTCTTGTATGCGGAGAGGAGATAGAGAGCAGTGCCAACCAGTTCTGGGAGGAGATTCGTGAACGTCATCAGGATCAGTTCTTTGATCAGAGTCGTTCTGTCCTTCCACCCGATGAAATTTTTCTCAAGACAGATGAGCTGTTTGCTGCCATCAACCGCTCCCCCATCGCACAGCTAGAACATTTTGAAAGCGAGGAGAGGGCTGGCCATTTCAATCTGCAGAGCCGGAAACCGATGCAACTGGGGGTAAGTTCAAGATCCAATAACCCACTACAGCGGCTTACCGAGTTTATGGACGAGTTCAGTGGTCGAACCGTTATTGCTGCAGAGTCAGCAGGCCGTAGAGAGGCTCTGCTGGAGTTGTTTCGTGCCCGCTCAATTCATCCTCACCCTGTAGCTGACTGGGGGCAGTTCATGGAGGGAGATGAGCCACTCTCCATTATGGTAGCTCCGCTTGATGACGGTCTGCTTCTGGAGAGACCCTCAATAACTGTAGTTACAGAGTCACAGCTGTTTGGAGAGCAGGTTCTGCAGCGACGCAGACGCTCCAAAAAGGGCGGCATCAACGCAGATGCTGTAATTCACCATCTCTCGGAACTGAAGATTGGGGATCCCGTGGTCCATCTTGACCACGGTATAGGCCGCTACAGAGGGCTGGTATCCCTGGATGCTGGCGGCAGTCAGGCTGAATATCTGCTGCTTGAGTACACCAAGGAGGACAAGCTGTATGTACCGGTAACCTCACTCCACCTGATTGGTCGTTACACAGGAACCGATCCAGAAAAGGCCCCTATTCACCGTCTTGGCAGTGACCAGTGGCAGAAGGCGCGCAAGAAAGCTGCGCAGAAGGTACGTGATGTTGCTGCAGAATTGCTGGAGATCTATGCGCGTCGAGCTGCCAAACGGGGGCACGCAATATCCGAACCTGATATCGAGTATCAACAGTTCTCATCCCAGTTTCCATTTGAGGAGACCCCGGACCAGGCAGATGCAATTGATGCTGTGGTTGAGGATATGGTCTCTGAACAACCCATGGACCGTCTTATCTGTGGTGATGTCGGCTTCGGCAAGACCGAGGTGGCGATGCGTGCAGCATTCCTCACAGTTCAGAGCGGACGTCAGATTGCCGTTCTGGTCCCCACTACCCTGCTGGCCCAACAGCATTACGAGAATTTCAGTGACCGCTTCGCGGACTGGCCATTCAAGATCGAGGTACTCTCTCGATTCAGAACAAAAAAGGAGACTGACCATGCTCTTGAACAGTTGGCCAGTGGCGAGGCGGATATCGTAATAGGTACCCACAAGCTGATCCAGAAATCAGTTAAGTTCAGGAATCTGGGCATGGTGATCATTGATGAGGAGCACCGCTTTGGGGTGCGACAGAAGGAGCAGTTCAAGAAATTGCGCTCTGAGGTTGATGTACTTACCCTGACTGCTACCCCTATTCCACGCACCCTTAATATGAGCATGTCAGGGTTACGTGACCTCTCCATTATCGCTACTCCGCCATCCAACCGGGTTGCGATCAAGACCTTTGTGCGTGAATGGGATCCAGCACTGATTCGTGAGGCCTGTCTGCGTGAGATTCGTCGCGGAGGTCAGGTCTACTTCCTTCACAACAAGGTGGAGACCATTGACAAAACTGCCAGAGAGCTACGTGAGCTGCTGCCTGAGGCGACCATAGAGGTTGCTCACGGACAGATGCGAGAGCACGAACTGGAGCGGGTAATGAAGGATTTCTACCATCGCCGCTTCAACATACTTGTCTGTACCACAATTATCGAGACCGGTATCGACATACCGACTGCAAACACCATCATCATGGACCGAGCCGACCGTCTGGGTCTGGCACAACTCTATCAACTACGAGGACGAGTTGGACGCTCCCACCATCGAGCCTATGCATACCTGGTAATCCCACCAAAAAATCAGGTCACCCCTGATGCGGTGAAACGACTTGAGGCCATTGAGTCACTGGAGGAGCTGGGTGCCGGCTTTACCCTGGCAGTTCATGACATGGAGATTCGTGGTGCTGGTGAGTTGCTGGGAGATGATCAGAGTGGGCGTATGCAGGAGATCGGTTTTGATCTTTATGCAGAGATGCTTGAACGGGCAGTTGAAGATCTCAAGAACGGGGTTCAGACCAATCTGGAAGAGCCACTTGAGCAACAGGTCGAGATTGACCTGGGTGAACCAGCCCTACTGCCTGATGATTACCTCCCAGACGTTAATGCCCGACTGGTACTCTACAAGCGCATTGCTGCAGCCAGAGATAAGAGTGAACTTGATGAGCTCCAGGTTGAGATGATTGATCGTTTTGGACTGTTGCCGCCTGTTGCAAAAAATCTTATCCATGCTACAGCCCTGAAGCTTGTTGCCTCTCCGCTGGGAGTAAAGAAGATAGAGATCAGTGATGATGGTGCACAGCTACGGATTGGAACAGACCACAAACTGGACCCACTTAAACTTATAACCATGATTCAACAACAGCCCAAACAGTACCAACTGAGTGGACAGGATCGACTCAGGGTTGTTGAGGAGATGGGTGGAAGTGAGGATCGTAGGGAGAAGATTGAGGAGTTACTCGGTAGGCTTACCGCATAGATGATTGCAAAAGCCATAGCGCTCTTGCAATGACCTACAACTTCTCTCTGCTGAAATCGAGATAGCGGTAGATCTTCTGTGCATTTGCACTGATCTGATCCGCATACTTCATATACTCGTTGACAGTCGGGATACGCCCCAGGATAGCAGTAACGACAGATAGCTCGGCAGATGCCAGATAGACATTGGCTCCGGTTCCGAGGCGGTTGGGGAAGTTTCTGGTCGAGGTTGAGAGTGCCGTACTGTTGTCCTCGATACGGGCCTGATTACCCATGCAGAGAGAACAGCCGGGGGTCTCCATTCTTGCCTCAACCTTCTCAAAAATGGTGTAGACACCCTCTGCAACCAGCTGCTGCTTGTCCATTTTTGTTGGAGGTGCAATCCAGAGCCTAACCGGTAGCTCATCAACCTCTTTTAGCAGTTGTCCTGCGGCCCGGAAGTGGCCGATATTGGTCATGCAGGAGCCGATAAAAACCTCATCAACCTTCTCTCCAGCAACCTCAGATAGTTTACGTGCATCGTCAGGGTCATTGGGAGCGCAGAGAATGGGTTCGGTTATCTCTGCCAGATCAATCTCGATTGTCTCGATATACTCTGCCCCGCTATCTGCCCGTACTAACTCCGGGGTCTCCAGCCACAACTCCATCGCCTCTATTCTGCGCTCCAGGGTCTCCCTGCTCCGGTATCCCTGCTCAACCATCCACCTCAATAGTGCAATATTTGAGCGCAGGTATTCGGCAACACTCTCTTCACTGAGATTGATGGTTGCAGCGGTAGCAGAGCGCTCTGCAGTGGCATCGGTCAGCTCAAAGGCCTGTTCAACAGTGAGCTCCTCCAGCCCCTCTATCTCCAGAATACGGCCGGAGAATATATTTTTCTTGCCCGTCTTCTCTACCGTCAACAATCCCTGCTGGATTGCCACGTATGGAATTGCATGGACCAGATCACGCAGGGTTATCCCTGGCTGCATCTCTCCCTTGAATCTGACCAGAACGGATTCCGGCATATCCAGTGGCATGACCCCAGTGGCAGCCGCAAAGGCGACCAGACCGGAACCGGCAGGAAAGGAGATGCCAAGCGGGAAACGGGTATGGGAGTCGCCACCTGTACCAACCATATCTGGCAGCAACATGCGGTTCAGCCAGGAGTGGATAATGCCGTCTCCAGGTTTGAGCGAGACCCCATTACGTTGAATCATGAATCCGGGTAGGGTCTGTTGGGTCTCTATATCTACTGGACGTGGATAGGCTGCGGTATGACAGAATGACTGCATGACAAGGTCGGCACTGAACTCCAGACAGGCCAGATCTTTCAGTTCATCACGAGTCATGGGGCCGGTAGTATCCTGCGAACCCACGGAGGATATTCCTGGCTCACAGTAGTCACCCGGAAGAACCCCCTTAAGACCAGATGCTCTGCCCACCAGTTTCTGAGCCAAGGTGTATCCACCTGCCGGCTCTCGCTGCAGGGTAGAGATAAAAGCTGTTGAACGCCCCAGCCCCAGCACATCACGTGCCCGCTCTGTCAGGGCACGCCCAATAATAAGGGGAATTCTGCCACCCGCCTGAACCTCATCCCGCAACACCTCTGTTTTGAGTGAGAAGGCAGTGATTAGTTTATCTGTATCGTGATCCCTAACCTCCCCCTTGAGTGGGTAGAGATCAATCACCTGCCCCATACCGAGCTGGGAGACATCCATCTCTATGGGCAGGGTTCCGGTATCCTCCAGGGTATTAAAGAAGATTGGGGCTATCTTGCCCCCAAAACAGTACCCACCCTCTCGCTTGTTTGGAATATGTGGAAGGTCATTTCCGGTATGCCAGAGCAGTGAATTGGTGGCCGATTTACGTGATGATCCTGTGCCAACCACATCCCCAACATATACCAGCTGAAAACCCCTCTCCTTGAGTTTGCCAATCTCATCCAGAGGTTTGTCACTCAACCCCTCGCGAGGCATCTTTAACATGGAGAGTGCATGCAGCGGAATATCCGGCCGGGTCCAGGCATGCATTCCAGGAGAGAGGTCGTCTGTATTGGTCTCACCGGGAACCTTGAAAACTGTCAGGGTGACCTTCTCCGGTACCCCGCCACGCCCGGTAAACCACTCTGCCTCTGCCCATGATTTCAGAAGAGTGGCCGCATGTGAGTTGCCGGCTCTCATCTTCTCTTCAACATGGGTAAAGGCGTCATAGATCAGGATGGTATGTGACAGGGCCTCAACTGCGGCAGCGGCCAGACTATCATCATCAAGTGCCGCAATCAGTGGATCTATATTGTATCCACCTCTCATGGTTCCCAGAATCTCGATTGCCTGCAGGGAGGATATCAGTGGAGAGCTGCTCTCTCCCCGGACTATCTCTGCCAGAAAAGTGGCCTTTACCTCTGCAGCACCATCTACACCAGGTGGAATTCTCTCTCTGAGAAGCTCGAGCAGAAATGCACCACTCTCTTCCTCAAGCTCTGTATCTGTGAGCATGGATACCAGCTCTGAGGTCTGTTCTGCAGTGAGGGGTTTGGGGGGGATACCCTTCTCTGCCCTGGCCTCTACATCTTTTGTATACTCATTCAGCATGATCAATTTACAGATCCGAATAAGTACTGATGATATTGCATGTTCAGCCTTCTGTGGCCAAGGATGGCCACAGTAGAGCGACACAGGGATGTGCCTGAGCGTGCTGTACAGGCAATATCGTCAATGCTTATGTAACCAGTCAGATTCAAGAATTAATTACCTTTACCATCTCGTTGGCAAAACCTGAGGTAGAGACCTTGGTAGCACCATCCATCAGTCGATGAAAATCATAGGTGACAGTCTTGTTGGAGATCACCTCTTCCAGGGCATTCTGAATCACCTCGGAGACCTCCCACCACCCCAGATACTCAAACATCATCGCCCCGGAGAGGATCATGGAACCTGGGTTTACCATATCCAGATCTGCATATTTGGGTGCAGTACCGTGGGTTGCCTCGAAGATGGCGTGGCCACTCTCCTGGTTTATATTGGCACCAGGTGCAATACCTATCCCCCCAACAATAGCGGCCAGGGCATCGGAAATGTAGTCCCCATTAAGATTGAGGGTGGCGATAACCGAGTAGTCGGCCGGTCGCAACAGAATCTGCTGCAGGAAGGCATCAGCAATCACATCCTTTATTATCAACTTGCCGGCAACCTCGGCACTTTTCAGTGCTGCATTGGCAGCATCCTCACCCTGCTCGCTCTTGATCCTGTCGTACTGGTTCCAGCCAAAAGTCTGGTCGGCAAACTCACGCTCAGCCAGCTCATACCCCCACCTCTTGAAGGCCCCCTCGGTGAACTTCATGATGTTGCCCTTGTGGACCAGGGTCACTGAGGGTCGACCGTATTCAAGTGCATAGAGGATCGCCTGACGAATCAGCCGCTCGGAACCCTGCCTGGAGACCGGTTTGATCCCAAATGATGAGCTATCGGGAAAGCGGATCTTCTCCACCCCCATCTGATCAATCAGAAAGGACTTCAGTTTCTCGTTCTCATCTGTACCTTGCAGATATTCGATGCCGGCGTATATGTCTTCTGTGTTTTCCCGGAATACGACCATATCGACCCGTTCCGGATGTTTGACCGGACTGGGGACACCACTGAAGTAACGCACCGGACGGAGACAGGTAAAGAGGTCAAGCTCCTGACGCAGGGCAACATTAAGGGAGCGCATCCCCTCACCAACAGGGGTGGTCAACGGCCCCTTGATACCGACAGAATATTTGCGAAAAGCCTCCATGGTCTCTGCAGGAAGCCACTCTCCTGTCTGGTTAAAGGCCTTCTCTCCCGCCAATACCTCCAACCACTGGACAGATCTTTCTCCAACGTAACAACGCTCTACCGCTGCATCAAAAACCCGTACAGATGCCCGCCATATATCCCTACCGATTCCATCCCCCTCAATAAATGGGATGACAGGGTTGTTATCCATTGTCTATCTCATCAAGTACAGATTGCAGACGCTCTGTTGGGTACCCCTTGAGATTATTAAGCAATACCTGCTCCACCTGTTCACGCTGAAAGCCTGAATACTCCTTGCACCAGTGCTCTAACAGATCATCCAGTAGTTGCTGACGTTTGTTATCTTCAAAAAATATTGTCGACATATTTAAATAGTCCAGATCTCTTATTCTTGAGTGATTATATATGGTATTAACTATCCATGTCCTCTTCACTAACCAGAGCAGTTGGATCATCCATGCGCTCAGGATAGAGAATCCCAAGCAGATGATCACACTCATGTTGTACTACGCGAGCATGAAATCCTGTCGCCTCTCTCTTAAATGGTTTTCCATCAACATCAAATCCGGAGTATATGATCTGTGAGTAACGTGGAACCCGGCCTCGTAAGCCCGACACACTAAGACAGCCCTCCCAATCTTCCTCCATCTCATCACCTAATGATTCTATTACCGGATTTATCAATACAGTATATGGAATTGGATCGCTCTCCGGGTAGCGGGGCGAACTCTCCACCCCAAAAACTACCAGCTGAAGATCAATACCAACCTGAGTGGCAGCAAGCCCCACCCCTTCACTAGCATGCATTGTCTCCCACATATCAGACACCACAGTTCTTAATGAATTATCAAAAACAGTAACTGGAGCGGCATGAATCTCAAGTTTCGGATCACCACGTTGTAAAATATTGAGAACTGCCACCCTATCTAACCTCACTTACCAGTGATGAACCCTCATCAAGGACAAACTGACGAAATGACTCAGCCACAGGAGAGAGTCGTTTACCCTTGCGGTAAACAAGGTGCCACTGGCGCTGGATTGGCAGATCTTTCACCTCCAGTACCCGCAACACCTTTGCCTCCAACTCAAGCTGGATAGTATGAATTGAGACCATTGCCAGCCCCAGACCAGCCTGGACCGCCTGCTTGATCGCTTCATTACTACCAAACTCCATACTGGTCTCCAGTTGCAGATCACGTTCTTCAAAAAATCGTTCCATTGCCGTCCTGGTTCCAGACCCCTGCTCTCGCACTACGAACCGCTCCTTCTGTATCTTCTGAGGAGTTAATGGTGCACTGCTTGTAAAGAGCGGGTGGTTTTTCCCCACCACAATTGCGAGTGGATTTTCCATGAATGCCTCCGCCACCACATCCAGCTTCTCCGGTGGCTGCCCCATGATAACGAGGTCAGGTTCATTTGCAGAGAGAGACTCCAGCAGACGTTGGCGGTTGGTTACATCCAGCGAGAAGGTGATCTCCGGGTGACGCTGGATGAATGTGGCCAACAAATTTGTGGCAAACGAGTTGGCTGTACTTGCAACCACAATATTAAGATGACCCTGATGGATTCCCTTAATATCTTCTATGAACTCCTCTGCCTCGGATAGTTGTCGACTGATTGAGCGACTGGTCTTGAAGAACTCGTGCCCCGCATCTGTAAGAAAAATCTTTTTCCCTAGATGGTCAAACATGGCAAGACCGAGGCTCTCCTCCAGCTGCTTAATCTGCATGGATACCGCAGGTTGTGTAAGATGGAGCTCTTCTGCAGCTCTAGTGAAGCTTGAGTGGTGAGCAACTGACTCAAATACTCGGAGCTGACGAAAGGTGATATTTAGTGACATAGGCTTAAGTTAGAAAATAGATTAACTATAAATAAATACTTATGGTAATAATCAAAAAGATTGACTGTTAATTATAGTTGCCCACCACTAATGTTCAACTACTGGTTTGGAATATTATGTATCTCCAGGCAACAGAATATTAACCATTGAGACCATACAAGGAGAATAGAATGGATCAATCAGCACGCTATGCCGACCTTAGCCTCAAAGAGGAAGACCTGATCGCCGGTGGCAATCATGTACTCGTTGCTTATAAGATGAAACCAGCAGCCGGTTACGGCTACCTGGAAGTTGCAGCTCACTTCGCTGCGGAATCTTCTACTGGGACCAACGTAGAGGTTTCAACTACAGACGACTTCACCAAGGGTGTTGACGCACTGGTTTACATGATCGACGAGGCCACTGAGGAGATGCGTATCGCATACCCAATGGATCTGTTTGATCGTAACGTTACTGATGGCCGCACCATGCTGGTCTCTTTCCTCACGCTCTGTATTGGTAACAACCAGGGTATGGGTGACGTTGAGCATGCGAAGATGTATGACTTCTACATGCCTCAGCGCATGATCCAGTTGTTTGACGGTCCTGCCAAGGACATCAGCGACATGTGGCGCATCCTGGGTCGCCCGGTTGAGAATGGTGGTTACATCGCCGGTACCATCATCAAGCCTAAGCTGGGCCTGCGTCCAGAGCCATTTGCTGAAGCGGCTTACCAGTTCTGGCTAGGTGGTGACTTCATCAAGAATGATGAGCCTCAGGGTAACCAGGTCTTCTGTCCTGCCAAGCAGGTATACCCTCTCGTTGCAGACGCTATGAAGCGTGCTCAGGATGAGACGGGTGAGGCCAAGCTCTTCTCTGCAAATATCACTGCAGATGACCACCATGAGATGTGTGCTCGTGCAGACTTCATCCTTGAGACCTTCGGCGCAGACGCAGACAAGGTTGCGTTCCTGGTTGACGGTTATGTGGGTGGTCCAGGCATGGTCACAACAGCTCGCCGTAACTACCCAGGTCAGTACCTCCACTATCATCGTGCGGGTCACGGTGCTGTAACCGATCCAACTGCCAAGCGTGGTTACACAGCATTTATTCTGGCGAAGATGTCTCGTCTGCAGGGTGCTTCCGGTATCCACGTGGGTACAATGGGCTACGGCAAGATGGTCGGTGAGGCCTCTGATAAGAACATCGCCTACATGATCGAGCGTGATAGCTGTCAGGGTCCTGTCTATCATCAAGAGTGGTACGGCATGAAGCCAACGACTCCAATCATCTCTGGTGGTATGAACGCACTGCGTCTGCCAGGCTTCTTCGAGAACCTGGGTCACGGTAACCTCATCAATACCTCTGGTGGTGGTTCTTATGGTCACATCGACAGCCCTGCTGCTGGTGCTACCTCTCTGCGTCAGTCTTACGAGTGCTGGAAACAGGGTGCAGACCCAATCGAGTTCGCGAAAGATCACAAGGAGTTTGCTCGTGCATTCGAGTCATTCCCTCATGATGCAGATTCCATCTTCCCAGGATGGAGAGACAAGCTGGGCGTTCATAAATAAGAATACCTGGTTTGAAAAGAGGCCCCGTTATCGGGGTCTCTTTTTCCCTTATTAACCTACTATTTTACTAGGTTATACGGGATCAAATTACCACTCTTGATCTTCATCAAAATAGTGCATATCAAGCAGAGAAATAGAGGAATCAATGTGGTTAAATAATAGACACAAGATAATCACTCACTAATAAAGATCGAGAGAGAAAACATGAGCGACACAGTCAATACTGATCAATATCTGATCAATGAAGAGCCCTTCTACCAACCCCAGGAAAACGAGATTGAGCTTTATGAGGCAGCTTATGCTGCACGACTCCCGGTTATGGTCAAAGGCCCTACTGGGTGTGGCAAGTCACGCTTTATCGAGTACATGGCATGGAAGCTCAAGAAACCACTGATTACAGTTGCCTGTAACGAGGATATGACTGCATCAGATCTGGTTGGGCGTTACTTGCTGGATGCTAATGGTACGCGCTGGCTTGATGGTCCACTGACAGTTGCCGCACGTATTGGTGCCATCTGCTACCTGGACGAGATTGTTGAGGCCCGTCAGGATACTACTGTTGTAATGCATCCACTAACGGACCACCGACGCACTCTTCCTCTGGACAAGAAAGGTGAGCTAATTGATGCCCACCCCGACTTTCAGATGGTGATCTCCTACAATCCTGGATACCAGAGTCTGATGAAGGATCTGAAGCAATCCACCAAACAACGATTTACCGGTCTGGATTTTGACTACCCTCCTGCAGACCTGGAGTCAGACATTGTCGCCAAAGAGGGAAATATCGATTCCGTAACTGCTGGCAAACTCGTACAGATAGCAGAGACAGCACGCAACCTAAAGGGACACGGGCTGGATGAGGGAATCTCCACTCGTCTGCTTGCCTATGCCGCGAACCTGATCAACCAGGGGATTGAGGCAAAAGCCGCCTGTCGTATGGCACTGGTTCGCCCAATTACTGATGATGCTGATATTCGCGAAACACTTGACCATTCGATTGACGCAATATTTGAATAATTATTGGTGATCCAAGTAGCAATACAATGAACGAAGAAGAGCTGCAAACCTTCCGCGATAAGCTACGCTGCAACTTCCCAATCATTGATGAACATTTTGAGGACTTCATCCGTGATGCTCTGTCTCACCTCTCTGTAGAGGCGATTGACACTTATCTGGAGGGGGCATCGACAGTCTGCATGATTGGTCGCGGAGTGGAGCCTGTACTTATATTTCTGGAAGATATGCCAGAGATGGCCGGCCGTGTTGGCGAGGATTTCATCCAGAAAACCTCCGACCAGGTCTGGATCATGTCCCGCTCCCCTAATGGCAACTCAATTATTCCTTTTCTGAACTCACTGAATGAGGTAACCCGTCGCCTCCCCACTGAAGAGCAGATGGAGGAGTATTTTGATCTGGTCAACCATCTTGCAGAGGAGACTGCCGGTTCGATCCATGGACACCACACAACTTTCCCAAGTCCTGGTCTGCCTGAGTTTATGCAAAAGGCTCCCTACCTGCTCCATCAAGTAAGTGTTGATGGATTGGCCAACTGGGTTGACTACGGCATCAAGTACTACAACAACCACCCGGATCGACAGAAAGAGTATTTTTCACTAGAGACAGCTGATAGTAAGGCGATGTTGATGAAGGAGCGTAGTGGTACGCTGTTTATCGACAGTGAGCGTGAGCTTGATCTCTATATGCGTGCCATGTGGGATGACCCTGAGCAGCTGGTTCCATACTCCCGTGGCTACAACCCTTATGAGGCACAACTTCCCTACTACACAGCAGACGGTATTCGCATACCAGATAGCTACGAGCCATTTAACAGTATTGAGGGTATTGACCGTTACCGTGCCCTATTAGCCCATATTGCAGCCCATCGTGTATGGACTAACGGGATCATCGTTGACAACTTCAGTCCATTCCAGCGCCACACCATTATGATGTTCGAGGATTGCCGTGTTGAATACCTGCTGATGCAGCGCTATCCCGGAGTTAGAAAATTGTTCATGGCCCTGCATCCTGCCCCAATTGAGGGAAGCTGTGACCATGAGAATGAATCCTGTATTCGCCACCGCACGACAATGCTCTCACGAGCTATTCTAGATCCAGACCATGGCTACCAGAGTGAGGTGATCAACGATTTTGCCAAACGCTTCCATGAGATGATGGAATCAGGAGAGCACTCTACTCAAAAAATGGGAGTACTGGGATCCCAGTTTGTGGCAAAGACTCGCCGCCAGGCAGATCAGCTTCCCAACATCCGCTTCACTGATACAGAGGTGAGTTACCGTGATGATAACCGCCATATGTGGATCTACATCGAGGATGGAGATGATGAAGAGCAGTTTGAGGAAAACCGCAAGGTCTCAGCCGAGGATGAGGTTGACGGCCTGCCTCCTCGCCACTACAAGGAGTGGGACTACAACACCAAGAGCTACCGTCCTGACTGGGTCACTCTTTACGAGGCAAAACATGCCGCTGGTGATGCCCACAAGATTGATGAGCTGCTAGAGAAGCATCAAGGGCTGGTGAAGCGGATGAAGCAGATTCTCGATCTGCTGAAACCACAGAACTATATCCGTATCCGTTATCAGGAAGAGGGATCCGAACTCGATCTTGATGTAGCGATTCGCTCATTGATCGACTTCAAGAGTGGCGCAACCCCGGATCCACGAATCAACATGGATCACCGAAATGATGGACGTGATATCGCTGTCATGTTGCTGATTGATCTCTCTGAATCACTTAACGAAAAAGTGGCCGGATCAAATCAGACTATTCTGGAGCTATGTCAGGAGGCTACCTCCCTACTCTCCTGGACCATCGAGCAGCTGGGCGACAAGTTTGCCATAGCCGGCTTCCACTCCAATTCTCGTCATGATGTCCGCTACCATCACATCAAGGGGTTTAGTGAGCATTGGGATGATGACGTAAAGGCGCGCCTTGCCAAGATGGAGGCTGGGTTCTCCACCAGGATGGGAGGCCCAATCCGCCATGCTGCCCACTACCTGGAGGGGCAAAAAGCAGACAAGAAACTATTGCTCATTCTCACCGATGGAGAACCATCTGATGTTGATGTAGAGGATGAGCAGCTCCTAATCCATGACACCCGCAAGGCAGTACAAGAGATGGATGAGAAAGGGATCTACCCCTACTGCATCTCTCTCGACCCCAATGCAGATGAGTATGTGCGCGATATCTTTGACAACCAGTTTGTGGTGATTGATAACGTGGAGCGACTACCAGAGAAGCTCCCTGCACTATTTGCCTCACTCACAAAATAGAAACACCCTCTTAACCGACACCATAAAGTTGGTATAATTCGCCGCTTTCCGATTACAAGCAATACTGCTATTTAAAACCTATTATGAACACTGTATTTGATACAAACATTACATCCCTGCCTCTGATTCACAAAGGCAAGGTACGTGATATCTACGAGATTGATGCCAAGCATATGCTTATCATCACTACTGATCGCCTCTCCGCTTTTGATGTAATTCTACCTACCCCAATTTCAGGCAAGGGGGCTGTTCTTACATCAGTGGCCAACTTCTGGTTCGACCGCACTAAAGAGATCATCCCCAACCATATTGCAGAGATGACGCTGGAAGAGGCATTGCCAGATTCCGCAGAGCGTGAGCCGGTAAAGGATCATGCAATTGTGGTTCGTCGCCTCAAGGCGCTACCGGTTGAGGCTATCGTTCGTGGATACATAATTGGATCAGGCTGGAAGGATTATCAGCGCAGTGGTGCAGTCTGCGGAATCGAACTGCCTGAAGGGCTACAGCAGGCCGACAAACTGCCTGAGCCACTATACACCCCATCCACCAAGGCAGATGTTGGTGAGCATGACGAGAATGTCGATTTTGAATATACCGTAGGGTTGCTGGGGCAGGATCTTGCTGAACAGGTACGAGATGTCAGCCTGAGACTCTACAGTGAGGCTGCTGCATATGCACTGGAGCGTGGGATCATCATTGCTGACACCAAGTTTGAGTTTGGACAGGATGATGAGGGCAACCTGGTACTGATTGATGAGGTACTGACCCCGGACTCCTCCCGCTTCTGGCCTGCTGACCAGTACCAGCCAGGTATCAGCCCTCCAAGCTTTGACAAGCAGTATGTACGCGATTATCTGGAGACGTTGGATTGGGACAAGAAAAACCCTGGACCTGAACTGCCTGCAGAGGTGGTTGAGAACACAGTCGCCAAATACCGTGAGGCGATGGAGCGACTGACTGAGTGACACAAGGATTTTTTGTTACAGGTACCGATACCGGTGTCGGAAAAACCGAGATAACCGCAGCTATTGCTGCACACTATGCAGAGAACGGAGTAACTGTTCACCCAAGAAAACCGGTTGAATCCGGTTGTCTTGTCGATACAAACGGGGAAAAACTGTTCCCTCAAGATGCCTTCACCCTCCGCACCGCAAGTCACACTACAGATAACCTCTCCGAGATCTGCCCATACCGCTTCACTCAGCCGGTATCTCCCGAGCGTGCTGCAGAAATCTCTGGCAATAAGCTAACACTTGATATGTTGAGGAGTGCCTGTACTCCCGCTGATAAGTGGGAAGATGGCGATATGATGCTGATTGAGGGTGCTGGTGGTTTCTACTCACCAATTGCAGAACAGGCACTCAATGCAGATCTTGCTGTAGCTATTGGATTACCAGTAATTCTAGTAGCAGAAGATCGTCTGGGGGCAGTAAATCAGGTCCTGATGGCTCGTCATGCAATTCTCGATAGAGGGTTAAATATATCCTTTATCATATTGAATAAACACAGAAATTCAGATGAAAATAATCTTGAGTCTATTACTAAGCATGTCTCTGAACCTGTGATTCCAATCATAGCCACAGAGAGCTCCACACCCTGGAGGAAGATTCAGCCACACCTCAGCGACTATCTATCAAGCAGTGCATAGAGCAGAGTTTTTACACTCTCCATACCACTCTTCAAATTCTCCTCAATCTCCTCCATGGTAATCTCCTGGTCACTCTTGCCGGCTGCCCAGTTGGCCGATACCGCACAACAGGCATAACAGATACCTAGCTCACGCGCCAATGAGGCCTCCGGCATTCCTGTCATGCCGACAATGTCACAACCATCCTGCTCCATCCGCCTGATCTCGGCAGCACTCTCCAGCCTTGGTCCCTGGGTAGCCCCATAGGTGCCACCATCGACAACATCAATGCCAACTGAACCTGCCGCCTCCAATAGAGTGCTTCTCATATCACTACAGTATGGCCAACTGAAATCAATATGCTCAACCTCAGGACCATCAAAAAATGTATGTTCCCTCCCCCATGTATAGTCGATAATCTGATCCGGAATGGATACCTTGCCGGGCAGCATCTCCTCGGTAATCCCTCCAATGGCTGCCACTGCAATAATAGAGTCAACCCCCAGATTATTGAGCGCCCACAGATTAGCTCTGTAATTTACCTTGTGTGGTGGTATTGAGTGATCCTCGCCATGACGAGATAGAAAAATCAGTTCAACCCCATTAAGTGTAGCCTTAATCAGGTCTGACGAGGGTGGACCGTAAGGGGTATCAACCACGCTACGTTCTATATTTTCCAGGCCATCCATCTCTTCCAGGCCAGTGCCACCGATAATTGCCAAACGCCCCACACTCAACTCCTTGATATTTTCTGTTTGTTGCTAGTGAGAAGAGTACAGTCATCACCCGTTTTTTGCTATATTTAACAGGATTTTATCAAGGAGCAGATAATGATTACCTCTGAAGTCGAAAGCTTCCAGCTTGCTGATGGGCTTGCCGCATTCGAGACCAAGAATTTTGCGCTGGCCATGCAGCACCTAACCCCCCTGGCAGACCAGGGGAACAGTGAGGCCATGTTTCGAGTCGCCATCATCAACCAGAATGGTCTGGGGTGGAGCCAGGACAAGAAGAAGGCGTTCAGATATATGCAAGAGGCAGCAGAGAATGGACACGCCTTTGCTCAACACAGCTTGGGCTTTATGTACTATCAGGGAGAGTGCACCGATGTGGATACGATTCTTGCCATCAAGTGGTTTACCAAGGCTGCCGAACAGGGGCTTGCCGGATCCATGGTTACTCTGGGCATGATGTATGACTCTGGAGACGGGGTGACAGAGGATAGCGAGAAGGCACAGGAGTGGTTTAAACGCGCCGAGAAACAACAGAAATTAGATGAGGAGAGAGCAGAGTGAACGATAGAGTAAACAGTGAGGATACTCCGGAGGTTGAGGCCCCATACAGTGACCCCACTCCCCCAGCTGTGATTTCACCAGCGCAGCCTGGCCCTGCATTCAACACCCCTCTGGTTATCCGTCTATTTCTGGTCGCAGCCGCAATCTTCCTTTTCAAGATGGTCTATGACATCTCGGAACAGACAGTTGCAAATCAGCAGGCCATTGCTCAACTCAACCAAAAAATAGATGAGATTTCGGCACCACTGAATGAGGCAAATCGTGGCATCAACAGATTGAATGGTGGCTTTTCCGATATCGTCCAGGGGGTAGCCCGTATGGGGAAAGATGTAAGCAAATCATCCAGAAATGTACAGATGATTCAGAACGATGTTCACGAGGAGATGACCACTATCCGTAAAAAGGTTAATGACATATCCAACAGGCTTACAACGGTTCAACAAGACCTGCGTGACCCCTTCCGTAGATAGGATTTTTCTCACCCTCCTGTGCTAGAATTCTGCCTCGATTCAGGGAGGAGATAAGGCGCGAGGAGGCGTGCTAACAATGGGAATGGATGCCGTGGAAGAGACCAATAACAAGCATGACTTGAACAATAGTCTGGCGACTGTTGATCTTGAGTGTATCCGTGGTGATAGAGTCCTCTTCAGTAATCTCAATATCGAGATAAGGCCCGGGAAAATTCTGCAAATTGAGGGGCGTAATGGGTGCGGAAAAACCAGCCTGCTGCGTCTACTGTGTGGAGTGATGATGCCAAGCGAGGGGGAGATTCTCTGGAAGGGAGCAAATATCACCAGGGAGCGGGCAGATTACTACTCTGATGCAGCCTACCTGGGACACCATAATGGCATCAAGGGTGAGTTGACTGCACTTGAAAATCTCCACTTTGCTCAAGCCCTCTCCACCCCAAAAAGTGACAGCGACCTTTACAGCATTCTGGCACGTCTCTCTCTTTCTGGATTTGAGGATATCCCCTGTCGTCACCTCTCTGCCGGACAAAATCGTCGAGTTGCACTTGCCAGACTGCTGGCAACAGAAACTATTGTCTGGATTCTGGATGAGCCTTTTACTGCTCTGGATCGCAAGGGGATTGCGGAGATCGAAAAAATTTTTGAAGAGCACGTTGCGGCAGGAGGGATTATCGTTCTGACTACCCACCATCCGCTAAAAACTGATAACGAATACTATCAGTCCCTCAATCTTGAGATATATGCCGATAACCAACAGGCCAATAACCAATGGACAACCGCCGCATGACCTCTTCCGGCTCTCTCTCCAACGCATTTATTCAGGTTCTGGTAAGGGATCTTACCCTTGCCTTCCGTCACCGTGGGGAGATAGCAAACCCCCTGCTATTCTTTATTATTGTGGTCACCCTCTTCCCCCTTGGAGTTGGACCCACCCCATCGGTACTGGAGACCATTGCTCCAGGAATTATATGGGTAGCTGCCCTACTATCCGCAATGCTCTCACTGGATGGCATGTTCCGTTCCGATTTTGAGGATGGCTCTCTTGAACAGATCACCCTGAGCCACCATCCCCTATCTGTGCTGGTATTGGCCAAGATACTGGCCCACTGGCTGATAACCGGTCTGCCTCTGATTTTTGTGGCCCCACTACTTGGGGTTCTACTCTATCTGCCGATGGAGGCAATGGTCACCTTGGTTGCAACTCTGGCTCTGGGAACCCCAATACTAAGTTTAGTTGGGGCCATTGGCATGGGGCTTACCGTGGGCCTTAAACGTGGCGGCGTTTTACTCTCCCTGCTGATTCTGCCTCTCTATATTCCTGTGCTAATTTTTGGCTCTATGGCGGTCAATGAGTCCGCGGCTGGACTGCCAGTTGATGGTTACCTCTATATTCTGGGAGCACTGCTCCTGTTTACCCTGGCACTATCCCCTATCGCAACGGCAGCATCCACCCGAATAAGTATCAGCTAACTAGAATAACAATTATGAAACTACCAAACTTTGTCTACCGTTTCTCTTCACCGAAACATTTCTACTCAATGTCGGGCAAGCTTCTTCCCTGGCTGGCTGGGCTCTCTATTGCCCTAACAATTGTCGGCCTCTATATAGGTTTTGCAGTAGCACCAACCCACTCCGAACAGGGTGAGAGCTACAGATTGATTTATCTTCATGTTCCGACTGCCTCAAACTCGATGATGATCTACATGATCATGGCAACATCAGGAGCTATTTTCCTGATCTGGCGAATCAAGCTGGCCGATACCATTGCCGCAGCCAGCGCCCCAATTGGTGCTGCATTCACTTTTCTTGCACTGCTGACCGGATCTATCTGGGGCAAACCAACCTGGGGAACATGGTGGCAGTGGGATGCACGCTTGACCTCTGAGCTGATTCTGTTGTTCCTCTATTTGGGTTACATGGCATTACGAGCTGCAATGGATGACCGACAGAACGCTGCCCGCTCCAGCTCCGTATTGGCACTGGTTGGTGTCGTCAATATTCCCATCATCCATTTCTCGGTTGAGTGGTGGAACACCCTGCACCAGGGAGCTACTGTCTCAAAAATTGCCAAACCATCCATGGAGATGACCATGCTCAGCTCCATGCTGCTGATGCTGGTAGCCCTATCTCTCTTTTATGCCGTAGTCACCCTGATTCGTGCACGTGGTCTATCGCTACAGCAGGATTCCCGTGGTAGCTGGGTTCGTGATCTGCCAACACTAAAAATACGTCCACTTCATTTCCTTATTCCTGTTATTGCAATCGGATATGTTGCATATCACTCTGCAACATCAAACAAGATCGAGATTCTCTCTCCAACAGAACTGATTGCATCATCCCCAAGCGGAGAGGTGGTGTTCAGGGGAAATGTCGAGAATATTCAATCAAACGGGAACCAACACCAGATTATGGTGTCTGATGATGCAGAGAAAATCATGGTCAACTTTTCAGGCAATCTACCCAAACAGCTACGTACCCACTGGGGTGCTCACGTGACTGGGACCGCTCAGTCCAATTCAGAAATCAGTGCAAACTCAATTGCTGCGCTAAACATTCGTGACCACTCCAGTTATGTAATAGCCGGATACTCCATAGCCTTTATAGTGTTTCTGCTTAATCTACTAGGTGCACTCAAGACTGTGCGTGAGGCTAAAAAGAGCATTGCCAGGCGTATACGTCAAGAGAGCAACTAGACAGCAACCCCCAAATAAACAACTAATTAACCTGTATATCAGGATACTGAATCATGACACCAAAAAGAAAAAAACGACTCTTCCTTATTTTACTCATCATCGCTACTGTTGCCGGTGCAGCAACCCTGATGATGAAAGCCCTCAATGAGAACATCAACCTCTTCTACAGCCCGGTTCAGGTAGTGGCCGGTGAGGCGCCTCAGGGGCACACCTTCCGCCTTGGTGGACTGGTAGCCGAAGGCAGCCTGAAACGAGATTCCGAAAATAGTGATGGTGGGCTTACTGTCAACTTTGATGTCACTGATGAGGCTGAGACAGTAACTGTTGCCTATACTGGCATCCTCCCCGATCTCTTCCGTGAAGGACAGGGCATTGTGGCTCTGGGAAAACTAGGCAGTGATGGAATATTTGTTGCCGAAGAGGTACTGGCCAAACATGATGAGAACTATATGCCTCCTGAGGTTGCCGAGGCTCTTGAAGAGGGACACAAGAAAGGGATCGAAAAGATGAAGGAGAGCGCACAATGATTCCTGAGTTGGGAAATTTTGCCCTGATGATTGCTCTCTCAATTGCGATCATCCAGGGAGTTATCCCGCTGTTTGGCGCACATAAGGGAATATCCAACTGGATGGCACTGGCTCGCCCTGCCGCACAGGGACAGTTCTTCTTTCTGCTCCTGGCAATAATTCTGCTGGGAGTCGGCTTTGCGCAGGATGATTTCTCCGTACGCTACATTGCAACCAACTCCAACTCTCAGCTCCCGATGATCTACAAGATTAGCGCTATCTGGGGCGGTCATGAGGGCTCTCTGTTGCTCTGGGCTTTTCTGCTAAGTCTGTGGGGTGCTGCAGTTACCTGGTTCAGTAAAAGCCTGCCCTTTACCCTTACCTCCCGTGCGCTCGCTGTCATGGGTCTGGTTGGTATAGGTTTTCTGCTCTTTCTGCTGCTCACCTCAAACCCGTTCGACCGCCTGATTCCTGCTGCGATTGATGGTCGTGACCTGAATCCACTACTGCAGGATCCAGGATTGATTATTCACCCCCCTCTTCTCTATATGGGATATGTTGGCTTTGCCGTCCCTTTTGCATTTGTTATTGCAGCACTGATTGGCGGACACCTGGATGCAACCTGGGCACGCTGGTCTCGCCCCTGGACAGCCATTGCCTGGGTCTTCCTTACCCTGGGAATTGGTCTCGGCAGTTGGTGGGCGTATTATGAGCTTGGCTGGGGTGGCTGGTGGTTCTGGGATCCGGTAGAAAACGCATCATTCATGCCGTGGCTTACGGGGACAGCACTACTCCACTCTCTGGCTGTAACCGAGAAACGTGGCGCCTTCAAGGTATGGACTGTTCTGCTGGCAATCTTCACCTTCTCTCTAAGTTTGCTGGGAACATTCCTGGTACGTTCAGGAGTTCTGGTATCCGTTCACGCATTTGCGGCTGACCCGTCACGAGGTGTGTTTATCCTATTCTTCCTGGCAATTGTGATTGGAGGATCGCTGGCTCTCTATGCATGGCGTGCCCCGATGATTCGTGGTGGCGGCAAGTTCGATACATTCTCCAGAGAGACTCTTCTACTGGTAAATAATGTCCTACTGGTAGTGGCTACCCTGACAGTACTGATTGGAACCCTATATCCTCTAATTCTTGATACATTAGAGATGGGCAAGATTTCAGTTGGCCCTCCATATTTTGACACTGTATTTGTACCTATCATGTTGCCAATGTCATTTCTGATAGGGCTCAGTGCGGTTATCAGATGGAAAGCGGACAAACCACATCGTGTTATTGGGGAACAGAAGGTGGCACTTCTTGCATCTCTGGTCATTGGTCTCTCTCTCCCCTTCCTGATATTCAATACAACCTCCATTCAGTTGAGCATAAGCTCGGCTGTTGCAGTCTGGATTATCATCACCATGGCACAGGACTTCTGGAACAAGTCATCAAGACATAGCGGTGGCTTCCGTGCTGGCATGCGCTCACTATCCAGAAGCCATGTAGCAATGCTGCTTGCTCATACAGGGCTTGGACTCTTCATTATTGGAGTAGGATTCACCACCGCCTTTAGTATCGAAAAAGATGTAAGGATGGAACCAGGCAGCAAGATTGAGGCTGGCGGCTACACATTCCACCTCGATGGAATGGTGGAACGTCAAGGCCCTAACTACACCACCACAGAGGGTCTGGTTTATGTCTATGACGAGGACAACAAACAGGTTGCTGTTCTCCACCCGGAGAAGCGCTTCTATACAGTACAGAGTATGCCAATGACAGAGGCATCCATTGATGAGGGACTATTCCGTGACCTCTATGTTGCAATGGGTGAACCGATCAAAAACAGCAATGCCTGGGCCATGCGTGTCTACTACAAACCATTTATCCAGTGGATATGGCTTGGTGTTCTGATCATGTCTCTGGGAGGAATACTGGCTGCAACAGACCCACGCTACAGACGCATCGCCAGAATGGCTCGTGAAGCACAGGCCAGCCAGACAATATCCGGCGGATAGATAATCGTGAAAGCGATCATCATGACGGCCCCTGGCGGGCCGGAACAGCTACAGCTAGAGGATATTGCAGAGCCTGAGATCAGCTCTCCTCATGAGGTGGTGATTGAGATCCGCGCTGCAGGGGTCAATCCAATCGATACCAAATTACGAGTCAACGGGGTCTACTTTCCTGAGGTCTCACGCCATGTGCTTGGTTGTGATGGTGCTGGAGTAGTCAAAGAGACTGGTGCAAACTGCACCCGTTTTCAGCCGGGCGATGAAGTCTACTACTTCAATGCAGGCCTCGGTGGTACAACAGGAAACTATGCCGAAATGGCCGTGGTAGATGAACGCTACGTCGCCAGAAAACCTGACAACCTCAGCTTTGAGGAGTCAGCCGCAGCCCCACTTGCCCTGATCACCGCATGGGAATCACTATTTGATCGTGGCACTCTGTATGCAGGAGATGAGATTCTTATCCATGCTGGTGCTGGTGGTGTTGGACATCTGGCTATCCAACTGGCGGCAACTGTTGATGCTCGCATCTGCACAACCGTTGGCTCCAAAGAGAAGGCTGAGTTTGTAAAATCACTTGGTGCCGACCATGCCATTCTCTATAAGGAGGAGGATTTTGTAACGGCAGTTCAACAGTGGAGTCATAAAGATGGGGTCAATATGGTTTTTGACACCGTTGGTGGTGAGACCTTCAACAAATCTCTGCGCGCAGCAGGCAACTACGGTGAGGTTATAACCCTTTTGCAGATTCCGGAACAGGCTGACTGGAAAAGTGCCCGTAGTCGTAATCTTCGAATCACCCAGGAGCTTATGCTAACCCCTCTGGTCTCCGGTTTGCATGATATGCGCCTACATCAGACAGAGATCCTTGAGCAATGCACACAACTATTTGAGGCCGGAAAGCTTCGAGTACATCTGAGTCATCAACTCCCACTTGAGAAGGCAGATGATGCCCACAGAATGGTTGAGGAAGGCTCCACTACAGGCAAGATTGTACTGAAAACAGGGTAGATAACCCCTACCCTCACATTTACACTCACTTTATATCTTTTAACATAAGATAATTTATGCGCAAAAAACCCGCTTTTCAGCGGGCTTCTAAATCACAACACTTAAAGCAACTTTACTTAGCGGCTTCGCTTTCAACCTCTGGTGCAGCAGCTGGAGCCTTTTCTGTATTAGAAGTATCACCACAACCTGTTAACCCAAACAATGCAATAACACCAAGTACAGCAATAAGATTCTTAATCATCTGATTTTTTCCTACATTTGTTAATTGAGTCCAGAATATAGTTCATATTCAGCCAGAAATAAATGACTTTTATCAATTATCGCCTAAGGAGCCTCTGAAAAACTCCAACATTCGTCATTCCCACGAAAGTTGGAAACGTAGTAACGCCAAGGGCGGTCACTGGATCCCCGACTGCGCGGGGATGACTTATTCAGAGCTTCCTTAGTCTTCTGAAATCGACCC
>CAYQBY010000017.1:0-33480 GCA_964415865.1 uncultured Piscirickettsiaceae bacterium | reverse complement strand
TACCTGTACCAGTTGCGCCCTTGTTATCGGTCCAGGTTACGGTGATCTCATCACCCTTCTCACCAGCAACCTTTACACGGAGGTATGGGTTTTTTGAGACTGTAGAGTTGATGTCGGCATTCATGAATGCAACGCCATTCTTCTCTGCAACTACTGTCTGGATGAAGTGCTCAGGAATAATATTTCCTGTCTTCTTGTCCTTTCTCAGTCCAGTCTCCATTGGGTGGGTTAATAGACATTTGATATCAATTACACCTTTCTTTGATTTAGCTCTCAGCTTTACTGCTTTCTTTGCCATGTTCTTATCCTCGTTATATATGTGCTAGGGGTGGATTACTAACCGCATCCACCAGCAGTTACCTTGACCTGCTTCTTGTTACTTAGTGTCCCTGATGCTGTCTTTACAACACCATAGACATCGCCGGTCTTACCCATCTTGATTCTGGTAGCGACAAATGGAACTGCACCCTCAGCCAGATGATAGGTTCCGGCAATTGGGCGGCCATTTTCTGCAGCCACAATGCTGATGCTCTCGATAATACCGTCAACACCAGTTGCATCGATCTCGATAGGCACTACAGCACCATTCTCGGCAACCTCTGGGGCCTTGATCTTGACTGTATTGCTGGCTGTTCCTGTATCACCAGCCTCATTTGACTCCATTACCGCTTTTGGCCATGCAGCCAATACCGCACGCGGTGCCAGCAGACCTGCACCCAGGGCAGCAGCAATTGCGCCACCTGTCAGGGTTCCCTTCATAAACAATCTTCTTTTCATATTATTATTCTCCTTCCTGTAAAACTTTAATCTCAGAATCACACACTAGATCACGACTCACAGACTGTATATAAAATCAGTTACTTTGTCGATATCTGAGTCGCTTATTATCCCATGACGACCAAATGGAGGCATTATTGTGTCGGGATTTAATGCTGTTGCATCCCATATCTGTGCTCTTAGATCTGCCTTATTTGGATAACGCATCTTCATCATCATAATTGGCGGGGCAATATCTCCAGCCATGCGCCCCCCTTCAATCCTGTGACAAGCCAAACAGTTTCCTCTTTTTACATCAAAAGCAATAGCACGCCCCTCTGCCATATTTTCTACTGATGCACTATCATTAGCCGCATAGACAGGAATGGACAATAGGGCAGACACTATGCAATAAAGCCCTGCTGAAACCAGTTTTTTTATATCCACGACACTACCCCTTTCACATAGATTAAGATTCAAAACCGTGGTTCTGCATTTGCCTGTGCGATCGCCTGAGCCTGAGCAGCCTCACCCTGAAACCTGGCTCTCTTTGCCAAATGAAGAGCCTCATCTATACGACCAATCCTGGCAGCAACATCAGCCTTGGTTATCAAATCTGTCGTATCTCTCCATTCAAAACCTGCATCATCTGCAACCTTACGAGCAGATTTTGCAACTGCAATCTCTTGATCATATTCACGAATCTTCCTAATAATGACACCAAATCTAGGGGCTACATCTACTGCTATCTTAGCCTGCAGCTGAGCAGCTTCACCCTGAAGCAGGGCTTTTTGTGCGAGACTTAGTGCATTTTCCATATCTTCCACACTCATTGCAGACTCAGCAGCAACAATTGCATATTCCAGGATACTGTTTGAATCACGCCACTCAAATCCGACACGTCTGGCCTCCTCAATCGACAACTTTGCAGCAATGATTATCTCCTCCACCTGTTGATAATCTATTGCGGCTCTAGAGGGTGTTGCGTACATAATCATGCAACCAAAAATTAATAGTATATTTGATATAAATTTATTCACTCTCTACACCATGTGTTGCCTAATTAATTTTTCATGCCATATCTGACAGTAAGGTCAGTTCAATATATTTCCAGAATAACTTTCGATACCAGGGTTTCCCATGGAGTTTTTTAATCTCGGGACATTTAATTTTTTAACCGATGCAACCTTCTGGTCTCGCAGATAATCCGCCACCACATCCCATATAACAGGACCAGTTGATTTTGAACCTACGGTTGCCCAACCGGATACCTTGTACCTCTTCCCAGCCTCAATTTTTTCACCACTATCCAGTGTCATCTCACTGATCCGTTTCCCCATTCCTGCTGTTGGATCACACACATAATCCAATCCTCCTACACGCACCATATCACCACCCTGCTGATAGTATGGATCTGGATGAAACAGATTGTCAGAAACCTGTTCTAAAATATTTTTGATTATCTCTCCTGATATTTCCTGCATATAAGTCTCTGGATATGTGATACAGGTCTGACTCAACACATTATCCATGGTGATCTTCTGCCCATCCATTATGGTAGTACCCCAACGAAATCCCGGAGAGAGAGATATCTGTGAGTCATAATGGTTATTGAGTGAGTCACAGATTATCTGATCGAAGGTACCATTGAAGTTACCTCTACGATAGAGCAACTGATCTGCAACAGCTAACTCCTCATTAAGCCACTCTGAGTATGGTTCACGAATATTATCAATCAACTGCTGCATACCAGCATCTGCTTTCAACAGATTGGAGAATACAGGGAGCAGAGAGTACTCAAACCCCTGTACCTTACCGTTACGAATATCAAAGTCCATAACCCCGACAAACTTGCCATTGGAGCCTGCGTTAGTCACTAGAGTTTGTCCCCCTCGGTTTTTAACCAGAGTTGGTACAGGCATTCCATCATGGGTATGGCCACCAAAAATTGCATCAATCCCTGAAACCACGGAGGCCATCTTAAGATCTACATCCATGCCATTATGAGAGAGCACTATAACTGCATCAGGTCTCTCATTTTCGCGCACCTCATCTACCAGCTCCTGCATGGCATCATCTTTTATACCAAATGTCCAATCCGGCATAAAGCGACCAGGGTTGGCAATTGGCGTGTATGGAAACGACTGTCCAATCACCGCGACCCTTGCACCATTTACCTGTTTTATGGCGTATGGCTTGAATACATGGCCACTCTCTTCATCAAACCCTTCTGATTCACTGTATTGATAATCAAACAATGACTCCTCTCGCACTTTTACATTCTGGGCAATAAAGTCACCATTGAATGCCCCAACATTTTTCAGAACCTCATGATCCAGATAGGTGTATTCCCAATGTCCTGTCATTATATCGACACCAAGATGGTTACATGCCTGCACCATATCCATGCCTCTAGTCTTGAATGAGGTACCACTTCCCTGCCAGGTATCACCACCATCAAGTAGCAGACTATTTCCATCCCCTGCCTCAGCCCGCAGTTGATCGATCAGGGTCTTCAGGTGGGCGAACCCTCCCACCTTGCCATAACGTCTGGCAGCCTCCTCAAATCCAAGATAGGTGAAGGCGTGACTCTCTTGAGAGTCGTTCTGAATTCCAAAATGGTTCAGAAAGTTGTTACCAACAATATGTGGAGCTTTGCCATACCTGTAGCCAAACCCCATATTGATGTTGGGCTCTCTGAAATAGATAGGAAGTAGCTGTGCATGAGTATCGGTAATATGCAGAATACGCACATTCCCTTTCATTGGACGATCGTATAGAGTTCCGGCAGGATTTCTATCTGCCAATGCTGCAGCAGGAACCAGGCCTGCTGCCCCCGCCAACCCCATTAAGCGAACAAATTCACGACGACTCAGTGACACCGCCACAGACCTCTCTGTTTGTCATGATTACTACACCATGACAATATATTGTCCCTCAATGAAGAGGGATGACAATAGGTTTGTTATTTTGACTGCGCAACCATATAGTCGACCACAGCCTTCAGAGCATCATCACTCAGCCCTGTTCCACCACGTGGCATCATTAGTGGATTTGTTGCAGAACCATTGATAGCCGTTGCATAAAGCACATCCATTCCCTTGGCAATACGTGGAGCCCATGCAGCCTTGTCACCCATTCCAGGCGCACCTACTGCAGCTGCAGTTGCAGGACTGTGACAGGCAAAACATCCGGCAGCAAAATCACCAGCCGCATCTGCAGATACGTTTGTTGAGATTGTCATTGCAGAAACTGCTCCCAATATTACCAATAGACTATTCTTCATCTCTTTTATCTCCTTACGATTTATCGTCAATCCAAAAAAAATCAATTCAATTACAACGTGGGGCGCCATGATACCATCTGAAGTTTGATAAAGTCACCTCTCCATGCGAGACCTTATAGAGACCATTCTGCTTTTCGGCACCCCTCTCTCAGCCATTTTCTTCTGGTCTGATAGTATGCGTGCACGTGAACGTGCCATTACTGTGTGTCGCCTGACCTGCAAAAACTATGGTGCACAACTACTGGATCAGACCGTCTCTCTGCGACGCATCCGTCTGCGCCGAGATAGTAGTGGGCGTATCCGTTTTTACCGTACCTACAGCTTCGATTACAGTTATAATGGAACTGACCGTTTCCAGGGAAAAATGACCATGCTTGGGCCATATTCTGATCTAATTCATATTGATCCACCACAGGATCCAACTATCGTACCTCCACCAGAAAACAGCGTAACTCTATAATATTATGGGAAAAATATTTGCATTACTGGCATTAGCCCTTGTGATAGGCATCATTATAGCCTTACGTAGAAACCGAAAACATGAGAAAAATTCACAGAATAAGCATTGAAGAAAACTGTTGAATATAGTACAATGCGGACAGTATTAATTTAGTAACTGTCACTACCCTTCCCGTCAAATAACGGGAGAAAATGGCTCTCCATATTTTACCTTTAACCATGGTATGAGCCTAAATAACAAGACAACTAATGTAGTGATAATCGCCAGGATTATCGTAGTGACTCATAGATAAAAATAGAGGAAACAGATATGTTTTCACAGAATATAAGCTGCGAAGATGCCCAGCGAATGATAAAAGATGAGGATGGACAACTGGTCGATGTCCGTAGCCCGATGGAGTATGCACAGGGATGTCTGCCTGATGCGGTCAACGTCCCTCTCCAATCAATTCAGGTTGCCGAGGATATGCTCGACAAGGAGCGTCCGATCGTCCTCTATTGTGTCACCGGAGCCCGTACCCGTATGGCAAAAACCTATCTTGAATCAATGGGTTTCGATAATGTCCATGATCTTGGATCATTCAGAAACTATATGAGCTGCTAGAGAGCAGAACACCAACAATTGCACTCCACTGGTGAGTGTGTCATTCTGAAGGGGATGAATAAACTTACCCAACCCAGAGATCAAATCCTTCGCAGCAGGGTAAAACTGCTGGGCACACTACTTGGTAACGTACTGAAAAATCAGGCTGGTGACGATATTTTTGATGCTGTTGAGACCCTGAGAAAGGGCTTCATCAGTCTCAGAAACAAGGAGAGCACTAAAAAAAGGGGGCGGCTGATGCAGTTGATAGCACAGCTGGATCCAGATCAGTTAACCCATGTCATCAGGGCATTTAGTATCTACTTCAGCCTGATAAATCAGACAGAGGAGGAGTTCCAGCACCTGCAACGGCGTAAACAGCTTCTATCTGACCAGCAACTCTGGAGAGGATCTTTTGATGAGACTCTGCACGGTTTTGTCGATGATGGAATTGACAAGGATGATCTACAGTCACTGTTAAACAGTCTGGCCTATATGCCGGTTATGACAGCTCATCCCACCGAGGCACGCCGCAGAACCATTATGGAAGGGCTGCGTCGGGTTTTTGAGTACGAGGAGCAGCTGGATGACCCGCGCCTTAGTCGCTCTGAAAAAGATGAGATTATTCGAGATCTGGAGGGGCAGATACAGATACTCTGGAATACAGATGAGATCCGCACCCGTAAACCTACTGTAGAAGACGAGATCAACCAGGGGCTCTATTATTACCAAAAGTCTCTTTTTAAATCAGTGCCTCGGCTCTATCGTAATCTGGAGCGTCATATCCGTAAGGTTTACCTGGATGGCGCCCCAACCATTGAGGGGATTGAGGTGCCATCATTCCTCCGTTTTGGCTCATGGATTGGTGGGGATCGTGACGGCAATCCATACGTCACCCCTCAGACCACTGAGACTGCTGTACGTATCTACGCAAAAACAATCCTGGAAGAGTATGTCAGGCAAATCGAATCACTGACTCATGTACTGACCCACTCCAGCGCCCTCTCTGATCTGCCACAACCATTTATTGATCAGGTCACTAATGATGAGAAGTTCTGTCAATCTATCGAATGTGACCAGATAGAGCGCTTCGAACACGAACCATATCGTCGCCGTCTATTTGTTATTCAGCACCGCCTCTCCCTCAATCTAGAGATTCTTAATCGCCGCATATTCGGCAATAATGTGGATAACCGCATTCCCGGGTATGAATCAGTCGATGAATTCAGACATGATCTTCAACTAATCTATGATGCCCTGGTATTTCAGGGGGATCTAAGAACCGCTAGAGGAGATTTGCAGGATCTGATCCGTCTGGTTGAAACCTTTGGTTTCCACCTTCTGCATCTGGATATACGTCAGGAGTCGACACGCCATACCGAGGCTATTGACGACATGCTCAGTAGCAGCAAAACAGATATTGACTACAACAGTCTGGATGAGTCAGAACGGATAGAGCTACTAGCCAAGCTCATAGAACAGGATCGTCCTCTTACCCTGCAGAAAAATCTGCTCCAGCAAGATACCCTGGAGACCCTGGAGGTGTTCGATGTTATCTACCGGATGCGTGAGGAGGTGGGCCACAAATCATTCGGACACTATGTAATATCCATGACTCATGAGGCCAGCCATCTGCTGGAGGTACTCTTCCTGGCTCGTCAGGCCGGTCTGGTGGGACGTGATATTGACGGACGCTTCTGCCATATCCAGGTAACCCCACTATTTGAAACTATTGATGATCTTGACAGATTGAAGCCTGTATTAAGCAGACTATTCAAGAACCAGACTTACAAAGAGCTACTCACACTATCTGGCAACCTGCAGGAGGTAATGCTCGGCTATTCAGACTCATCAAAAGATGGCGGCATCGCATCCTCATCATGGCATCTTTACAAGGCTCAACAACAGGTTGTAAAACTTGCAAAACAGTATAAGACAGAGTGTCGTCTATTCCACGGTCGTGGTGGCACCATCGGGCGTGGCGGAGGCCCTACCCATGATGCAATTCTTTCACAGCCAGCAGGAACTGTTCATGGTCAGATCAAGTTTACTGAACAGGGCGAGGTACTCTACTACAAGTACGCCAATGAAGAGACTGCGCTATACGAACTGACTATGGGTGTTACCGGGCTGATGAAGGCCAGTACCTGCATGATTCAGAAAAGCACATCTGAACATCCTGAACACCGCAAGGTAATGGAGCGTCTAAGTAAACTGGGAGAGAAGAGCTACCGCAACCTGATTGATAACACCCCAGGGCTGTTAGACTATTTTTACGAGGCGACACCTGTTATGGAGATTGGCCTGCTTAATCTCGGCTCTCGCCCCTCACATCGCTCCAAGGGAGATCGTTCCAAGAGTTCCATTCGTGCCATTCCGTGGGTATTTGGGTGGGCTCAATCCAGACACACACTTCCAGCTTGGTACGGCATAGGAAGCGCACTGGAAAAGTGGCGAGATAACAAACCTGAAAAACTGAAACAGCTTAGAGAGATGGCCAGGCAATGGCCCTACTTTAGTGCGCTACTCGGTAATACACAGATGGCTCTATTCAAGGGTGATATGGATATTGCAAAAGAGTACTCCCAGCTAGCCGAGAACCAGGAGAGTGCGGAAAAAATCTTTAATATGATACAAAAAGAGCACGCAAAAACCTGTCGTCAGGTTCTGGAGATTACAGAACAAGAGACACTACTTGAGGATATTCCGTCACTGGCACTCTCACTTATGCGTCGCAATCCATATCTGGACCCGCTCAACCATATTCAGATTATTCTACATAGCAGATTTATCTCATCTGCTCATCCAGAGGAGGAGAACGACCCATGGATGCAGCCACTGCTACGAACTATTAATGCTATCTCTAACGGAATGAGAAATACTGGTTAGGATTATCTAACCAGGTTATTTGGTCTCTCTATGCTGCCTGTACCGGGATGGTATAGGCGGTTCGCTCAATACGATTATCACCATCAAGATAGATAAGACGTGGCTTGAAATTGATCGCCTCCATCTTGTCCAGTGCTGTGTAGGCACAGATGATTACCAGATCTCCAGGATTAGCCTTGTGGGCCGCGGCGCCATTGACTGAGATCACCCCGGAGTGGTCCTCTGCACGGATCGCATAGGTGGTGAATCTCTCACCATTATTGATATTGTATATATGGATCTGTTCGTACTCCATAATGCCAGAGGCATCAAGCAGACTTCCATCAATGGCACACGACCCCTCATACTCCAGTTCGGAGTGAGTTACGGTTGCACGGTGCAGTTTTGTCTTGAGCATGTTTATTTGCATTCGCTTATTATCTCAGATTAACCGTACAATTATCAATGAGCCGGGTAGACCCAATATTTACTGCACCCAAAACCACCAGTAATTGGCCACCACTCTGCGCAGCTAACAGTGAGGGTTGCATAATGGAGAGGTAATCTACTACAAAGCCAACCTCTTGCAGACGAAACTCTCCCTCCTGCTCAATTTGAGAGTAATCCTCCCTTCCCGCCTCAAGCTGTCGGCAGACCCACTGCAGGGTCTGGTATAGATGTGGGGCCTGTGCTCGCTCTGCAGTAGTGAGGTAACCATTCCTTGAACTCATTGCCAAGCCATCATCCTCACGAAATGTTGGAACCCCAATGATCTCAACCGGAATATTAAGATCTGCCGCCAGATGACGAATAATCAGCAACTGTTGATAATCTTTTTCTCCAAAGAGCGCCATGTTTGGTTGCACAATATTCAACAGCTTGGTAACCACTGTCGCCACTCCGGCAAAATGGCCAGGACGCGACCTGCCACAGAGTCGGTCCGATAACTCGGGAACCTCAACAGTGGTCAGCGCGGCGCGATCCCCAGCTGGATAGATCTCTCCATTGGATGGCAAAAACAGGACTGAAGCACCTACTGACTCCAATTTCTCCCTGTCCCGTTGCAGAGTTCTGGGATAATCCTCAAAATCCTCCCCCTCACCAAACTGGGTTGGATTGACGTAGATGGAGACAACCACCTCTGATGCATGCTGTTTTGCCTGGCGCACCAACTCCAGATGCCCCTCATGAAGATTACCCATGGTTGGAACAAAGGCAATTAACTCTTCACTACGACGCAGCTCAGCAAGATACCTTCTTAACGACTCAATTTGGCTAAATTCTTTCACGTAACATCCCTTTTACAAAAAACAGGCGCTTACTCGAAGGCATGCTCAGCAGTAGGGAATTTTTCCTCTCTAACCTCAGAAACATAGGTAGATAGAGCCTCCGCAACCGAACTGCTCTGATCCATGTAATTTTTAACAAACTTCGGGATGCGGCCCATGGTAATTCCCAACATGTCATAAAGCACCAACACCTGGCCATCACATTCAACCCCTGCCCCAATTCCGATTACCGGAATATCAAGTGCAACCGTGATCTCATGCGCCAAAACCGCAGGCACACACTCCAACACCAACATTGATGCTCCAGCCTTCTCCAGAGCGTGTGCATCTGCAATCATCTGTTGTGCAGCACTGTTCTCCCTACCTTGTACCAGATATCCACCAAGACGGTGAACTGACTGCGGCTGCAGTCCAAGATGTGCGCAAACAGGGATATTACGACTTACCAGAAGAGAAACTGTCTCAACCTGATCCTCCCCCCCCTCCAGCTTAACCATCTGGGCTCCAGCCTCCTTCATGAGACGTCCACCACTCTCCAGAGCAAGCTCTGGTGTGGCATAACTCATAAATGGCATATCAACCAGTAAAAGCGCTCTACTCAGGCCACGACCAACCATTCTGGCGTGATAGATCATCTCTTCAACTGTTACTGGGATTGTAGTCTCCTTCCCCTGCACCACCATCCCCAGAGAGTCTCCAACCAGGACCACGTCAACCTCGGCCTCATCAATCTGTCTGGCAAAACTGTAGTCATAAGATGTTAATGAGGTGATCTTCTGACCTCTGCTCTTCATATCCATTAATGTAGAGACAGTTACATGCCCGCTATTTGCAGCTGAACTACTCATCGCTTAATCCTTCCATATCTAATACTGCCCCTCTATTTTTGTCATCTCACTACAGTCACACTTGCGTATCCAATCTCCAACATTCCCAACAGCTGGAATATATAACTCATCACCTGCAATCTCCTGGAGCGGCAGCAGTACAAAGGGGCGCTGCACAATCCCTGGATGGGGAATCTGTAAGCGAGGAACATCAACAACCTCCTCTCCATAGAGCAGAATATCAAGATCAATGGTGCGTTCTCCCCAGATCCGATCCCTGCTCCGCCCCTGTTCTGTCTCAATATGTTGTAGCTGATCCAGCAATCTCAATGGGGTCAGGCTGGTCTCTATCTCAGCCACCGCATTCAGATAATCTGGCTGATCCTGTGGTCCCATCGGTGGATTTTTATATAGTGACGAGAAGGTGACCAGAACAGTCTCGACCATCTGCTCAAGTGCAATTAGCGCACTATCAATCTGCTGTTCAGGCCCATCCAGATTGCTTCCCAATCCAATGTATACTCTCATCAACTACTTGTCTGCGCCGGTTTCTTTTTACGTCTACGACGTTTCTTGCGAGGCTTGCCACTACCCGGGGCCTCGTTCACCATCTGCTCTCTCTCCTTGGAGCCAACCTTCTGGAAATCAGTCCACCATCTGGCTAGATCATCATCAACCTCATCCACCTCAGCTCTCAGCAACAGGAAATCATAGGCTGCACGAAAACGGGGATGCTCCATAAAACGATACGCTTGCCTCCCTTTTCTCCGTTGAAAGCGTGTCTGCAACTCCCATATCTCCTGAGCCATAATTGCAAACCTCTTCGGCATTGAGAGGGTCTTGCGCTGTTCTCGCAACATATCACGCCCTGCATGATGCAACCGTACATTCTCTGGCAGTCTGGCTCCACTTTCTGGGTGACGCTCATCTGAACTCTCAGCCCTCTGCCGCACCCCTTCCCAGAGAAGTGCCGCAATCAGAAATGCCGGAGTAATTGGCTTGTTCTCTGCAACCCGACGATCTGTATTCTCCAAAGCTCTAATCAGGAAGGCATGAGGAAACCCCTCCTGCTGGTCCAACATCCGATCAGTCATCGGAAACAGATAGCGAAACAGGTCATAGTGACGCAGTCGCTCAAATGTCTCCAGAGCCTGTCCCGACTGAAACATCTTCAGGAACTCTTCATATAGACGTGCCTGGGGAATCTGTTCCAACAAATTGCCCAGTGTAAAAATTGGTTGCTCAGTCTTCTTCTCAATCTGGAATCCGAGCTTCACCGCAAAACGGACTGCCCGTAACATTCTTACAGGATCCTCATGATAACGCTGCTTGGGGTCCCCAATCATCCGGATCTGTCCCTGCTCCAGATCTCTAACCCCACCGGTGTAGTCAACCACCGAGAAATCGGCAATATTGTAGTAGAGCGCATTAATGGTGAAGTCTCTACGCCAGGCATCCTCCTCCAGGGTTCCATAGAGATTATCACGCAGAATCATCCCCTGTTCGCTCTGTTTAGCGTCAGTTTTTGTCCCATCCTGCCCCGAACGGAAGGTAGCAACCTCGATTATTTCTCGTCCAAAATGGACATGTGCCAGACGGAAACGACGCCCTATAAGACGGCAGTTGCGAAATAGAGCCTTAACCTCTTCCGGTGTCGCATCTGTTGCAACATCAAAATCCTTGGGCTCACGCTCAAGCATCAGATCCCTTACTCCGCCCCCAACCAGATAGGCCTCATACCCACCTTTGTTTATTCTATTCAATACCTTAACAGCATTACGGCTCATCTGTCCGCGCGAGACAGGATGCTCCGAACGGGGAAAAATAGTCATAGTGGTAGATGCTTGCTCTCTATCAGGAGAAAACAGACGTTTTAGCCATCCCGAGCCATTTTTTAATTTCATGTCGTGTATTGTACTTGTTTTCTCTCTCTGGCAGAATACGCGACCGGTTACTAGACCAAAAAATGCTCTCTTCGTCTAGCGGTTAGGACGCTGGCCTCTCACGCCGGTAACAGGGGTTCGATTCCCCTAGGGAGTACCAAACCACAAAGCCGATTCTTCTTCTGCAGACCTGCTCTACGAATAAGAATCGGTTTTTTTATGTTATATTTATCTGTTTTCAATCCATAAAATATTAAATGAGCGACGCCCAAACAAAAGTTCAGGTCACCATTAATGGAAAACAGATCCATGTCCCGTCGACACTATCTGTCATCCAGGCCTTATGGAATGCCGGATACCCACGGGTGCAGGGAGTTGGTTGCCTGGAGGGTGTCTGCGGCTCCTGCCGGGTACTGGTACGTCGTGTAGATACTGACGAAATAAGCATGGAGATGGGGTGCCAAACCCTGGTTGAGGAGGGTATGGAGGTAATGTTCCTGGTCTTCCCTTCCCCATCGCAACATAGCTACAGCCTGGAACAGATACCAAACTCATGGGAGGTGCAGGCAGAATTCCACAAGATTTTTCCAGAAGCACAACAGTGCCGCAGTTGTCATGGCTGTACAACATCCTGCCCCAAGGATATCGATGTCGAAAAGGGAGTTGAGCTTGCGGTCAAGGGGCGCTTCAAGGAGGCTGGAGATCTTTTTATTGAGTGTGTAATGTGTGACCTCTGTATGACCGGATGCCCAGAACAGATTGCACCAAACCATGTTGGCCTCTTTGCTCGTCGTGTTACCGCATACTTTCATGCCCGCCCATCAAACCTGATTAACCGGCTTGAAAAGATCCGTACCGGGGCACTGCAGGTTATCAAGGAGACCCCATGAGTCAAGATGATCTAACAGGCATCTCCTATCAACAGGCAATAAAAAGCTATCGTACAGCGGCGGAACGTCCATTACCGCCAGCTGAAATTGACAATAAAAAACTACTCAACAGCTTTCATCCTGACTATATTGAGGAGTGCCTGACCACACTCAAGGTTGGAACCAATAATGGTGACCCCTGCCATAAAGAGCTGGCTGAGGTTCTACAGTCCGACTCAAGAATCAATGAGGCAGATCTTGCTGGAGCCGCAACTGTTGAGACAGATGTACTGGTTATTGGTGGCGGTGGCGCCGGTTGTGCCGCAGCACTAATTGCACAACAACAGGGAGCCAAGGTAATTCTTGCCACCAAATTACGTCTGGGTGACAGCAATACAGTAATGGCAGAGGGTGGCATTCAAGCCTCCATAAACAAGGATGACTCACCACAATTTCACTACAACGATACTCTGAGTGCTGGCCACCAGCAGTCTGATCCTGATCTGGTGTCACAACTGGTGCTGGATGGCCCCGATGTTATCCGGTGGCTTATCCAGCATGGCATGCAATTTGATATGGATGAGTTTGGTGATCTGTTAACAAGACGTGCCGGCGGAACCTCTGCAGATCGAATCTGCTTTTATCGAGATTACACAGGTCTCGAAATGATGCGCGTACTGCGTGAATCAGTCCACAACAGTAATATTGATGTCTGGGACTATAGCCCGACTGTAGAGCTTCTGGGTGATGATCAGGGCGGATGCTCCGGTGCTGTTATCTCTTCACTGAAACACCGAAAATATATTCAGATAAGTGCAAAGGCGGTAATTGTTGCAACCGGTGGTATTGGTCGCATGCATCTCAACGGGTTCCCGACCTCCAACCACTTTGGTGCAACTGGTGACGGACTTGTGCTGGCCTATCGTATGGGTGCAAAACTACGCGACCTGGACTCTTTCCAGTACCATCCAACAGGTCTTGCCTATCCCTTCCATCTTGCCGGTAGCCTGATTACCGAGGGCGTACGCTCCTGCGGAACCTATCTGCTAAATGGCAACGGTGAACGTTTTGTGGATGAACTCTCTACTCGCGATATCGTTGCTGCAGCAATAATTCGTGAATGTCGCGAGGGTCGTGGCATTGTTACCGAAGATGGACACCAGGGAGTCTGGCTGGATACCCCAGGACTTGAGGCTCGTCAGCCTGGAATACTGCAGCAGAGATTCCCCAAGCTGATGCATCTTGGAGAGAAGGCCGAGATCAATCCAACTAAAACACCTCTACTTATATACCCCACCCTGCACTACCAGAATGGTGGAGTTGTGATCAATGAGGATTGTGAGACCTCAATACCGGGACTCTTCTGTACGGGTGAGGTCACGGGAGGAATTCACGGCAGAAATCGCCTAATGGGTAATGCCCTGCTGGAGATAATCAGCTTTGGTCGCAAGGCAGGGACTGCAGCGGCCAAGAGACGCAAAGGCAAACGCAGTAGCCAGCTCTCTATCGAACACCTTAATAAACTACGCAGAGAGTTAACCAATGCTGAGATCTCTCTCGATCTTCAGGGACCCATACTCTTTCCTGAGTATGCCAAATTTGATCTTGATTCAGATTATGTTGGACTACATCGCAACCGGAAGCAGTCAGCATGAACGGAATCTCAAAACTTAATCAGGTACTACTTCACCCTGATCGTCGCTTTGGCGCAGACCTGGATACATGGCTGGTGGATATTGGTGGAGATGGCCTGGAAAATGCTCTGCAGAATCCAGAGACAATACTTCCCACCATCCGTGAGGCCAAACTACTGGGGCTTGGTGGTAGTGGCTTCCCAACCCACATCAAATGGGAGTTTGTTGCCAACGAGCCTAATGACCAGGACAAGTATCTGATCTGTAATGGTAACGAGGATGAGCCTGGAACCTTCAAGGACAGAATACTTCTGCAGGAGACCCCGAACCAGGTTGTAGAAGGTGCCATTATTACTGCACTGGCCACTGGCACCAATCAGATAGTCTTCTACATAAACCCCGAACAGGAGGGGGCTCTTGAGGCGATGAAGGAGGCAACCAACCAGTGGAGCGAAACCGATTATGTAAAGCAGGTCTCAGAACTTCTGGGGCGTCCTCTGGAGTTTTATATTGTTGCCAGCTCTGGACTCTACATTGGTGGCGAAGAGACAGCAGCAATCGAATCAATTGAGGGCAAATTCCCGTTCCCTCGTGGCAAACCACCCTACCCCGCACAGGAAGGATTATTTGGACTACCCACACTTATCAATAACGTGGAGACCATGGCCAATGTATCCCATATCATGCGGAATGGTGCACAGTGGTTTATAGATCAAGGTGAGGGAGAGGCTCATGGCACCAAGATATTCTCCTTGAGCGGTGATGTACTACGCCCTGGAGCCTATGAACTACCGATGGGAACCCCTCTCTCTGAGCTAATCTACACCCATGGTGGGGGGATGTTGCTGGACAGAAAGCTCAAGGCTGTTTTTACCGGCGGCCCCTCAAATACAATCCTTACCCCAAAGGATCTTGATGTTCCTCTCGATTTTGATTCTGTACAAGAGAGACGATCCAGTCTGGGAACTGGGGCAATGATTGTTATCTCCGAGGGAACAGGGGTTGTACGCCGGGTGACAGAGTATGTCTCCTTCTTTGCCAACTCGTCCTGCGGACAGTGCCCATCATGCAAAACCGGAACATTCTATGCGTCGCAACTACTCTCAAGAATTGACAGTGGCAATGGAACCCGTGCCGATCTGGATACATTGATAAACCTCACTCACATTCTCCCTGGAAGTGGTCGTTGTCACCTTCTAGACGGGGCAATAAAACTGCTTGATAGCTCGCTCTACCACTTTATGGATGAGTATGAGCAACCATTGAAGCAGAGCTAAACCCCAGCCAACTTCGGCGAAATCGGCGCAAAAAACTGGCAATCTTCGGTTATTTTCGTCAAAAATAACGCTATCATCCAAGCTTTATTTCCTCTTTCAGCTTGATTTCAACACTCAATTTATGAGATGATTGGCGGCTATTGCCACCGACCAACCAAGGTCAAAAAGAAAAAGCTCTGCGAGGAAATCGTTCGTGCAACCAACAACCAAACAAGAACATATTGTAGAAATCGTCAGTGATTCTGGAGAAGGGGCGCAAAAGTGCGGTCAGACCTTCGGAAATATAAGTGCCAAGATGAACAATGGCGTCTGGACGGTAGAGATTATCCCTGCTGAAATCCAACCCCCCGCCAGAACCCCATCTGGTGCCAGCGGTATTCGTATCCGCATTGGCTCCAAATATATGACTAATGTAGGTAATGAGGGTGACCTGGTTGTTGCTTTCAATGAGCAGGTTCTCTACTCCAGGATCGCCAATGGTGCCTACAAGGAGGGCACTATAGTTTTGCTGGATAATCGCTGGGAGAGTGATGCCTCTACTGAAATCCAGGAGATGTACAAAAAGGCTGTTGTTGAATTCCGTGAGCATGGGCTGGTAGTCCATGAACTCCCCATTCACGATGCCTGCCTGGAGGTGGTTAAGGATCCCCGCAAAGGGAAAAATATGTTTGTCCTTGGCATGCTATGTCGAATCTATAATAGAGACAAGGAGATGGGGCGCAACGAGATTGCTCTCACATTTTCCGGTAAGGCTGAAAAGATCATCACAAGCAACCAGAATCTATTTGATGCCGGTTACACCTTTGCAGAAAAGCATGTGGGTGACTACTTCTTTGATATACCTCCTGCTGAAGAGATGGGCAACCAGAAGATGGTGGTCACTAACGGAAATACTGCAATTGGACTGGGTGTTATGGCATCTGGAATGGAACTGGTCTCCATGTATCCCATCACACCAGCCACCTCGGCCTCTCACTATCTAGCTGATGTCTATCCAGCAGCTGGTGGTTTTATCCATCAGGCTGAGGATGAGATTGCTGCAATTGCCTTTGCAATTGGTGCCTCCTATGCTGGCAAGACTGCCTGCACCATTACCTCGGGACCAGGTATGGCGCTAAAGACCGAGAATATTGCACTGGCAGTGATGGCTGAGATTCCGCTGGTGATCGTAAATGTTCAGCGTGGCGGTCCATCTACCGGTCTTCCCACCAAGATTGAACAGGGAGACCTCCTCTCCTCCATGTATGGAATGCCTGGAGATGCCCCCAAGATAATCCTGGCTGCTGCGACAATTGCTGAGTGTTTTAGCATGGTAGTGCTAGCGCGCAAACTGGCTGAAACCTTCCGTACCCCAGTAATTGTATTAACCGATGCAAATCTGGCAACTGGTGTCCAACCCTGGGCTCGTCCAGATCTCAACCGTGACATGTTGGCACCACCACTGGATCAATCAGAGTGGAATCCAGATATCCCAGCTTATGACTGGGATGAGAAGACTGGACTCTCACAGCGCCCAATTCCTGGGATGCCAAAAGGTGAATATGTACTGACCGGTCTCTCACACACCAAACAGAGCAAGGTCTCATATGAGTCTACTGAGAATCAGTACAGCACCAGCATGCGTAGTCGCAAACTGGCCACTCTGCAGAGCACCCTGACCCCGCCAAAAATAAATGGGGATGAGAGCGGCGATCTATTGGTTGTCGGCTGGGGATCTACCTATGGAGCAATTAACGAGGCAATCGATAATCTTCGCGGAAAAGGCAGTAAGGTCTCCTCAATCCACCTGCGCTTCCTCTCCCCGCTTGAGCCTGGACTCAAAGATATTTTCTCCCGGTTCAAGAAGGTGATTACAGTAGAGGTTAACTATAGTGATGATCCTAATGCACCGATGATTACTGCTGAGAACCGTCGCTACGCACAACTGGCAATCCTGCTCCGCGTACAGACTCTGGTTGACGTGGACTGCTGGTCTGTTGTCTATGGACACCCTCTGCAACCGGAACTTATTGAGAATGCCATTCAGGAACGGCTGAACCAGGTTGCTGAGAATCAATCCTCACAGGACAAAGGAGAATAACGATGTTTGGAATCAAGGCAGATTGGTCCCTCGATATTCAGGAGCGTTACTTCACCCTGGATGATTACGAAGGGAATGAGGCACGTTGGTGTTCTGGTTGCGGTGACCATGCAGTACTGGCAACCGCCCACCGCATATTACGTGACGCTCAACTTCCTCCTGAAAAAAGTGTTTTTGTTTCAGGTATAGGCTGCTCAAGCCGTATGCCACACTATATGGCAACCTATGGACTGCATGGACTACATGGCAGAGCTCTGCCTTTGGCCTGCGGTGTAAAATCACGCCGTCCAGATCTGGACGTATGGGTTGCAACTGGAGATGGTGACTGCTTCTCTATTGGTACAGCTCACTGGATCCATGCTGTCCGTTACAACATGGATATGACTGTGCTGGTTTTTGACAATCAGATATATGGACTAACTAAAAAACAGACCTCTCCAACCACCCCCATTGAGTTTAAAACCAGCACTCACCCTGAGGGGGCATCACTGGATATGCTCAACCCCAATACAGTTACCCTGGGAATCACCAATGCATCCTTTGTTGCGCAGGTTGTGGACTGGAACCCTCCTCTGCTCCATGAGACTCTCAAGGCAGCTCACCAACACAAAGGGACCAGCTTTGTTCGAATCATCCAGCGTTGCCCGGTATTTGTAGACTCCATCACCAAGGAGCTTCAGGAGGATGCATCCAGACTACGCCTACTTACACATGAGAACGGAATTCCTGTGGCCAAGGGGATTGAAAAGCTCTTCCCAGAGACTATGGAGCATGACCCATCTGATATGGCTGAAGCTCTCCAGATTGCACGTGATGAGACCGAGAAGGGAATTATCCCTGTTGGGCTGCTCTATCAGAATAGCAACATACCTTGCTACAGTGACCTCTCCAGTGTTGGCCATGATGTTACGGACCAAGAGAAAATTGATGCAACTAATGACGCACTGGATGCGTTTGCGATCTAAAGAGGAATATTCAACCCAATGAGTAGTGCACCTTCACTTCCCATACTTAACTCTACGCAACCAGAGCCTGAATCAGAGGCCCAAACCCTAAGGACTCTCCACCACTTTCACCTGGGAGACCCAAGCGTAGAGAGTGAGACCAGGCAGATCAGCAGTGATTACCTCCCTGCCCTGCTTAGTCCATTTCGTGACGTCTCTAAAATCAGATACGACTATCCACTAGTTCTATTCTCTAGAGATTCAAAACTAAGTGGGGAATACGCAAAACCGTTAAGCACTTTCCTGCAGGAATCAGTTGCCGAATTCTCACCTGGAGATAACAATGCACGTATTCTTAAGGATAATCTTGGCTGGCTGGAACACACGATTCGCAACAAAATTGAAGAGAGCGATGATCCTCTGCCCGCACACCAGATCATCTCCAGCTCGGCAGATGAGTTATACCGTCATCTCAACCTCACCGACGATAATGCAAAAAACCTGCGGCAAGATCTGGATGAACTGACAAACTACGTTATAGAGGGTGACCAGTTTCTCTCCTATGGCCGTTACACAGCAATCCATCTAATGATGCATCTAATCCACGGACGCTCAGAGGAACGCTGGAGCAAGTTTGAGGATGAACTGCAAGAACTGCAACAGCAGTTGAATCAGATACTGGAGATAGAACAGCACAAATCGAGTGAGGCAACAGGGGCTGAGGCCCTGCAAAAAAGTATCGGAAGCAATGCCTCACACTTTGATTCTCAAGCGCTCTCCTCTGTCCTCTCACAAAACAGTGGCACTATTACCATGCCCGATGAGCGCAGAGAAAGAATTGAGCGTGCTGCAGAGGTGCTAAATAAATTCCAGCGTGGCGCAATCCAGGTTCGCTTTATCCATACAGGTGACTTCTCTGTTCCATCCGGAAATTATGCAGACCATATCGAGGATACTGTTGACAACAATCCCTGTAGCAAGGCGTCTGAACTATTTGATAACGAGGCCACTGAACTGGCAGAGATCTTTACTGCATGCAGAATTGCGCGACTGGAGCTAAACAACAGCTACGATGCAGTTGTACATGACCCCTGGTTTGCCCACTTCAACTGGGAGGCATTTTCTGAGGAGGAACTACTCCTGGTCCCTGCCATAGTTGCGCTAGAACCAGCCAACAGACTTGGACGTGAAGGCTTAAGCTCTTTTTCACAACTCCTGGGTTCCGGCAGACCCATCCAGATCCTCAGTCGGGTCAAGGGGCATAGCAATCCAGCAGCATCCGAGGATGAGTCTCCATTTCATGATTTCAGGCTAGAACTGGGATACATAGCAACAGCTCATCGCCAATGCTACGTCTCCCAAACCTCAGCGGCCCGCTATCAACATCTGATGCAGGGTTTCCTTGATGCCACCGAAATCCCACATACCGGGGTTCATCTGATCAATACCGGAGTTCAACACGCAGAACATGAGTTCCTTATGGATCCATGGATGGTCGCCAGTGCTGCTCTTGAGAGCCGGGTTCATCCCTTCTTCCAGATCAATCCCCAACTGGGTGATACCTTTGCTGCAAGGATGAACTTCAGCGTCAATCCTCAAGCAGAAAAGGATTGGGCAATCCACCCTTTCAGTTATCAAAATGGAGATGGTGAGGTTACCCATACAGAGTTTGCCTTTACCTTTGCGGACTATGCATTACTGGTTCCACGCCTGCGTAACCACTTCCGCCTGGTTCCTGATAATTTTGAATCAGATAGCTTAACCCCAATTGCAGAATATCTGGATTTGGCAGAGGAAGATAACTTCTCCATGATTCCATTTGTATGGACCATCAATCAGGCTAATACTCTCCAGAAGGCTGTGGTTTCACGTGAACTGATTCTGGCCTGCAAAGATCGCCTGAACTATTGGCATACCCTGCAGGAGCTCTCTGGAATACGCAATCCGCACGCCGATCAGGCAGTTAACGAGGCTACCCTGTTATTAGAGGCTAAACACAATAGTGCCATCAGCGAACTGCAGGAGAGCCACGCTGAGGAGATTCGTAATCTGGAGGCCAATGCAACCACAGAGGTAATGGGAAAACTGGCTCAGGTATTGATGGGGATGAATCTTGAGCATGGGGCTATCGCACAGGCTGTAACTTCTACAGTCTCCACTAAAACTTCCCTGGAAAATGATGAGAGCAGTGACTCCACAGAAGAGATTATTGAAGAGCCAACCCCAGAGGAAGAACCTGCTGTTGAGATTTCCGAGGATCCATGGATCGAATCTATTCTCTGTACTACATGCAATGACTGCACCAACATGAATCCACAGATGTTTGTCTACAATGATGACAAACAGGCGTATATCGCTGACCCTAATGCAGGTACCTATGCAGAGCTGGTTGAGGCCGCAGAAATCTGTCCATCCCGCTGTATCCACCCTGGAATGCCACTCAATAGCAGTGAACCTGATCTGGATGAGCTGATCGAAAGAGCAGCCCCATTCAACCAGGGATAGGAGCATCCTTGAATAGCCTGCTAGCCTCTCCAGCCATAATGATGGGAATAGGCCTCTTTTTTGGGGTTATTCTTGCTGTGGCCTATCGTCTACTTAAAGTAGATGAGGATCCACGAATTGACGAAACCGAGGAGATGTTGCCCGGCACCAACTGTGGTGCATGTGGTGTTCCTGGATGTCGAGCCTTTGCTGAAGAGCTCATTAAAGGTACAAGTGAACCAAGCCAGTGCACGGTTGCACCTAGAGATGAGATTGAGGATATTGCTCAGTTTCTGGGTATCGATGCAGGCTCACAAATCAAAAGAGTTGCACGTCTCCATTGTGCTGGAGGCAAGGAAGAGGCATGGCAGATTGCAGAGTATCAGGGCTTTGACAGCTGTCGTGCTGCTGCCGTGGTATCTGGAGGTGGTAAGGGATGCTCGTGGGGATGCTTGGGGTTGGCAGATTGCGAGGTTGCCTGTGACTTTGATGCCATTCATATGAATGATAACGGTCTGCCTGTTGTTGATCTGGATAAATGTACAGCATGTGAGGACTGTGTTGTTGCATGCCCAAAAGATCTCTTCAAGATTCACCCTGTTAATGAACACCTGCTGGTGCAGTGCAGTGCCCCACTGGAGGGTGACGCCATACTCTCATTATGTGGTACCGCCTGTGATGGCTGTGGACGTTGTGCAACAGACGCCAATCCAGGGTTAATTGAGATGGTAGATGGTCTGCCTATTGTAGATTACAGTAGCAGAGTTGAAGAGACACCAGAGGCCACCTATCGCTGCCCAACTGAAGCCATTATTTGGATAGATGGTGGACAGTTTGACCAACAAAATAGAAACTTGACCGAGGGTCAAAAACGTTATGCCCAGCTTCGCTGAAATAGCCAACCGTATCTACCGCAAGGTCATCGGAGCAGGCAATCATCTGCCTGAAGATGAACACGGTATTACTGCAACACTGAATGGTAGCATTGCAGTGGCTACAGTCGAGAGCATTCTCTCAGAGGCTGCAGCAAGCGGTGAGACTTTCCCTCCAGAAGAGGGATCCATTGCATGGCGTAGTGAACAGCAGCGCCAACAGGTAAACCTGTTTGGAAAACCACTACTCAATATGGAGAGTGGCAGTGCACGTGGAGCACTCTCTGCCGCCATGGGGCTTGCCATGACAGGCAAGCGTTCCTCATGCTCCCTCTGGTCGAATGATCTTGCCAATGCACAGGATCTGGTCAGACGTGCCGCTGGTCACCATCTCCCGCTAGTCATACATGCCATTAATCGGTCCCTGCCACTCAATGGCGAGAGCTTTGAGGGCAGTGATGAGGGGATACATCAACTCAGGGATAGTGGTGCATTTATCCTCTTTGCCCAGAACGTGCAGGAGGCAGTCGATTTCACCCTTATTGCCCGAGCTGTTGCCGAGAAAACACTAATTCCTGGTATTGTCGTAATCGACAGTAATGAGACTGCATCATCATCTCAACAGGTAAGACTCCCCTCTGCAGAACTTATTGAGCAGTTAGTTGGTAACTCCTCTGACCAAATAGCGATTGATAGCCCCGCCCAACAACTAGTCTTTGGTAAAGAGCGACGTCGAGTCCCAGAGTGGCATAATCTCGATCGCCCCACCCTGCAGGGCAGTTATCGTGACCAACACAGTTTTGGGCTGGGGGCTGCATCCCATACAACATTCTTTGGAGGGTTGGTCGAACAGATCCTGCAAGAGAGCTTCAGAGAGTTTGCCACACTGACTGGCAGAACATACAGCTCTGTCACCCACCATGGCAAAAAGCGAGCCTCTAACCTGCTTATTACCCAGGGAGCAATAGCGGAACGATGCATAAACATTGCCGACCAACTGCAGAAGAACGACAAGCTATCGATTGCTGTTGTTAGCATTCATACCCTGGCACCATTTCCTGCAGAAGCAGTAAAAGATATTCTGCAAGGCAGCAATAAAGTTACCGTGTTTGATCGTAGTGAGCCGCTACTTGGAGAGCATCCACCACTTTATCGCCAGATTACACCACTCCTGCCCAACAACTGCCAGGCAAACTCGGTTATCTATGGGGTTGGGGGACTTCCTGTGCACGACTCCGATCTGGTTGCAGCCTGCAAGGCTCCGTACCATGACGACATTCTGAGGCTTGGGGTTACCCCACTACCAGACAACAACAATCCAAAACAGCAGGTGGTGACAGACCTTCTGGAGAGGAATTATCCTGAACTGAAAGAGCTTGGTATCAGTGGTGAGAGGCGAGATGCGACCGAAGATAATACTGCTGCACCAACATCTCAACACACCCCAATGGCTGTACGCCATCTGGGATCAACAGAGAGTGACGACCATGCTGGATACCAAAACCTGTCACGGTTCTGGGACCAAACCGGAGTGCTCTACAGGGATGGCCTGGAAAACAACCAGGGACTTGATCCCTTCGCAGCAGTTGGACATATTCCACCACTAACCTCTACCTTCACCAATATCGATAACCACACACTGCCAACTTTTAGTCCGGCAGAGTGTACGGGATGCGGTAACTGCTGGAGTAACTGCCCGGACAGTGCCATTGGCTCTGTCTCACTAGATCCCAATCAATTGCTGGAAGCTGGCCTCAAGATAGGGGGGGCAGATGCACTACGTCCTCATTTATCAAAGCTCTCCAAACAGATGAGCATCACTGTTGAGAGCGGAAGGATTGGCGCATTAATAGAAAAAAGCTGGGAAGCCCTGATGGTGCAGGCCCCACTCCCTGAGAGTCGACGTGCCAGTGCTGATGAGGCAATAGTACAGTTGATATCCAACATTGGTACCCTACCTGTTGCCCATACAGAACCCTTGTTTCATGCTCCAGAACAGCTTAAGGCGCAGTCCGGGGAACTCCTCTCTATAGTCATCAACCCAGACAGCTGTAAGGGGTGTGGAATCTGTAGCACACTGTGCGAAACAGAGATGAACAAAGATGCTACCCCAGCACTTGCCATGAGAGAACATACTGATGATGAGCTAACAGATATTTACGAGAATTGGAGAATCTGGGAGCAATTGCCGGATAGCAGATCAACCACGCTTGTTGATTATGGATCACGCCCAGAGATCAGCTCCCTTAATGCAACCATGCTCTCTCGCCACGCATCCATGACAATGGCTGGAGGTGACTCAGCAGAACCAGGATCTGGTGAAAAAATTGCTGTTCGACAACTGCTGGGGATAACTGAATATCACCAGCAACCATTGATACATAACCTGCTTGAGGATATGGAACAGACCCATCAGCAGCTACTCTCAGGAGTTCGTGAACAACTGGCTGTCGCCTCCCATGCGGATGACTTAACTGCACTCGCAGATGGGCTGGAGGATCTATCCAGCCGACACATTGACCTTAATGCACTAGCAGAAAAAACTGCAGATATCGAAAGTGACGGCATCAATGTGGAAGAGTTAAGAGAGTGGATCCGGCTGGCCGAGGCAATTCGCAGAGAAAAAGATCAACTTGAGAGTGGAGAACACTCAATGGGGCGTGCTCGCTATAGTCTGGTATTTGCCCCCGGTACAGCTGCCGCCTGGGCTGGAACGTTCCCATCCAACCCCTTTCAGGTACCTGTCGTTATTGGTAATGCAGGAGAGATAGGTTCTCTTGCCTCCGGCCTTATGGAGGGACAACTGGAGCAATCAACCGTCACCCATCGTCTATTACGCAGAGCCAAGCTATTGCTTAAAAAAGGCTCACTGGCTGAGCGCAAGGCAACAGATAGACTCGTATGGAACGACTTAACAGAAGGTGAGCTACAGCAATCCCCTCCCCTGCTGCTAATCGGTAATGACACCACACTGGGAGCAAGTGCTGCCGGTGAGCTTATCTGGCTCCTGAACAGCAAACTGCCAATCAAGATTATTGTTCTGGCCGAGATGGATCTTGGCCATAGCGATGCCCACTCTGATACCCGCTCAGAGCTGGCCATGGTTGCCCTGTCCCAGCGTAAGGCCTATGTCGCACAGAGTTCAATCGCTGCCCCAGACCACCTAAACAGGGTGGTACGTGAATCATTACGCTACCCTGGACCGGCACTTATAAGGGTGCATACTCCAAGCCCTCAACGCCATGGATTTGATCCAGAGATGACAATCAGACAGGCTCAGCTTGCTCTCAATGGACATGCCCTACCTCTCTTCAGCTACAGCCCAGATAATGACGGGGTGTTCGGTACACGTATCAGTCTGGATGGAAACCCGGAAGAGAGTGGATCAATTGCAGAGTGGGCGTTGAACGAGGAACGTTTTGCTGCTCAGTTCCAGCCTCTCTCGTCTGCGCAAAACAGTAGCGCTATAGAGCTTGAGGAGTGGCTCCAACTTGATGATAGATCACAGAAAAACAAAACTCCTGTTTTCGAAGAGCATGCTATCAATATTGATTTTGCCCATCGTCTGGGACAGCTTACCGAACAGTGGCAGATGCTGCAGGAGTTAGCTGGAGCAGTAACTCCATTTACCGAGCAGGTCAAAGCTGATGCAGAGAGAGATATTTCTGCCAGCCATAAAGCCAAAATTGATGAGCTAAAAAAGGATCATCAACAAGAGTTGCAGACACTGCGTAATCAACTGGAGTCTGAGATTACTCAACGGATAACTGATCGACTGGTTGCATTAACCGACAGCCAGATTGATCCAGACCAATAAATTAGCAATTACAAGGAACGTAATTAATGAACCTTCATGAATACCAATCCAAACAACTTTTTTCTCAGGTAGGAATACCGGTACCCACCGGAAAAACCATCGAGCGTATTGCTGAGGTGGGGCAGGCGGCCACAGAGATTGGTGGTGATGCCTGGGTTGCCAAGGCACAGGTTCATGCCGGCGGTCGTGGCAAGGCTGGTGGAGTCAAGATAGCGAAAACTACTACAGAGCTCACTACCTTCAGTGATGAGATGTTGGGTGGAACCCTGACTACCCCTCAGACCCATGGCCGTGGTCTACCTATTCAGAAGGTGTTAATTGAACAGACTCTTGATATCAGTAGAGAGCTCTATCTTGGCGCCCTGGTTGATCGTGACCGTGAACAGATTGTCTATATGGCATCTGCCGCCGGTGGCATGGATATCGAGCAGGTTGCTGCCGAGACCCCCGAGAAAATCCTTACCGTACACGCCCATAGTGCAGCTGGCCTGCAACCATATCAGTGCCGTCAATTGGCGTTTGGGCTTGGGCTAGAGGGCAAACAGATTGGGATGTTGACAAAAATCGTTAGCGCCCTGCACCGTCTATTCATCCATAACGACCTTAGCCTGGTAGAGATCAACCCTCTGATCGTAACGACGGATGGTGAGCTACTGGCACTTGATGCCAAAATTAATCTGGATGATAACGCCCTTTATCGCCATCCAAAACTACAGGAGCTACATGATCCTTCACAGGAGGATGAGGCTGAGCTGGAGGCAAGTAAACACGATCTAAACTACATAACCCTGGATGGCAATATTGGATGCATGGTCAATGGTGCGGGTCTGGCAATGGCCACCATGGATTTGATCAAACTCCATGGAGGTGATCCGGCAAACTTTCTTGATGTTGGTGGTGGTACCACGGCAGAACGGGTGGCAGCCGCATTCAAGCTCATCCTTAGCGACTCTAAGGTAGAGGCGATTTTGGTAAACATCTTTGGCGGTATTGTCCGCTGTGATCTAATCGCTGAAGGGATAATCTCTGCGGTTAAAGAGGTAGGCATAGAGATACCGGTAATTGTGCGCCTTGAGGGAACCAATGCTCCTCAGGGTATGGAGCTCCTGAAAAACAGTGGCCTAAACATTGATGTTGAAGAGACATTAACGGGGGCCGCAAAGAGAGCTGTCGCCTCCACTACAAGCCAGGGAGGAGAATAGAGATGAGCATATTAATTAATAAAGATACTCGTGTCATAGTCCAGGGCTTCACAGGCAAACAGGGTACATTCCATGCAGAGCAATCAATCGCCTACGGAACAAATATTGTTGGAGGAGTAACCCCGGGGAAAGGCGGCCAGAGTCATCTTGACCGCCCTGTATTCAATACCGTCAAAGATGCTGTAGAGACTACCGGTGCTGATGCCACCATGATCTATGTTCCTGCTGCTTTTGCGGCAGACGCAATCTTTGAGGCCGCCTCCGGTGGCATCAAGACCATAGTATGTATTACCGAGGGGATTCCTGTGCAGGACATGATCAAGGTAAAGGCATTTCTCAAGGACTATCCAGGCACCCGTCTTATCGGTCCCAACTGCCCAGGCATTATTACCCCGGGAGCATGCAAGATTGGCATCATGCCAGGAAACATTCATAAGGAGGGGTCAATTGGCATAGTCTCCCGCTCAGGAACCCTCACCTATGAGGCTGTTTTTCAGACCACCAATGAAGGTCTTGGACAGAGCACCTGTATCGGCATTGGTGGTGACCCCATCCACGGCATGAACTTTATCGACTGCCTGGAGCTATTCCAGCAGGATGAACAGACCAAAGGCATTGTGCTGGTTGGTGAGATTGGTGGCAGTAAAGAGGAAGAGGCTGCAGAGTATATACGCCAGAATGTAACCAAACCGGTTGTAGCATATATTGCCGGGGTTACCGCCCCTCCAGGACGCAGAATGGGACATGCTGGGGCCATCATCTCTGGTGGCAAGGGAACTGCCGACGACAAGATCAGTGCGCTTGAAGTGGCTGGGGTTACAGTCTCTCGCTCCCCTGCCGAAATCGGTAAACATATAGCGGAACTGCTAGGCGCGTAACAACCACGTCTACAACCATAATATGGGCCTCCTTTCACTATTCAGACAGAGCTTTGCACATGGTGTTCATCCTGCCCATAACAAGGGACAGACTGAAAACCTTGCGGTGCAGCGGGTACCTTTTGGTAGCCGTTATGTGATGCCACTGGGACAACATATCGGGGCACCGGCAATATCTGTAGTTACAAAAGGACAAGAGGTCAGGCGTGGAGAGATGATCGCCAAGCCAGGTGGTTTCATCTCTACCGCACTCCATAGCCCGGTAACTGGAGTAGTAAAAGAGATTAGCCCACAACGCACCCTGGACGGCTCATTCAAACCAGCCATTGTTATTGAGGCCGACCCCTTCTCCACTCAAAGGATAGAGATCACTCCACCACCATCATGGGAAAGCATCTCACTGGATGATTTTATTGAGCTGGTGCAACAGGCAGGAATTGTCGGGATGGGCGGGGCAGCCTTTCCCAGCCATGTGAAATACTCCATTCCAGATGGGGTTGAGATCAATGATCTGCTGATAAATGGGGCAGAGTGCGAGCCATTCCTTACCAATGATCACCGTCTGATGGTTGAACAGCCAGAGAAGGTGGTACAGGGAACAGAGATTCTGCGGCAAAAACTTGGTGCCAAACGAGCCAATATTGGGGTAGAAAAAAACAAACCGGAAGCGATCATCAAACTCAAAGAGGCACTTGCGACAAGACCTAACCTGCCTGTCACCGTCACCCCGCTGGAGGTAAAGTACCCTCAGGGTGCCGAAAAAATGTTGATTCAGTCGGTCTACCACAAGGAGGTTCCAGCCGGTCAACTACCAAGAGATATAGGGGTTGCAGTAAATAACACCGGAACCGTAGTGGCAATTGCAGACCTCTTTTCAACCGGTTCCCCGTTAATAGAACGGGTGGTTACAGTCTCTGGTCCTGGAATTGATCAGCCGGCAAACCTGATGGTACCGCTTGGAACCCCGGTAAGGGATGTACTTAAATTCTGCGGCGGCCTTAACCACAAAACCAGAGAGGTGATCATGGGTGGTCCCATGATGGGATTCCCTATAGCCAGTCTGGATGTTCCTGTTCTAAAGGGAAGCTCTGGTATTCTTGCGTTTACCGAGAGAGAGACAGCCAGACCCCACGAGTATCCATGTATTCGGTGTGGGCGCTGCCTGGAGGCCTGCCCCTACTTTCTAAACCCATCACGCCTGGCACTATTAAGTCGTAACAGACGTTATGAGGAGACTATTGATTACCATGTAATGGACTGTGTTGAGTGTGGCGCCTGCAGTTTTGCATGCCCATCCAATATCCCGATTGCACAACTGATCAGAACCGCTAAAGACAATATGCGCCAGCACCCTATTGAGGAGGCAGCGTGAACAAAAGCGATCCAGAACTTCTCTTGCAACCATCACCTCTGGTCAAACAGGGGCTGACTGTACCAACAGCAATGCGTGATGTATTGCTGGCGCTATCACCGGCACTGTTGGCCGGTTTCTGGTTCTTTGGCCTGAGCGCACTGCTTGTCGTTGTTGTCACCACCATGGGTGCACTGCTGACAGAGTGGATTTTTACCCCCAGAGAGAACCGAACGGTTGCTCTTGGTGATGGCAGTGCCCTGCTTACTGGAATATTGCTAGGAATGACCCTGCCGCCTGCACTACCGCTCTGGATGGCGTGGCTTGGTGGTGTGGTTGCAATTGGTCTAGGAAAAATCATCTGGGGAGGGCTTGGCAACAACCTCTTCAACCCTGCAATCGTGGGACGTGCCTTTTTACTTGGAACTTTCCCCATCGCCATGACCACATGGCATGTTGCCGCTGGCCCGGATAGTTTCTTCAATCTTCACCCCAGCACTTTTGCTCTTCCATTTATGCAGTCTCCTCCCATGGATGGTATGAGTGCCGCAACACCTCTTGGGTTAATGAAATTTGAGCAGACGGGCACACCTATTTTCTCTCTTATGTTTGGCAACACCTCCGGCTCACTGGGAGAGACTAGTGGAGTGCTGTTAATGGTTGGAGGAGTCTACCTGCTACTGCGTCGGGCACTCGAGTGGAGAATACCTCTGGCAATCTTCCTCTCCGCCGGAACTTTTACCCTGCTGCTGCAACTGATTGACCCTGCCCGTTTTCCAGACATTCACTTCACCCTATTCTCAGGCGGGATGATGCTTGGTGCAATCTATATGGCCACAGACCCTGTGACCTCACCAGTTACCACGAAGGGGGCATGGATCTTTGGTTGTGGTGTCGGATTCCTGGTAGTACTAATTCGAAACTTTGGTGGATTGCCAGAGGGGATACTCTACGCCATCCTCTTCATGAACGCTGCCACCCCACTCATCAACCGCTACACTCAGCCCAGAGTATTTGGGAGGAGCAGGTCATGACATCAGAGCAGAGACCGAATAACGAGAATGAGACTCCATCCCCGGTTGATACAGAACCGAGTTCTACCAGATTGATATTGACCCTGGCGATTGCCGGGCTTATATCAGGGATTGCCATCGTTGCCGTCTATGAAGCAACTCTGCAAACCATTACTGAAAATAAGGCTCGGGAGTTGCGTGAGGCTGTCTTCAAAGTCCTGCCCGGCGTAAGTGAGATGAAAAAATTCCAGCTGGAGAAAGATGGCATCCGCTTTCGTACCGAAAAAGGCAAGGATGAGAATACCCTCTACGGAGGATACAACCAGCATGGAGAGTTTGTAGGTTACGCTCTGCCAAGTGCTGGGCCAGGTTTTCAGGATACCATCGGTATTCTCTATGGATATATTCCAGAGTCACGCAAAGTGGTGGGCATGGAGATCCTGGAGAGCCGCGAAACCCCAGGGCTTGGTGACAAGATATACAAGGATCTGTCATTTGTATCCAACTTTGCCAACCTCACGATCGATCCCAAGATCATCACCGTAAAGAAAGGGATGAAAAGTGCACCCAATGAGGTTGATGCCATAACAGGTGCAACCATCTCCTCCAAGGCAGTGGTACGTATTATTAACGAGGGTAATGAGCGCTGGATCAACCAGCTACCCACTTATGGGATCCCGCTAACCGCAAAAGGGAGCCCACAATAATGGCCAGAACACCAGAGAGCGCATACCAAGAGATGCTAAAAGGGATCTGGCGAGACAATCCTGTCTTCGTCCAGGTACTTGGCATGTGCCCCATGCTGGCAGTCACCAATTCTGCGGTCAATGCACTGGCAATGGGGCTAGCCACCTTCTTTGTGCTGGTCGGCTCCAGCCTGTTGGTATCCCTGATGCGCAAGTGGATCCCTAAACAGGTTCGAATCTCCAGCTATATCATTATCATCGCCACCTTTGTAACCATCATTGACTATACCTTGCTGGCAATCTTCCCCAAGATCCACAAGGAGCTGGGGGCATTCATTCCCCTGATCACCGCAAACTGCCTTATTCTTGGGCGTCAGGAGGCATTTGCCTCACGCAACAGTGTCCGTTTTGCAGTAATGGATGCCGTCGGTATGGCGGGTGGATTCCTTTTTGCCCTGCTGGCACTTGGTGGGGTACGCGAGATTCTGGGTGAAGGGGCACTATTTGGGATCTCCCTGTTTGGACCAAACTTTGAGCCATGGATCATCATGATTCTACCCCCTGGCGGATTCCTTACCCTTGGACTGATTCTCCTCTTCTTCAACTGGGTCACAGAGAAACGGAAAGAGGCACAGATGCGTCTTCTGCAACCAGCTGAGGAGAGAGCATCATGATGACAGACGCCGCCCTGCAGCACTTCCTCTGGATCTTTATCAGTGCCTTGTTGGTCAACAACTTCGTGCTCGCCTACTTTCTCGGACTCTGCCCCTTCCTGGGAGTATCAGGCAAACTGGAGACCTCATACAGATTGGGTCTAGCCACCACCTTTGTATTGATCATCACTGCCATCTGCGCCTGGATACTCAACACCTACGTACTTCCCCATGCCCCCTACCTACGCCTGATCAGTTTTATTGTGGTGATCGCCAGCGTCGTACAGTTTATCGAGATGCTGATCAAAAAACTTAGCCCCTCGCTATTCCGCTCACTGGGAATATTCCTCCCACTTATCACTACCAATTGTGCCATTCTTGGGCTCGCCATCTTTGCCACCAATCGTGAATATGGATTTGCCGAGAGTATTATCTTTGCCCTTGGGGCTGGTGGCGGATTTACCCTGGCCCTGCTTCTTATGGCTGGCCTGCGTGAAGAGAGTGAACTCTCTGATGTTCCCACCCTTATCCGTGGCACTGCATTCAATCTAATTATTGCAGGGATTTTGTCTATGGCCTTTATGGGTTTTGCAGGTCTATTCAGCTCATGAGCGGCTACATTATCTCGATCCTCGCACTGATTGTTATGCTGGTCGGTTGGGTGCTATTTCAGGAGTGGCTTAAAAAAAGAGACCCTCAACAGTTTGGATACAAACCAGGATGTGGTGCCTGTGGCAGCAAAGATAGCTGCTCTACCCAAAAACCACTAAACACAACAAAATTCACAACCACTAAATAGATATATGAGCCTACAGACAAGAAAAATCGCCCTCGTTGGAGGCGGCCAGATCGGAACCGCACTGGCCCTGATGATTACCCAGAAAGACCATGCCGAAGTGGTTATTGTAGACCTGCCTGAGGCAGTAGATCCCATCAAGGGCAAGGCGCTGGATATTATGGCACTACGCCCCCACGCAGGTGTCGATGTAGAGATCACTGCAACCAGTGACTACAGCCAGATCTCCGATGCCGAGGTTGTAATCGTAACTGCCGGCATCCCGCGCAAGGCTGGCATGAGTCGTAATGACCTGCTTGATATCAACCTTGAGGTTATCAAATCTGTTGCCAAAGAGGTTGCTACACATGCACCCAATGCCTTTGTAGTCCTCTCCACCAACCCTGTAGATACCATGTGTCAGGCCTTTCAACACTATTCAGGATTTCCAAAGAATCGGGTTATCGGTCTCTCTGGTGCACTGGATAGCGGGCGCTTTCGTCTATTTATTGCCATGGAGACCGGCTTCTCTGCCAAAGATGTCTCCTGCATGGTCATGGGTGGACATGGTCCCTCAATGATCCCGCTGACCAGAACAGCTACTGTTGGTGGCATCCCAATCCAGACCCTGCTCTCCGATGAGAAGATCGAAGAAATTGTTGAACGTACCCGCCACGCCGGAACCGAGATTGTTCAACTAATGGGGCAAGGCAGCGCCTACATAAGCCCTGCCTCAGCAATTATGGAGATGGTTGAGGCCTATCTGTACAACAAAAAACGGCTGATTGCCTCATCTGTACGTTGTGATGGAGAGTACGGAATCGATAACTGCTTCATAGGTGTACCATGTGTAATTGGTGCAGGCGGTGTCGAGAAGATTGTAGAGATGGAACTAACAGATGGTGAACAGTCCCAACTCAACACCAACTACCAGTCACTTCTGGAAAACATTAAACAGATTGACTAAAACTACCACAACTTCTCAGAACGACCC
>CAYQBY010000016.1:0-34831 GCA_964415865.1 uncultured Piscirickettsiaceae bacterium | reverse complement strand
ACCTTGCTCTATATCTTCTCGTTCATCAACAGGTTCCTTGGAGCGATCCACCATAACCTTTGCCTTGTTGTAGGTTTTTGAGTGTTTGGCAACAAAGTTACGAGGCTTTTTGCTCATAAGTATTTAATTGTGCGCAGGTTATGTAGTAGATGCACCAAACCAGAAATCTTCACCCTTCTCCAGGAACATTTCGGCTGGCATCAAGTGGGTTCCATCACAAGAGAAATTAACCTCTATCAGTCCACTAATGATGTTGAATGTCCCGGTCCGTAGATAGATTGTGTCGTCTGCTGTTCTTAATTGCGCAAATCGATCAAGTATCGGACGCACCATGTCAGTTGTGATTTTTGCATTATCCGGATATGGGCGTCGTGGATAGGCAAGGCAGATGGATGGGTCAAGAATCTCCTGCAGGATATGAGTGTGCTCATCATATGGATCCTCCAGCAACCATAGTGTGGCTCTAGAGCTCGGGAAACGAATTGCAGAACGAAATACTCCTCGCTCTACTACAAGTTCATCTATTATGTTTAGTACATCATCAACGTGCTCATCCATGGCTCCGGGAATGAAGTGTTGCTTGAAGAGTTGCTGGCGAATTGCCGGGTCACCCTTAAGCTGTTGCCATGTGCAGCCAGGAAAGATTGCATGTTCATCCTGAGGGAGATGTCTCAGATCAAAGTCCCCTACTAGATACCCTGTGATGTTGCCACTGTAGGTTATTGGATGAATGGCAGTAATACAGGTTCTATGCATCTTTGGACTGATGTAGACCTCAGTCAGTGTGAGACGATCGAGTTTACCTTCCAGCAGAGAGGAGAGGAGGAATTCGTGCCGTACATCCTGGGCATCAGTTGCATCATCACTGGTTATGATGTTGCTGTGCAGTTTTGCCTCGGTAGTTATTGTGTAAAGGCGAGTACAGAATGATAGGTCGGCCCAGGGCTGAAGTTTTTTCTCCAGCATGCGCCCCACCTTTTTTTTGTTGCTCCAGAGAGGTGAGCACTGAATCGCCACCCGCTTCATTATGGGAGAGAGAAACTCAACCAGATGCTCGCGGCGTGCTGTAATGGTGTCAGCAAGAAATGACTTCATCAGGTGACCCTCTCCTCCCTAGATATAGTTACCAAGTATGACTGTAGCAGTGAAGGGAGCTATCTTCAAGGGTGATTGGTTATCGTCAGTCAGCCTGCCAGAGGCTATTTCTTACTTATCGAATAATTTCGTAACAGGGGGTATAGGTACTGGTTGGGAGACGCATTCGATTCTGTTCCACAAAATCCTGCAGAATCAGATCAAGAGGATCAATAATCTCGGGGTCGCCACTTAGCTGGTAAGGCCCCTTCTCTTCGACGGCACGAATCCCCTCCTCCCTGACATTGCCAGCCACTATTCCCGAGAAGGCACGGCGCAAATTGGCTGCCAATAGATGTGGGTCCTGATCTTGGTGGAGATTGAGAGATGCCATTGACTCATGGGTTGGATGAAATGGTTTTTGGAAGATTGGGTCTATATGTAGTTGCCAATTAAAGAAATACGCATCACCGGAATCCTTGCGATGGTGAATAACGTGCTCCACCTCCTGATGAACCTCGCGGGCAACAGTCTCTGGATCATCGAGGATAATCTTGAAGCGCTGTTGTGCCTCGTATCCCAAACTATTTCCGATAAAATTATTGATGCGTTCAAAATAGTCATGACTTGATGCTGGACCAGTCATGATAAGCGGAAAAGGAATATTCTTGTTGTCAGGGTGAAGCAGGATCCCCAGCAGATAGAGGAGCTCTTCTGCACTGCCAGGGCCCCCAGGAAAGAGGAGGAAGGTATGCCCTGTTCTGACAAATGCCTCGAGCCGTTTCTCGATATCTGGTAGTACTACCAAATTGCTTACAATTGGGTTTGGTGGTTCAGCTGCAATGATTCCTGGTTCAGTCAGTCCAATATAGCGACCGTCACGATTGCGCTGTTTGGCATGGCCAAAGGTTGCCCCCTTCATTGGCCCTTTCATCGCACCAGCCCCACAGCCGGTACAGATATTCAGCCCTCGCAGCCCCATCTGGTACCCCACCTCCTTGGTGTATGAGTACTCCTCCTCATTAACCGAGTGGCCACCCCAACATACCGCAAGCCCAGAGCGATCAAAGCGGTCAAAGATGGTGGCGCGGCGCAAAATATGAAAAACAGCGTTACTAATCCCGCTACTCTCATTACCATGTTGGTCAAAATAGTTGGAGCTTCTGGTTTCATGAGCTGAGTATATGTCTCTAGCCACTGCGAAGAGGTGCTCCCGAATACCATTAATCAGCTCTCCATCAACAAACGCCTGGGTGGGTGCATTGATTACCTCAAACTGAATCCCCCAGTCCTGCTGTCGAGGGATAATTTCAAAGTCATGGTACTGTTCCAGAACCAGTCTGGAGTCATCAATATCTGTTTCTGTATTGAGAACCGCAAGTGCACAACGACGGAATAGTTCATGAAGCTCACCCTGCTCCATGCTGTTATCCAGAATGTTCTGCACCTCATGTTGAGAGAGTACCCCCAATGTTCCATCTGGGGAGATGGTGGCGTTAATACGGCCTTGTAGCTCTGAACTGTTCACCATTCAAGAATGACCTTGCCAGATTCTCCGGAACGCATTACCTCAAACCCCTGTTGGTAATCATCTATCGGAAAGCGATGGGTGATCAGTGGCTGAACATTAAGCCCACTCTCAAGCATCGCTGTCATTTGATACCAGGTATCAAAAATCTCACGTCCATATATTCCCTTAATAGTAATCATCTTGAAGATTACAAGATTCCAGTCAATACAGGTGTTGCTTGGTGGAATTCCCAGCAGCGCCATCTTTCCACCATGTGTCAACAACTCAAGCATTGAACTGAAGGCATTGGGGCTCCCTGACATTTCCAGCCCAACCCCAAAGCCATCATTGATATTGAGTGACTTCATGACATCATCAATCGACTCCTCCTCAATATTGACGGTACGGATAGATGGATCAACCTCTGTCGCTAGCCCAAGTCTGAAGGAGTTAATATCGGTAATGACAACATTACGCGCCCCGGCATGACGACATATTGCCGCACCCATAATCCCGATGGGTCCTGCCCCAGTTACTAATACATCCTCGCCAACCAGGGAAAAGGATAGTGCCGTATGAACCGCGTTACCAAGTGGATCCAGAACCGATGCGATATCATCAGAGATTGCGTCTGATAGAGGGAAGAGGTTTTCTGCTGGAATTGCCAAGAGTTCAGCGAATGCTCCTTCACGATTGACCCCTATCCCTTTGGTATTTGGGCAGAGATGGCGATTTCCAGTCAGACACTGACGACACTTGCCGCAGGTGATATGCCCCTCACCAGATACCCTGTCACCCGGTTTGAATCCTCTTACCTCACTACCAGTTGCCTCAATAATACCGACAAATTCATGGCCTACGGTCATCGGCACAGGAATAGTTTTCTGCGCCCATTCATCCCAGTTGTAGATATGAATATCTGTTCCACAGATGGCGGTTTTTCTGATTCTTACCAGTGCATCATTAGGGCCAATTTCTGGTTCAACAACATCCTCCATCCAGATGCCCTCTTCAGCACGGCTCTTGACCAATGCCTTCATTGAATAACTCCCAGTTTTCTCCCAACCTTGGTGAAGGCCTCAATTGCCCTATCCAGTTGCTCTGTAGTGTGGGCTGCAGTCATCTGGGTACGAATGCGAGCCTGACCATGTGGAACCACAGGGAAGGAGAAACCGACCACATAGACCCCCTCCTCCAGCAACAGATCAGCCATCTGCCCAGCCAGTTTTGCATCCCCAATCATAACCGGGATGATCGGATGCTCACCTGGAACCAGGGTGAATCCTGCATGCTCCATACCTTTGCGGAAATGGAGACTGTTTTCCCGTAGTTGAGTACGCAAGCTGCCGCCTGACTTAAGCATCTCCAGCACCTTTAGTGAGGTTGCGGCAATAACTGGAGCCAGGGTATTGGAGAAAAGATAGGGACGGGAGCGCTGTCGGAGCCACTCTATAATCTCCTTGCGACCTGATGTGTAACCTCCAGATGCCCCGCCCATAGCCTTACCAAGAGTGCCGGTAATAATATCAACTCGCCCCATGACATTGCATAGTTCAGGGGTTCCTCTTCCCCCTTCCCCAACAAAACCAACCGCATGGGAGTCATCAACCATGACTATGGCATCGTATCTGTCAGCAAGATCACAGATACTCTTTAGCTTGGCAATTGAACCATCCATGGAGAATACACCGTCAGTGGCAATGAGACGAAAGCGCGATGATTGAGATTCCTTCAGTTTCTCTTCCAGATCAGCCATGTCACTATTTAGATAGCGGAACCGTTTCGCCTTGCAGAGACGCACCCCGTCTATGATGCTGGCGTGGTTTAGCTGATCGCTGATGATTGCATCCTCATCGGTCAGGATAGTTTCAAATAGTCCGGTGTTAGCATCAAAACATGAGGAGTAGAGAATTGTATCCTCGGTCTCAAGGAAGTCGCTGATACCCTGTTCCAGCTGTTTGTGGACCTTTTGAGTACCCACTATGAAGCGAACAGATGCCATGCCGTAACCTTGACTTTTCAGTGCCTGCTGAGCGCTCTCCACAAGTGCCGGATGGTTGGCTAACCCTAGATAATTGTTGGCACAGAGATTGATTACCTCCTTGCCACCATCAATTTCTATAACGGCCTGTTGGGGGGAGATAACAACTCTTTCACTCTTGTACAGACCATTTTCATGTAGCTCACGGGTCTGTGTTGCAAGATGGTCCAGCAGAGATCCAGACATAATGATCCTCTTGTTTTTATTGTTCTTTCAATTGAGTCTAGGGTATCCCTACCAGAGATGAATCACAAGCCTGTATAACAGGTGCGGTATTATATGCAGATGACAATTTCTGCGGATGATCTCCTTCGCCTGGACAGGGAGCACTTATGGCACCCTTACACATCGATGAGCAATCCATTGACGGTATACCCAGTACGTTCTGCCGAAGGGGTGTTTTTGACTCTGGAGGATGGATCCAGACTAATTGACGGGATGTCGTCATGGTGGTCTGCAATACATGGATATAACGTTCCGGAGATAAATGCTGCCCTGCAGCAGCAGATGGAGAGGTTCTCTCATGTAATGTTTGGGGGCTTGACCCATCGCCCGGCAGTAGAGCTGGCGGCACGTCTTGTAGATATGACCCCTGCACCACTGCACCATGTTTTTCTCTCAGATTCTGGCTCAGTTGCGGTAGAGGTGGCGCTGAAAATGGCTATCCAGTACTGGATAGCCAGTGGGAAACCTGAAAAGAGAGGAATGGCGGTGCTACGTGGTGGCTACCATGGGGATACCTTTGCAACCATGGCATTGGCTGATCCGGACAACGGGATGCATGAGCTTTTTCACAAGTCTCTTCCCCAACATTTTTTTGTTCCCAGGCCAACCTGCAGATTTGGTCAGCAGTGGGATCCATCATCAATAAAACCTCTACAGCAACTTCTAGAAAAGAGTGGGAACAAGATTGCCGCACTTGTTCTCGAGCCGGTTGTACAGGGTGCGGGGGGGATGTATTTCTACCACCCACAATTTCTACATGAGGCAAAAGAGCTTTGTGATAAATATAGTGTTCTGCTGATAGCGGATGAGATTGCCACTGGATTTGGAAGAACAGGAGAGCTCTTCGGCTGTAACCACGCCGGCATCTCCCCAGATATACTCACTATTGGCAAGGCGCTTACCGGTGGCACCATGACCTTGGCAGCAACCATGACTACGACTGCAATTGCTGAGGTAATCTCCTCCAGTGGTGATGGCTCTCTTATGCATGGCCCAACCTTTATGGGAAACCCTCTTGCCTGCAGTGCGGCCAATGCAAGCATTGATCTGCTGTTGTCATCACCGTGGAAGGAGCGTGTTCAGAGATTGGAGGATGGGTTGTTGAGAGGTTTGGCTCCCTGTAGTGAATGTGATTCAGTTGAGGAGGTCAGGGTTCTAGGCGCTATAGGAGTGGTAGAGATGAGGCGGCAGGTTGATCTGGCAAGAATACAGCCCCTATTTGTAAAACATGGCGTATGGGTGAGACCATTTGGGAGGCTGATATATCTGATGCCTCCATTTATTATTGGTAACGACGAGCTGGAGCAGTTGACCGCAGCAGTTGTGAAGGTGGTCGCAACTATCTGATGCCAGATATCTCTTGCTCTGGAGCGATCAGCATCTCCACCCTCTTCAAAACAGTGGGCGGTGATGGGAGTGCCTCACCTGCTGTCTTGGTGACAATAGCACTGCTATATTTTAGAAGGCGCCTATCGGTGGCCTGCCATTTTCCATCTTTATAGAGATTCTCTCTTGCAACATCAACTATCTGGCCTGCGGCATTGATGAACCCGTCCTGGCTAGTGACCTCCCCCCATCTAAAGAGCCCCTCGGCCACGTATCCGTAATCTTCCAGTAATGCCGGTGTTGAGCTGCTTTTGTGTCGAAGCCGTAACAGTTGTTTACCATCCCAATATTTTGAGACAAGAGTCTCTGCAAGTTTATCCCCAATTGCTCGATACTCTCTGTCCAAGCCAGGGCTATCCTCATTCTGCAACAGTTCTGAGAGTGCGGTGAGCACCAAGCCATTCCACCCGGAGAGTATCTTTCGGTCTTCTGGTAGTGTGTGTTCAAGACGCAGTTGCTGCAGTTTTTTTCTGACGTTAAGGATCCCATCCAACTGCTCTGGGGTGGCTCTGCTGGTATCCGGCATAAAGAGGTGAACTACCCCATCAATAGAGGTGTTCTGTGGGAGCCAGAAAACATCGAACAGATGCTGTTCATTGTCATCCAGCACCGTACTCAATATGTCCAAATCGAGAAGATAGTATCCACCCTCTATCCCGTCACCATCCACAGCTGAGAGGCTAGAGATAAACATGCCATCCCTGGTGCGCATTTTTTGCACCATAAAATCGATGGTCTCCCTACCAACACTACGATAATCGGCTCTTTGCAATATGGTGCCAGCGCGTAGATAGAGCTGTGCCAGTTGTGCGTTGTCATAGAGCATCTTTTCGAAATGTGGGGTCGACCAGTCTGGATCGATGGTATAACGAAAAAAACCACCCTCAACAGAATCATGAAGCCCTAACGTTGCCATATTGTCCAGCGTGAGCGTCAGGAACTCTTTTAGCAGCTCATTCTCCACACCATAGAGGGATAATCCATTGAGAAGATGCGGGGTCACCGGGAATTTGTTCTGCTCTCCAAACCCTCCTGAGAGCATGTCAGCATCAGCAAGAAACTTGTCTACCGGTAGGTTATTACCATTACTATCCTCATTAGGTTGATCCAATATCTTATTGTATTCATTAAGTTCTTTTACAACATTCCTGGCTAGTCGGGACATTTCTGCGGGATTATCAAGCCATCTCTTTTCGAGGCGCAGAAGTAAGTGCCTGAGACGTTCTGGTGGAATATAGACAAAACCAAAAAGCGGTGTGCCGTCAGGCAGAAGTATTACCTGAAGTGGCCACCCACTATGACCTGTGGTCTTCCGGACAAAATCAATCAGATCCTGATCAACTACTGAGCTGAGCTCACGGTCCACCTTTACTGCAACAAATGAGCGGTTGAGGATTTTGGATATCTCAGGATTCTGAAAGCTCTCCCTCTGCATCACATGACACCAGTGACAGGCAAAGTACCCGCTGGAGATGAAGATCAGTCGCTCCTGTTTTTTTGCCTGCTTTAGTGCATTGCTGTCCCATATCTGCCACTGCACAGGGTCTTCTGCATGCATCTGCAGATATGGTGAGGGTGATTCAGCAAGTGGAGATGTCTCAGCCGCACCCCCCCAGGATGTAGAGCTGCTGAAAAGCAGCATTCCAATGAGGATAGTGCGACTAAAAAGGTGCAATCTCTCTATATTAGCTGCAGCCCGAGAATGCCTTCCATCTTCTCAGCGGTCTCTGATTTTCCAGTTCTACTATCACCTACCAGAGCCACGGTTATACTAACCTCGTTGAGGGCTCCGCCAGAACGCTCACGCTTCTCAACAGCAAGCTCCTTGATATGGTCGATTAGATCCTCAGCCAAACGGGTTGGGGCCAGCTGCTCTACCTCGTCACGGTCATGGTAACCACAACGCTGCAGATCATCATCGCTATTTTCACTGTAGACACCAGCCATAAGTTGACTAAAGGCTACACCAAGATGCATCTCCTTGCGTTCAACCAGCTCTTTTGCGGCTGTGATGAAGTGAGTCTCGTTACCCAGAAACTGTTCGTATAGTTCAGGATGGAGAGGTGTTTCCTCTTCATCACGCAACAATGGGAACGGATTGGCCCAGTAGCTACTCTCTTTTGCGCCACGGTGGGTATGGGTACTTCCTGCAGCCACACGCTCACCAAGGCGGAAGTGTTCTATCGCCTCCTTGACAGACATATTGGCATCAATGGTGGACTCACCTTTCTCAACCAGCTCAAAGTTGTTCATATAGAGCAGGGTATCAAGTGGATCACCATTCATCACCTCGATATCCTCGGTAACTGGCACAATCTGTCTGGCATTGGACCCGGTGTCATTGTTGTATCCTACCTCGCGTCCAACCATCAGCAATTTAGCCTGCTCACTGAAGCCGTCAAGACAGGCAAATGCCCCTGTTTCTGTACCATAAAAGATTGGTCTGGTCTGATTGTCCTCCCCTTTTTGCATTGATATGCGTCCCATATCATCTGCCTTGATAAGCATCTCACCAATATATGGTTGATTGTCTTCATCAAAGTGAACCATGTAACGGGTACAACCACAATGCAGAGGCAGCTCACCCTTGCGGATAGCAAGCACATTGTGCAGGGTCAATATTGGTTTTTTGCAGTAACCAAAATATTTAAGCTCATCACGATTGGGAACCAGGCCAACTAGTAATTGGTTATCCTCATCCCAGAAATAACCGAGATCGTCTGGATCTGCATTGGGGTCACTGAAGATAAATACCCCGTCAGGACGACGATTCTCTTTGATGTCACCAATACTGGCAAATGGAAACAGGTTAAGTAGTCCAGGCTCCATCTCCACACTACCACGTGATTTATGCAGGTAAGCGACTATCAGCCATGCCCCAACCTGCAGAGGAACAGATACCCATTCATCGGGATCAAACTGTTCAAGCTTAAGCGGATTGTGCTCAAGTTCGTAGAATGGTTCTGCTCGCTTGTTTGATGGTGTTGAGTAATCCACACCCGTACGGATATCTGCAGCAACGGTAAGAGGCACATGAGACAGAGGTACATAATCTGCTGGCAGATTGAAATAATGTCCAGAGATCTCCCCTGCCGTTACGTTGGGTGATGCGTCCAGACCGTGGCTTCTACGCACACCATGTTCCATTCCAACCTTGCGTAACAGACGTCTTCTGGTTTGCAGAATAAGATCGGAGAGTGATGACGCTTTTTCGGTTACCTTATCCTTGACAGAATCTGGGGTCTCCAGCCCCGTAGAGACCACATCATTTTGCAACCTGACCAGACGTGAGTAACTGCTGGATCGAAAGTGGTGAAATGCACCATCAATAAAACGTACCAGGTTGCGAGAGTGCTCCATGTCACTCTCTGGTATATCTTCCTGACCCAGTACCCAGAGAATGTCTCGAGCACAGATACCCTTTATAAAGCTAACCTTATGGGTTGCCTCATTCTGTCGACGCTCCTCTCGATGATCGAGATTATCGATAAATTCGTTTTTATATGTTTTGAGGAATCGTGAAAAAGGGAGGCTTTTAACAAGCTGCTCCGGTGTGTTACATCCTTCACGAATTTCTAGAATCTGCTCCATTTGATCCATCCGATGCCAAAAAAGGAGCTGAATTCTATCACAAACTGAGGCTAATCTCCTCCACTAACAGTGGTGCCATCCTCCTTCATGGGGGAGATGGACTCATGGAGAGAGAGTAGAGCAGGGACAAAAAGCAGCACCAGAAAGGTAGATACAGCCAATCCAAATGAGATGGAGATTGCCATTGGGATCAGATATTGTGCTTGCAGAGAGCGCTCAAACAGGAGTGGTAATAGCCCCGCAATCGTAGTCAACGAAGTGAGGAGTACTGCCCTGAGACGTGCCCCTGCAGCCTGAACAATGGCCTCACGAACCTCAATACCCTGAGCCCGTAATTTACGAAAAAAGGTGAGCAAAATAATCGAGTCATTCACCACAATACCGGAGAGGGCAAACAGACCGAAGAGAGACAACAGGGTAATATCCATGCCCATTATCCAGTGTCCCAGGAACGCTCCAATTACCCCAAATGGAATTGCTGCCATTACCACCAGAGGCCAGCCATATGAGGAGAATACCCAGGCCAGAACAATATAAATCAACAGGAGTGCTAGAGCTCCGCCCTGTCTCATATCACCCATAGTCTCTCGCTCATCCGCATTTTTTCCTTCGAAGGTATATTGAACAGGATATTTTTGGATAATTCCCGGCAACATGATCTCTTCCAACTGCTCCAGCAGGTCAGAGACATTCTGGTTTTCTGTATCTATATCCGCCATGATGTTTACGGCCATCACCCCATCACTATGACGAATCACCTCAAATCCCCTGCGAGGTTGAAAATCAACCAGGTTGACCAGGGGTATAGACTCTCCCTCAGCTGTTATAAACATGAAGCTGTGGAGAGATGATATTCTTTTGCGCTCTTCGTCTGGTAGCAGTACTCGCACCTCCAGCTCTTCATCTCCCTCGTTGTATATCTGGATACGTTTTCCATCAAAGGCGGCATGTAGCTGGGCACTGATATCCTGCAGGGAGAGGCCGCGTTGTTGCCCCTCTGCACTAAGAGAGAAGATCATCTGCTCCTTGCCATAAGGCATATCATCCTCAACAGAGAGCACGCCATCCGTCGAACGTAGCATGTCCATGATCTCATTGGAGGCCGACTTGATATGGTCCATATTCTCCCCACGTCCTGTAAGACGAATTTCGATATCCTTTCCTGCTGGACCATGCTTGCGTTTCTCGATGGTTAAAGTCTCCAGTCCTGCGGCCTTTGGGGTGCGTTTCTTCCAGTGCGCAATAAAATCCTGAACCCTCAATGTTCTATTTTCTGCAGGAATCAACTCTATAATCATCGACCCAAACTGGTCTCCTGTTCTTCGTGTCCCTGCCCCTCTTGACCCTGATACCCCCCTGCGAGACTCTATGGCAGCAATCAGTTCGCCACCCAATTCGGATTCTGTTTGGTGCAGGGAATATTCCAGATCCTTCATATATACATCCACCTCTCCTCTTGGGGTTCCAGAGACAAAATCCACATTGGCATAGAAGAGGTTGCCCTCTGGGGAGGGGAAAAAGCTGAATGAAAGTCGTCCTCCTGCAACCAGTCCCAACGTCAGTATAAGCAGACCAATAGTTGTGCTGATGACAATTCCACGATGATATAGTGCCCAGCGCACCAGTGGCTGAAAGCGGTTTTCTCTGAAGCGGTTAAAGGAGTCATCAATTGCCTGACGAATCTTTCCCGGGCTGTGATGGTGAGCCCGGGTAAAGGTGTGTTGCAGGTGACCTGGCAGCACCAAAAAACACTCTATCAGTGAAGCAATCAGTACACATACGATGATGATGGGGATATCAATCAGGATCTTGCCCATCTGACCTCCTATCAGCATCAGAGGGAGAAAAGCTGCTATGGTGGTTAACGAGGAAGAGAGGACTGGGTAGAACATACGCTTGGCTCCACCCTCGGCAGAATGTAGCGCTCCCTCCCCCCTCTGATAGTGGGCCAGTGAATCCTCTCCAACCACAATGGCATCATCAACAATGATTCCCAACGCCATAATCAGGGCAAACAGGCTTACCATATTGATTGACCCTCCAATGGCATAAAGAATCGCCAGGGTTGCCAGAAAAGAGGTGGGAATTCCAACCGCAACCCAGAATGCAACTCGCCCATTGAGAAAGAGAAATAGAATTCCAACCACCAGTAGCAGCCCCCCTGCTCCATTATGGATTAATAGTGTCAGGCGCTCCTTGATTAGACTCCAGCTCTCATCAAAACGGTGAATCTCCACACCTGGAGGGAGAGTTGTGGCGGACAGTTCGTTCATCCACTGGATCATAATCTCTGCTGACTCCAGAGAGTCAGCATGTTCTGCACGCATCAGCCGCATCTCCACAGCAGGTGCGCCATGAAAATAGATTCTGGTTTCGTTTCTACGATCACGATGGGTTATATCTGCAATTGAACCCAGTGAAACCTGTCTCCCCTCCTCTCCCTTCTGGAAGACAAGCGAGGAAAATTGTTGTTCACCACGTAGTTGCCCGGAGGTTCGTAGTTGACGACTATTATCATCCTCACCCACCTGACCTGCCGGATCATTTCTACTCATCTGTTTGATTTGAGCACCAATCTGGTCATGTGAGCTACCCAGATCAACAGCAACATCCATTGGGATCTGTATGGCAATCTCTGTCTCCGGGAGACCATTCAGATAGATTTTTGCGATGCCCCGTCGCAACAGCTCTCTCTCATAACCACGAACGAGTGAACGTATCTCCTCAACTCCCTCTATGGAGGAGATGACAACCCGTGCAATTGGGTCATGACGGACTTTTCTGGAGACCTTAGGGGTCTCTGAATCTACCGGGAGTGAGCGCACACTATTGACCGACTCCTTGACCCGCTCAGTAGCCCACTGCATATCACTGGTATCATCGAATTCCAGAGAGATTGAGGAGATCCCCTCCGCGCTGGTTGAGGTCATAAGGTTAACCCCATCCACTTGTCTGAGTTGCTGTTCCAGGGGAGTGGTTATGGAGGCCGCAACATCCTCAGTAGAGGCACCAGGCCAGGAGACACGAACCTTGACTACCTCAACAGAAAAGCTTGGGAAAAATTGCCGGTTCATATGGGTGACTCCCCATATTCCAGCCAGTATCATGATCAACATAAGTAGATTTGCCGCAACCCTATGGCTGGCAAAACGACTGATAAGATCTTTACTCATAACTGACCTTGATACCCTTCATTGCCTCCGGAAGATGGGTAGTGACAATTCTGTCACCATTCCTCAGTTTGCTGCCACCAATCACAATCATAGATTCACTATCATCTCTGGTTTTTATGCTGGATGAGTTTCCCCACCCCAGATTTTCAACCACCACTGGTTCCAGCCTTCCATCTGCATCAACACGATAGATTCTGCTATTTTCATAAAGTGCCTCGTATGGAATTACAATAGTTTCAGCAACAGCAGGCAGTGTCACGGAAAGCTCCAGTGCACGACCAGGGAGAGGAGGCGTGTCTGCCGCCTTGATTTCGAAGATCCCTGCAACGCCACCAACCTCATCAACCTTGTCCGAAACCAGTCTTGTCAAAATTGCCTGGATCGATCCATTATCCACCATTCCGACCATCTGAATATTTTCTTCCCGGTCAAGACCACTGCGGATCTGCTCTATTGCGGTTCTTGGTATCTGTGCACGCACTCGTATAGATTCAGGGTCGTATATAGATATAACCGTATCACCAGAGCGTACTCTTCCCCCGGGGGCAACTGGAACCTTGTGGATAATTGCACTGTAGGGAGCAAAAAGTTTGGCCCGTTGCAGATCCAGTTCCCTCTGTGCAAGCAGTGCCTGCAGGCGCTCTTTTTGGGCTAGTAATCGGCTCTTTTGTGGCTCAAACTGATCGATCTGCTGTCTGCGCTCTCTAATCTTGATCTGTCTATTTTCAACCTCCTGCTGAGTCTGATCTATAGCAGACTGAGAGACCATGCTCCCCCCTTTTAACCTCTTAATTCGATCAAGCTCATTCTTCTTTAGTTGGAGCAATTGTTGCTCTCTACTTAAGGTGTCCAGATTGGCCTGATATTCAATCTCTTCCAGTTTAATCTGTTCGCCAATTTCACGAATCTCAGCCTGGCGTTGTGCTACCAGAAGAGCACTCTCTCTGGAATCAAGTTCCGCCAATAAATCACCTTTTTTCAGATGGTCTCCCTCATGAGATAGAACATTTATTACCTCTGCAGTCAGGGTGGATTTTATCTCTGTAAAGGTGGCAGCCTCTGTTGTGCCATAAAGTGTTAGATGCGGATTATTCTCTGCAAGAGTGGCCTGTATCGTTTTAACACGCCAGACAACCTCCTCTGATTGAGCCACAGGACGACTCTCTTTAGATATTTTAAGAGCCATAAAGCCAGAGATGGCAATTGCCAATATCAAAACAGGTATAAGAAAGCGGAGAATTTTTTTCATTCTTTTGTTCTATAGGGATTTATAGTTATTATGTTGCCTACAGTCTACCATGTAGTTTCCATACAAAAAAAGCCTGTTATAAAACAGGCTTTTTTTGTATCTAAAGTTGAGTGCCTTACTGGTTGGCAATCTTGAGTTTCTCTCTACCACCATATTTCTTCTCAGCCGCAACTACCCATTTTGGGGAACGACCACGACCAGTCCACGTCTCAGAAGAGTTATCAGGGTTACGGTACACAGGTTTTACCTTGGCGCGTTTGGCTGCTGGCCTACCTCTGCCTTTTCCCTTTGTTGTGGCAGCCAGTTTCTTGATTGTTGCTGCACCATATTTCTTGGCAAGTGCCGCCAGCTCTTTTTGAGCCTTGGCCTGGGCATTACCCTCTTTCTTTCTGCGATCAGCTTCGGCAGTCATCTTTTTAAGATCAGCTGTCATTTTCTTGATGGCTGTAGCAAGTTTGGCGTCACTCATTTTTTTCATATTCATACAGGGGGTCCTTTAACAAAATAATTCTTGAAAATTTGTCATATTCAATACCGTTTAACTGCTTAATATAGTGAATAGTATTGAAATGTATCAGAACTATAATACATAATATTATTGGTTGTAAAGAATTTAATATGTTTTTGTGATTACTTATTATCCCTGATGGCAGAGATAATATTCTTGATTCTAGGCAGTTTATCAAGAATTTTACTGAAGCTGGCCTTCGACTTTAACTCAGTAGTCAATGTTATGTTGGCAATGTGATTCTCTCTGTCGGTAGAGGTGTTAATTGAATCAATATTGGCACCCTCATTTCTAAACAGGGTTGTGATATCGCTTAAAAGACCTGATCTGTCATATGCTTTGATAATAATCCTGTATTTACTATCTATTCTCTCATCATTGCCCCATGAAACCTCAATTACCCGTTCTGGTTCGGTCTCAAGCAGATGCAATGCATTTGGACACTCTTGATGATGAATTGTTATTCCTCGGCCACGGGTAATAAAACCTATAATAGGGTCAGGGTCAGCAGGCTTGCAGCAGTTAGCTATGCTGGTCATAAGTTTCCCAACCCCCCTAATAGATATTGCACTGCTTCCTGTTTCATCTTTGGCCGGAGCTCTCTTCTCTTTCCGCTTTTGCCGGGAAACGCTAGTTAATGAGGATATGGCTCCAGCAATCTGCCCACCGGTTATATCACCCTGTCCGATTGCGGCATAAAGTGTTGCGGAGTTTTTCTGCTCATAACGCTCCACCAGCTTTTTCAGTGGAAGGTCGGGCGATCCTGCTCGCACCATTTCGCGCTCCAGAATGGATCTTCCAGCAGTGACATTCTCCTCAAAGTCCTGTTTTCTGAACCACTGACGAACCCGATAACGAGCTCGTGAGGTATGAAGGTATCCCAGGTTTGGGTTCATCCAATCTCTGGTAGGCCCGCCCTCTTTTACAGTCAGTATCTCTATTCTCTGCCCTGACTGCAGTGGCTGATTGAGTGGCACTATCTTCCCATTGACCTTGGCACCTCGAGTACGATGCCCCAATCCACTATGTATGGTGTAGGCAAAATCCAGGGCTGTTCCACCCTCTGGTAGCTCTATCACCTCTCCTTCGGGGGTAAGCACATAGATGTGCTCCTCTACCATCTCATCCCTGAATTGCTCAGCCATGCCCTCCTGTTCAGAGACCTCATCTTTCCATTCAAGCAGTTGTCTTAACCAGTGAATTTTTTTCTCGAAACCCGGATCATATTTTGTCCCCTCCTTGTATCTCCAGTGCGCTGCCACCCCCAGCTCAGCCGCATCATGCATCTCCTGGGTGCGGATCTGAATCTCGAGAACACGTCCCTGAGGCCCATGTACGGCCGTATGGATAGAGCGATAGTTATTGCCCTTGGGATTGGCAATATAGTCATCAAACTCCATGGAGATGTGCGACCAGAGACCATGTACCACACCAAGAGCTGCATAACAGTCAGATACTGTATCCACCAGAATACGAACTGCATGCAGGTCATAGAGTGCGTCTACCTCTACCCCCTTTCTCTGCATCTTTTTCCAGATACTGTAGAGATGTTTGGTACGACCGGTTACAGAACCATTTATGGACTCACTCTTCAGGACATTTTCGATAGCAGTGATAGATTGGTTTATATATGCGTCCCGCTCAACTCGTTTCTGATCTATCTGTCTGGATAGATTCTGATATGCCTCTGGTTCCAATTTACGAAATGCAAGATCCTCAAGTTGCCACTTCATTGCCCCCATTCCCAGACGATTAGCCAGAGGAGCCAGTACATTTCTGGTCAGCATGGCATTTTCAATCTGTTGATCCTCTGACAGAATGCTGGAGTTGCCCATAAGGTTCAGATGTTCAGCTAACTTGATCACTACAACGCGCACATCCTCCGCCATCGCAAGTAGCATTTTGCGCAGGTTTTCGTGTTGTGATTCCATTCTCATCTCTACGTTATATAGATGAGAATGGAGCGCTGTCATCTCCACTGTTCCCTGAACCAGGCGATAGACAACATCCCCAACCAACTCCTTCAGCAGGGGATCAATCTGTATAAGTGCACGTTGGTGGTAGGTATAGAGCAGTGCAGCAGAGACCATCTCATGGTCCTGAGGCGCAAATTCCTGTACCAGCTTGGCAACTGCTAATGCGTCATCCATGGCATCTCTGTTGCCATCACCCTCTATCCAGTTCCAGGCAGCCTCAATATCAGATGACTGTTTGATTAACTCCATCATCTTTTTCTTCGCCCCGCCCTTATTCTCTGAACAGGTCTGGAGCCAGATCTCTGTTGCTCAGCTGGAACCAACTGATCCTTGCCAGAGCCAATCCATCTACTCAACCCCATATCCTTTAGAGCCTGACGCAATAGCGGCCAGTTATTGGGGTCATGGTAACGAAGAAATGCCTTGTGCAGACGTCGTCTTCTGCCACCCTTTGGAACTGCTATTGAGTCCGTACTCTCTTTAACCTTACGAAGAGGATTCTGGGCAGTATGGTACATTGTGGTCGCCAGGGACATTGGGGTTGGTAGAAAGTTCTGTACCTGATCAGGACGAAATCTATTCTGTTTTAGCCAGAGCGCCAGATTTGCCATATCTCTGTCGGTGGTTCCTGGATGTGCTGCAATAAAGTACGGGATCAGATACTGCTCCTTGCCAGCTTTTCTGGAGAAGCGATCAAACATCTCACGAAATCTGTAGAAGGTATCAATCCCCGGTTTCATCATTTTACCAAGGGGCCCATTTTCCGTATGTTCAGGGGCAATTTTCAGATACCCTCCTACATGATGGGTAACGAGCTCATCAACATATTCTGGTGAACGTACAGCAATATCGTAACGCAGCCCGGAAGCAATAAAGATTCGTTTAATCCCCGGTAACTGACGAGCTGTGCGATATAGATTAATCAGTGGTTGATGGCTGGTATCCATATGCCTGCAGATCTCTGGGTAGACACATGATAGTCGACGACAGGCCGACTCAATCTTCCTGCTCTTGCAGCGCATCCGGTACATGTTTGCAGTAGGCCCTCCAAGATCGGAGATGTTGCCGGTAAATCCCGGAATCTCTTTTACCTCTTCAATCTCCCTAAGGATGGACGCCTCGGAACGACTTTGAATAATTCTTCCCTCATGCTCAGTAATTGAACAGAAGGTGCATCCCCCAAAACATCCGCGCATGATATTGATGGAGAACCTGATCATCTCATAGGCAGGGAGACGATCATCATTGTAGGCTGGGTGTGGCCGACGGGTATATGGAAGCTCATAAATTTGATCAAGCTCATCGGTGGTCAGTGGCTCTGGAGGAGGATTGAGCCACAATTGTCGGTCCCCATGTTGCTGCATCAAGGCACGTGCATTTCCTGGATTGGTCTCCAGATGGAAAAAACGGGAGGTATGGGCATAGAGCCGTTTATCCTCACTCACCTGCTCAAAAGATGGAAGACGAATAACAGTACAGTCACGCTTTTCTCCTGTGGTGCTCCTGTCTCTTACCCCTTCTTGTGGCAGCCTGGAAAAATCAAGCACTTTTCGTTCTGCAATGGTTGATGAGAGTTCTGGAGCTTTCAATAAAAAGGCGCTGCCACGAAGGTCGCGTATTGATTGGATTGACTCCCCCGCTGCAATTCTGTGGGCCACCTCAACAATAGCGCGTTCTGCATTTCCATAAAGCAGAAGATCGGCACGTGCATCAACAAGAATTGATCTGCGCACCTTGTCTGACCAGTAGTCATAGTGGGCAAGCCTGCGTAGACTTGCCTCAATTCCACCTATAATGATCGGAACATCGTTGTAGGCCTCGCGACAACGTTGACTGTACACAATGGTGGAGCGGTCTGGGCGTCTACCGCCCTCACCACCTGGGGTATAGGCATCATCCTTGCGGATACGTTGATCAGAGGTGTAACGGTTCACCATGGAATCCATGTTGCCTGCTGTCACCCCAAAGAAGAGATTTGGTTTACCCAGAGAGCGGAATGGCTCAACACTCTTCCACTCGGGTTGCGAGATAATACCTACTCGAAACCCCTGGGACTCCAACAGACGTCCAATCAGGGCCATCCCAAAGCTTGGATGGTCTACGTAGCCGTCACCAGTAACCAGAATGATGTCACAAGAGTCCCACCCCAGTTCATCCATCTCGTGTCTGGAGATAGGCAAAACAGGTGCAATCCCAAAGCGGTGCGCCCAATACTTGCGTCTGGAGAAGAGTGATTTCATCGGTTCATTATACTCTCAGCTATGAGAGATGAATTCTATCTATCTTGAAGCTTGATAGTTACAGGGAAGGCAAATGCTACTTTATCGTTTTTCATCTTATCAGGTAGTGGCTCAAATGGTTGTGCTATCTGAATCATCTGTTTTACTGCATCATCAAGCTTTACATGGCCAGAACTATCGATGATCTCAGTCTCCATTAACTCTCCTGCACGATTCAGCACAAATCTCACAACAACCCTTCCTTCAATCCGGTGTTTTTCTGCAATGGTTTTGGGGTAAATGGTCAGAGCATTAAGAGTGAGGCGCATTTTGTCACGATAGGCAAAACCAACCCCGGTTGCCCCGGAGTACTCCTGGCGCCAATTTTTAGATCCCCTCTTGCGGATAACAGTATCCTCAGCAACCTGGGGGGCAGAAGGCTCAAGCTTTAACTCCTCTGCCTGAATCTCCGGTAGAGACTCCATCTCCAACTCTTCAAAGTGAATCTGTTCTATCTCTATTTCTGCCAGGATGACCTCTGCCTCATCTATTTGTGGCGATGAGAGATCCATTGACGGCAGAATACTCTCCAGGCTTACATCAGGAATCATCAGTCCCATATCTGTAATCTCTGGTTCTACCACAATAATGGGGAGATCAGTGGTCATGTCGGCCGACAGCTCCATTAACTCTGTTGCAGACGGAGTCATAATGGTGGAGATAGGAGCTGATATATCTGCCGTTACCGATACCTCCGTTAACTCTGCAGTAGATGGCAGCATTACTGCGGGAATTGGAGCAGCCACCTCTGCCACTGGTTGCTCCTCCATCTCTACAGTTGAACTTTCTGGTTCATCGCCAGGGATCACCTCCAGGGCGTCTCCAGGCGTCACCATCTCCGCCATCGGTTGAGGTGAGTCATCCAGAGAGATCATTGGGATCATCTCGCTGGTTATGATCTCTTCAGGCTGCTCAAGAACCAGCTTCTCCAGAATCTCCGGGTCGGCCAGCATTACCGTAAAAGTGCTCTCTGTGATACGTTGAACGATAGGAGCCAACTGGTAAGTCGGCATAAATTGTAAAAGCATGATATGAGCCAGCATGGACCCTGTAAGCGCCAGAAACCACTCTCTTGACTGGATAACCATGGCTATTGATTCACCTCGGTCACCAGATCAACCTTACGTACGCCGCCCCTGCGAATTTCTTCCAGTAGCTCAACTACGTCATGAGCATCAACACGACTATCAGCATGAACCTCGATTGATGGGGGGATGCGGTTCTGGTATGCGTTATCAATCAGATAACGCAGTTGATAGTTGTTTTTTATCTCTCTGTCACCAACAGCCATATTGCCGTCTTGATCAATAAAGATGGAGACATCCATGGCCTCAACTCGTGCATCACTGTTTGAGTGTGGGTGTTCAATCTCCCAAAAACCTGGAGATCTGATTGTGCCAGCAACCAGAAAGAAGATAATCAACAGAAATATGACGCTCACCAGAGGGGTCATATCTAGTTCTGAATGTTTCTTTCTGTGGTAATTAAACTGCATGACTAGCGAATCAGACTAACCAGAGTGGCTCCACCCGTGCGAAGTTGATCCATTACTGCAACCACCTGTTGTAGCGGAAGGTTAGCGTCAGGACGAACAATAAAACGGGAATCAGGTCTCTTTTGAAGCAGTTGATTGGCCTTGGCAGCAAGTTTGGAGGCATCCACCTGACGCCCGTTAAAATCCACTCTCCCGCCATCATGCACACGCACCAAAGCAGCTCCTTGCCAGGCGCTGTTGCCTTCTCCTTTTTCAGCAGGAATATCGAGAGACATCTTTCTCTGTTGCGAGAAGCTGGTGGTCAGCATAAAGAAGATCAGCAACAGAAAAACAATATCAATCAATGAGGTCAGACTGAGCCAACGTCTTTTAGATTGATATCCAACAGCATCAAATTGCATTATGGATGGCCCGTAAATTATCCAGCTTGTCTTATAGCACTGAGTGTTCTTGTGACACTATCTCCCATATCCTGTCGAACACGCTCCACAATTCCCTCCAGCCAATTAACTGTAGCTAATGCAGGAATAGCGATAGCGAGCCCAAAGGCTGTGGTAATCAAGGCTTCCCAGATTCCCCCTGCCAGCATGGTTACATCCACCTGAACTCCTGCCGCCTCAAGTTGCATAAATGCCTTAATCATTCCAAGCACTGTTCCCAGCAGACCCAGCAGAGGGCTTAGATGTGCAACTGCATCAAGACCACGAATATATGAGGTAAGTTGTTCAAGTTGGGTTCTGCCCTCACTCTCTAACTCCTCCTTGGCGGCACTATTCTCCTCCAGGGATACTCCTGTGTCGCATAACTTGATAGCTCGCTCCATAACACGTGCAATGGGGTTTTTTCGGCCAGAAAGTTCTGTGGAAGCGATCCCTTTCTGTCCACGCTCAATGTTTTGTATCGCTCTATCTATAAAATCGTTGGATCCAAACAGTACCTGACGTGATTGAAAGTGATAAATCTTGAGTAAAAAGATTGCGAAACCATAAACAGATAACGCCAACAAGATTATGGCTACGGCTCCGCCTTTGCTTACGAGAAGTTCCAGATCCATGGTGAATTCCTTACTTGAATAGTTTGATGGCGCCCTTCGCGCCAGTTTTTAACAACTGCATGCAGCCATCAATATCATTTTCACCACTTTTACAGGTGAGCATCTGATTAAGCAGGATGCTGCCAACACTGTCACATTGCGTATCTTTCATCGAAACAAGTTTAACCACAGTTTTATTGGCAGGAACATTATTGAAGATGGCTGCAAAATGGGCAGTGATGATATCTTCCTTATCGAACGCAAAAAGCTCTGGTTTGAATTCGGCAAATGCCGTATCAGTCTGGTTGTGAAAACGAACATAGGCAACACAGACAGTGTCACGCTGTTCCAGCTTATTGATTTCCAGATATAGTTCCTTGACTGGTTGCGGTTCATCAATTGTCTGGGGTGCAATCTTCTCCACAACATCAACAGCATTTTCTGCTACAGACTCATCACCCTCTGCATAAGCAACCGAAAAGGAAAACATCATTGATACCAGTACTCCAATCCACTCCATTCTCTTTAACTTCATTTTCAATTTAGCCTCTCGTTTCCAGTCTAGTTCAGCAATTCCGTTGCCTTGATTAATTACAATGCAGAGCAAGATATTCTAGATCACTATCCTCTACCTCACCCAACTCCCAATCACCACGATTGTCAGCATGGACGATAGCAGCATCATGTGCCTCCGCAGTAATATCATGTGGAATGGAGAGAACCTGACCAGCGTAGATTAGATCCGCATCAATAATCTGTTCCCTGTTGGCACATAACAGTAGTGGCCAGAGTGCAGCATCTCCATAAACCTGCTCATTGGATGCGATCCCCCAGAGACTGTCACCATCAAGCACCTCGATTTCTGTGATTGCAGGGTTGGGAATATCTGCAGACCGCGGAAGCCCAACCTCAACAGAGGCTGTTGGTTTAAGCTCCTCTATCCGTGCTGTTTCAAGATCAACTATTTCCGGTGGCTTCTCCGGTGCTGGCAGCCCTGCCTTCTCAGCCGCATCAACGGCTACAGCATATTTGGAACGAATCTCCAGAATCTCGTCACATTCTGGTTGGGCATAAGCTTTCTCCCAGAAACCTGTGTGAATACATTCATTGTAAGGCGTGCGGACAATGGAACCATACCCATCAGTCAGATACCCTTCAAAACTCCCTGCCTCAATCACTGCTGAAAAAAGCAGTGCCGGTAGTGCAAAAAGAGCTGTGTAATTGGTTTTTTTCATTGCAAATTCCCTCTCTATCTATCTCCGTCTAATTACCCCAATACTACTGGAGGAATTGTTTTTTTCCAATCTCTTTTACAGAAAAAGGTCGGGGTAAGATGGTATGATCTAGCCACTAAAAACCAACATTGATCATGGAAAAAAGATGACCAGAAACCTCGTCGGCAACGCTCTTTGGATCGCTACTCTTACACTCTATCTATCCACAACATCACAGGCCGTTTTGGCTGAAGATGGTGTCACCCTACAGGAAAGTGGGAGCTTGCCCGCACCTGCCCCCATTTCTCAACCAAAAGAGGAGATTCCGGCTGATATCTGGAGCACTTTTGCCTCACCATTCGATCCCATCAGTAGTGGACAGGGATTTATGCCTCAACCAGTGGGCGAGATCATTCAGCCTATGGTTGATGTGGTTAAACCAGCACCCATGACACCCCCAATGCCGGTAATGGCTCCGCCACAACCACAACCCACTATCCGCTATGAGATGCCGCCACAGGAAAAAGTGGTTGCAGAGTATCCTGAGGAGTATTGGAATTGCTTGTTGAACAATCTACAGGGGCTTGGAAGCGATGTGGCAGCCAAGCTGATTACTCGAGCCTGCCAAAAGAAGTATCCCAAAAGGTAATACTGGGCAGGTGGCGAGCTTAGAGAATTGTGAACTTGTCCAGTGCAATCCCTGCAAAAACAGCCATACCCAACCAGTGGTTGTGCAGGAATGCATGAAAACACTCCTTGGGGTCGCGTTCTCTAATCAACCATTGGTGATAGAGCCCCAGCAGTAAGGCGACGGCAATGCCAAGATAGAATATTGTTCCCAGCTGAAACTCAAATCCAGCAAGGATAAGTAGTATCAACATTATCAGCTGAAAGACCCCTATAACGACCCGATCCAGTTTTCCAAACAAAATAGCCGTTGAATGGACACCAATCTTCAGGTCATCCTCCCTGTCAACCATCGCATACATGGTGTCATAGATCACTGCCCAACATAGTGTTGCCATGAATAGTAACCATGCTCCTGCAGGCACGCTTCCAGTGACTGCCGCAAATGCCATTGGGATGGCCCAACCAAATGCAGCTCCAAGAAAGAGTTGTGGGAGATTGGTATAACGTTTCATGAATGGATAGATGGTGGCTAACAGGATAGCGCCGAAAGAGAGCTGAATTGTCAGTTGGTTCATGGTTAAAACCAATAAAAAAGCCATCATCACCAATATGCTAAACAGCAATAATGCTGCACGTGTGGAGATAGTACCGGTTGTCAATGGACGTTGCGCTGTGCGCTCAACATGCCGATCTACCTTGCGATCAGCGTAATCATTAATAATGCACCCTGCTGAACGCATCAGCACCACACCAACCAAAAAAACAATCAGCACCAGTAGTGGCGGAAACCCATCTGCAGCAATCCAGAGGCCCCAGAGCGTAGGCCACAACAACAATAAAATCCCGATCGGTTTATCGAGACGCATCAGTTGAATATATGCGTATAGTGGAGCCATAATCAGAAGTGGTTGCGACGTTTCCTGAAGAATTTTTTTAGTAAATCACTGCTCTCAGTAGCCATAATTCCAGAGTCAACTGTGCACTGATGGTTAAGAGCGGTATCGTTCAGCAATTGAAAGAGTGATCCTGCCGCACCAGAACGTGGGTCAGCTGCCGCAAATACAACCCGTTCAACCCTGGCATGAATAATGGCGCCCGCACACATTGGACATGGTTCAAGAGTGACGTATAGAGTTGACCCCGGCAGTCGGTAGTTTTGTACACTGTTTGCCGCTGCACGGAGTGCCCTGATCTCTGCATGGGCAGATGGATCATGAAGTGATATCGGACTATTCCACCCCTCTCCGATAACCTTGCCCTCTCTTACAACAATGGCGCCGACAGGAACCTCACCCTCTGTTTCAGCATGGTGTGCCAGCTCAAGAGCTCGGCTCATCCATAGGCTGTCCTGCTCTACTCCCATTCAATTGTTGCTGGAGGTTTTCCAGAAATATCATAAGCTACCCTTGATATTCCATTGATTTCATTGATGATTCTTGTTGAGACTTTTCCTAAAAACTCGTAAGGAAGATGGGCCCATCGAGCAGTCATGAAATCCACAGTCTCTACTGCACGCAGTGCAACAACATAGTCATATTGACGATTATCACCCATCACTCCAACTGAACGTACTGGCAGGAAGACCACAAATGCCTGGCTTACCGTGTCATACAGGTCATCTGCTCTCAATTCAGAGATAAATATATCGTCAGCCTTACGTAATATGTCAGCATACTCTTTTCTAACATCTCCAAGAATTCTTACCCCCAGCCCTGGGCCTGGGAATGGATGGCGGTATACCATCTCGGATGGAAGACCAAGCTCCACTCCTATCTTGCGCACCTCATCCTTGAACAGTTCACGAAGCGGCTCAAGTAGATCCAGATTCATATCATCAGGCAGTCCGCCAACATTATGGTGTGATTTGATTACCTTGGCCTTGCCAGATTTGGCGCCAGCAGACTCAATTACATCAGGGTAGATTGTGCCCTGTGCCAACCATTTAACATTTGTTAGCTTGCCAGCCTCTTCATCAAATACCTCGATAAAGGTGTGGCCTATGATTTTGCGTTTTTTTTCAGGGTCAGTCTCTCCCTTTAATGCATCCAGGAAGCGGGATTCGGAGTCAGAACGAATAACTTTGATTCCCATATGCTCCGCAAACATCGCCATCACCTGATCACCCTCATTCAGACGGAGAAGACCGTTATCTACGAAAACACAGGTGAGTTGATCACCTATTGCCTTATGGAGTAGTGCAGCAACCACTGAAGAGTCCACTCCTCCAGAAAGACCAAGAAGCACATCATCATCACCAACCTGTTGGCGAATCTCCGCAATGCTCTCTTCAATAATATTGGCAGGATTCCACAGTGCGGCACATCCACATATATCCAGCACAAAACGGTTTACTATCCTCTCGCCTTGACGTGTGTGCGTCACCTCTGGATGAAACTGTACCCCATAAAAATGGCGGCTCTCGTCAGCCATCCCGGCAAGTGGTGCATTATCTGTGGATGCCATGACTGAGAACCCATCAGGCAGTTCCGCCACTCGATCTCCATGACTCATCCAGACATCCAGCATGCCATACCCTTCGGGGGTGGTATGGTCCTCAATATCCTTCAGTAATGCAGTGTGGCCATGTGCTCTTACCTGCGCATAGCCATACTCACGATGATCCGGTGATTCCACTTTGCCGCCCAGTTGTTCAGCCATGGTCTGCATTCCATAGCAGATACCAAATACTGGAACGCCTAGATCAAATACTATTTGAGGTGCCTTAGGAGCATCTGCAGTAGTAGCAGTCTCCGGGCCACCAGAGAGGATAATCCCTTTTGGATTGAACTCGGCAATTGCCTCACTGCTCATATCAAAAGGATAGAGCTCGCAATAGACCCCAGCCTCACGAACACGACGTGCTATAAGCTGCGTATACTGAGATCCAAAATCAAGGATCAGTATCCTGTCGTGATGTATATCTGTCATTGGTTAAACCCTGTAATTAGGCGCCTCTTTGGTGATACTGACATCATGTACGTGACTCTCAGCCATCCCCGCCCCTGTTACCTGAACAAACTCTGGTCTGGTTCTCATCTCATCAATATTCAGACAACCGGTGTACCCCATGCTGGAGCGTAATCCGCCCATCATCTGGTGAATGATTGCAGTCATTGGGCCCTTGTATGGAACCCTGCCCTCAATACCCTCTGGCACCAGTTTCTCTACGTTACCGCTATTCTCCTGGAAATAACGATCACTTGAACCCTGCTGCATTGCACCCAGGGATCCCATTCCTCTATATGATTTATAGGAACGTCCCTGATAGAGCTCAACCTCACCAGGCGCCTCTTCGGTACCTGCCAGCAGACCACCAACCATAATTGCGTGAGCACCTGCCACGATTGCCTTGGCCATATCTCCAGAGTAACGGATACCACCATCAGCAATTGCAGGAACACCAGTTCCCTCCAGAGCCTTGACTACATTGGATACCGCAGTTACCTGAGGCACACCAACGCCAGCCACAATACGGGTAGTACAGATGGAGCCTGGCCCAATTCCGACCTTAACTGCATCCGCACCTGCCGCAACCAGATCTCTTGCTGCAGCACCAGTTGCTATATTGCCGCCAATAACCTGGATCTGAGGAAAGTTATCCTTTACCCAGCGGACACGATCAAGAACCCCTTGAGAATGCCCATGGGCAGTATCCACTACCACCACATCTACTCCAGCCTCGGCAAGTGCAGCAACCCTCTCCTCTGTTTCTGCTCCTGTACCTACTGCAGCACCAACACGCAATCTCTCCTGCTCATCCTTACAGGCATTTGGTTTATCGGTTGCTTTTTGGATATCCTTGACGGTAATCATTCCGCGCAGTTCAAAATTGTCATTGACCACCAGAACCTTCTCAATGCGATGCTCATGAAGAAGCCCAATCACCTCTGATTTCTCTGCTCCCTCTTTTACTGTCACCAAGCGATCCTTGGGGGTCATAACAGTAACAACCTTCTCATCCAGACGAGTTTCAAAACGAAGATCACGACTGGTTACAATTCCTACCAGATCATTGCCATCTACAACCGGCAATCCTGAGATACCATATTGACGAGTTAAATCCATAACCTCACGCACTGTAGCTGTTGGTGATATGGTGACTGGGTCGGTAACTACTCCACTCTCGAAACGCTTAACCTTAAGAACCTCACGAGCCTGCTCGGCTGGTGTCATGTTTTTATGGACAATACCAATCCCGCCCTCCTGGGCAAGTGCGATTGCCAGCCTGCCTTCGGTCACTGTATCCATAGCTGCCGAGACCATTGGAATATTAAGTTCAATTTCACGGGTCAGTCGGGTGCGGAGTGATACCTCTCGTGGAATCACTACAGAGTGGGCGGGCAGGAGAAGAACATCATCAAAAGTAAGGGCTTGTTCAACAAGACGCATGGCGTACTCCAATAATCCGGGGATGAAAGGCGCGAATTATAAATGACCAGACGCATAAATTACAGAAATTCAGGTTGTGAAATAAAGATATGCGGAAATAGTGGGGTTCGCTTTTACTATCCTCTGTTTGGACTATAATGGGAACAGTTGCCTTGTAAGAGGCTTTTGAACAGAAACGAGGATATAGCCATGAATCTAAAAACCATAAAAATAGCTCCTGTTTTAATCGCCGCATCGATGTTCTCCATGTCAGAGGTTGCACTGTCTGCAGGTTTCACCGATTGGGCTACGGTAAACAATGTTGAGGCAGTAGAGCGCAACTACACCATCAGAAAACCTGTTGAAAAATGCTGGACTGAGACAGTCAGGGTTACTACGCCTGGGCCATCAGATGGAAGTTACACCAACGAGCTGGTTGGAGGCCTTTTGGGTGGAGTTCTCGGCAACCAGTTTGGTAGAGGGCGCGGAAAAGACGCCATGACCATTGCGGGCGCTGCCTTGGGAGCATCTGTCGCTAATGACTCGGAAAGGGCTCGTGCTGGAGGGAAAACCGGTCGTTATGAAGAGGTTGAGCGTTGTGAGACCATCTATGAGACCGAGGAGAAGAGTGAACTATCTCACTACCTTGTCACCTATAGTTATGGTGGCCATGAATTCACCACCAAGATGAATCGTGCCCCAAGTGACAGTATGCGTATCAGGGTCACAGTATCACCACAGTAGAGATACCTCCTGGATTTTGACCGTAAGGTAATAACCGTCTCCCAGCTTAACCGGGAGGCGCGTTTTCTGCTGGAACAGAATTTCACAACCCTCTGGGTTGAAGGTGAGATCTCCAATCTATCTCGCCCCTCATCCGGGCATATATATTTTACTCTGAAAGATGATCAGGCGCAGATACGCTGCGCCATGTTTCGCAGTCGACTCAACAAGATTCGTTTTCGTCCAGAGAGTGGCCAGCATGTAGAGGTTCGTGGCACAGTAAGCCTATATGAGGCTAGGGGCGACTATCAGCTCATAGCCGAACACATGAAAGAGAGTGGAGAAGGTGCGCGACAGCGAGCTTTTGATGCGCTCAAGAAAAAACTTGCTGAGGAAGGGCTATTTGATGAAAGTCGCAAACAAACCATTCCATCTTTCCCCAGGAAGATCGGCATTATCAGCTCCCCTTCTGGCGCAGCCATTCACGATATTCTAACGGTCCTCAAACGGCGATTTCCTGCGCTACCGATAGTTTTATACCCCACATCTGTTCAGGGATTATCCGCAGAGGGTGAAATTATTGATGCGCTTAATAATGCTCAGCAACGTGCTGAATGCGATCTTCTGATCATCACCCGTGGAGGCGGATCAATTGAGGATCTCTGGAGCTTCAATGAAGAGAGTGTAGCAAGGGCCATCCATGGTTGCTCAATTCCTACCATCTCCGCAGTTGGTCATGAAACAGATTTCACCATAGCGGATTTTGTTGCTGACCAAAGAGCTGCTACACCATCTGCTGCTGCTGAATTGGTGTCGCCAGACAAGGATGATCAGCTAGACAACCTAACCCACCTGGAACAACGCCTATCTAGAGAAATTGGAAGAAAACTAGACACCTTATCCATCCATCTTGGTGGATTAAAACGCCAACTGCGTCACCCCCGCGAACGAATCAGGCAGTTTGCACAACGGTTAGATGATGGAGAGCGACAACTCCGCAACATACAGCGCGAGACCATTAATAGCAGAAAGGTGTTACTGGATCGTATGGAGCTTCGACTCCAACACCTGAATCCAGTAGAGAAGATATATAGATTAAAACAGCAGTTACAGAGACAACATCAACAGCTTGCACAGGCTGCTCATCATTACCTGCAGAATCGTGGATCTGAGCTCTCCTCAATCTCACATGCTCTTGATATGCTCAGCCCACTTTCAACTCTTTCACGTGGCTATAGCGTAACAACTACTGACACAGGAGATATTGTTCAGGATGCAACCGCATTACGGAGTGGTGATCTTATCAGGACAAAACTGCAACAGGGAGCAGTTACCAGCAAGGTTACCGACACGCATCCAGAGGTTGGCTAAGGAAGCTCTGAATCAGACATAGATAGCGCCTGCTCAACGGAGAATGGTCAGCAATTCTCTGACTATCCCTACTCACTTAAGGCATAAATTCCAGGAAGATTTCTCAGATATCCCTTGTAGTCCATCCCAAAACCAAACACATAGCGATCAGGAACAGTCAATGCATTAAAGTCTGACGGAGGAGCAATCTTGCGATCATGTAGTTTGGTAACCAGTGTTACTGTGATCACCTCTTCCGCCCCCTGCTCCTGTGCCCATATTCTTAAGGCCTCGAGAGTGCCACCCTCATCATGGATATCATCAACAATGACAACAGTACGTCCTTCCAGTGAGATTCGGGGACGGGCAATCCATTCCAGGGTCCCGCCTACAAGCTCCTTGCCATAACGTGTAGCATGGACGTAATCAACCTGAAGTGGAAAATCTAGACGGGTCAGCAAATATCCCATAGGTATCACAGCCCCGTTCATGACTGTTAGCAAAAGAGGATGGCTCTGTGCCACTCTCTCACTAAGGGTTTCAGCCATTTGATCAATTGAAGCCTCAACCTCCTCACTACTCCAGAGGCAATCTGCCTCTCTACGAACCTGCTCGACCTCTGTTAGTGATACGCTCACAACTCCATCTCCTCTGTATGAATATCTTCCAAACCATGCATCCTCTCAACTGCCTGGCGCCAGTTGTCACTGTTGAGCAATTTTTCCCTATTAACTTCTGTTCTACCATGCAGCCTTACCAGCCGTGCTGTACCTAACGGATTGCCCTGAGGAGAGAGCGAGTCGACCACCTCTACGGCATGGTTGCGGTGGTTACATACCAGCACCATATCGCACCCTGCCTCCAGGGCTGCCTCAGCTCTTGCCGGATAGTCACCAATCAGACCAGCCCCTTCCATACTTAAGTCATCACTGAAAATAGCTCCATTAAAACCGAGACGTCCACGCAACACATTTTGCAGCCAGAATGAAGAAAAACCGGCTGGGTGCTCTGGATCAATCGAGCTGTAGTATACATGTGCCGGCATAACCCCCTCCATGCCATACTGCACCATCCGTTCAAAGGGGATAATGTCATCTGTAGTCAGGTCTGCCATGGAGCGATCATCTACCGGAACTGCAACATGAGAATCTGCCTTGACTCCACCATGACCAGGAAAATGTTTTCCAACTGCCCCCATCCCTGCTCTGTGCATTCCTCGCATCCAACTCTGTGCCAATGATGAGACAACCTGAGGTTTACGGTGAAAGGCTCGGTCTCCAATAACACCACTTACTCCGTGTGATAGATCAAGCACTGGTGCAAAGCTAAAATCCACTCCGCATGATGAGAGCTCAACAGCCATCAACCATCCGGCAGATTCTGTCTCAAGATAAGCCTGTTTTGGATTCTGATCAAACAGTTTTCCAAATCGTGCCATTGGTGGAATTTCTGTAAACCCTTCACGGAAACGCTGAACACGCCCACCTTCATGATCTACACCAATCAATAGGCGTGGAGTACGAATTTGGTGGATCTCACCACAGAGACTGGTTAGCTGTTCAGGAGAGTGGTAGTTGCGGCTAAAGAGAATAATTCCTCCTACACGAGGATCAGCAAGTAGCTCTCGGTCCTCCGAGGAGAGCTCAATGCCCTCAATATCAACCATTACTGGACCTAAACTCATACCTCTAATCCTCAATCAGGACATCTGTTCCAGCATCAACCATATCAAACAGCATCACCAGATCACTATTACGCATTCTTATACAACCATGAGACATGGGCACTCCCATTGGTTCATGCTCTGGTGTACCGTGAATATAGATCATTCGTCTCAGGGTATCGACCTCCCCCCCACGATTCACCCCAATATCATCACCGCTTAACCAGAGAATTCTGGTTAAAATCCAGTCTCTCTCAGGATGTTGTTCGGCTATCTTCTGATTATATATCTCACCGGTTGTTCGGCGCCCAACAAATACAGTACCTTCAGGACAACTATCGCCAATCTTTATACGAACATGGTGTGCGCCTCTGGGAGTGCACTCACTACCCATCTGCTCACCCGCACCATTAACAGCAGTTGAAACCGAAAAACAGTGCTGCCTCCCTTCTCTATCCAGACAAAGCTGCTGCTGGGAGAGAGAGATATGGATCAACACAGTACGAAATTAGTCTCGAAAATTATCAAACTGCAGGGGAACTGGAAACTTCTCCTCGCGCAACAGGGACATGACAGATTGCAGATCATCCCTCTTCTTTCCGGTAACCCTAACTTTATCCCCCTGAATGGCCGCCTGCACCTTGATCTTGGACTGTTTGATGGTTTTGACAATTTTCTTTGCAGTGGGCTGGTCGATACCCTGCACAATTGCAACAGTCTGCCGCGCCTCACTGATATTGGTCTCAATATCACCAGGGGTCAGAGCATCTGCATCAACCCCGCGTTTAGCCATCTTGCCCCTCAGGATATCCATAACCTGATGAAGCTGGAACTCCTGATCTGCCTTGATTAACAGATCAGACTCATTCTGCTCAATCGTGGCCCCTGTATTCTTAAGATCAAAACGGTTGCTGATCTCCCTGTTGGCTTGATCTACTGCATTGGTCACCTCATGCAGATCAACTTCCGAAACCGTATCAAATGAAGGCATCCCTTCTCTCCCATCATGTTTACTGAAAGCAGTATTTAACTACGCAAGCTCATCATCTGCAACGTGATAGACCGGATCCTCCAGAAGATTCACTTCCACCAGATCACCAGCCTTGTGCAGAAGAATACGGCACTCGGGGCTCAGATGGCGCAGATGCAGCTTCTTGCCTGCACGAATATATTTCTCAGCCAGAGTATCAATCGCCTCAATTGCAGAGTGGTCGGCAACGCGAGAGTTACGGAACTCTAGAATAACCTCGTCAGGGTCATCAACAGGATCAAATAGATCAAGGAAGTTTTTGACCGAACCAAAAAATAGTGGACCATTCAGCTCATAGATTCTTGCACCATCCTCATCATCCTGCTGCTCAATATTTATATGGCTGGCATGCTCCCAGGCAAATATCAGAGCTGAAACAATAACCCCTACAACAACTGCGATTGCCAGATCCGTGGCAACCGTGACGCCAGAGACAAGGATCAGCACAAAAGCATCCGTAGTTGGGATCTTTCTCATAATACGAAAACTGGACCACTCAAATGTTCCCAACACCACCATGAACATTACCCCTACCAGAGCAGCCAGTGGAATTGCCTCAATCAAATCAGAGGCAAAAAGGATAAAAGCCAATAAGAAGAGTGCAGCCGATATGCCAGAGAGGCGTTGACGACCGCCAGAGTTAACATTAATCATGCTCTGACCAATCATGGCACAACCTCCCATGCCCCCAAAAAGGCCCGTAACACTATTGGCAATCCCCTGCCCCACACACTCACGATTGCCCTGACCACGAGTATCGGTTACCTCATCAATCAAAGTGAGAGTTAATAGTGATTCAATCAATCCAACTGCAGCAAGGATTATGGCGTATGGAAAAATTATATAGATGGTCTCCCAACTCAATGGAACCATAGGAATATGAAAAATCGGCAGTCCGCCCTCAATAGAGGCAAGGTCAGCAACCCGCTTGGTATCCAGATCCAGACCAATAACCAACAAGGAGACCACAAGAATAGCTGCCAGTGAAGCAGGGAATGCCCCCGTCAATTTTGGAAGATAATGGATAATCGCCATGGTTAGAATGATCAGACCTGCAAACAGCATCATGGGGTTACCACTCATCCATGCCATGCCACCATCTGGTGTAGAGAACTGAAAATGTTGTAATTGTGCAAGAAAGATAACAATCGCCAATCCGTTCACAAAACCGAGCATAACCGGATGAGGAACAATACGGATATACTTTCCAAGTCGCATAATGCCGACCGTAATCTGAATGGCTCCCGTCAACACCACAGCGGCAAATAGATATTCAACCCCATGATCAGCAACCAGTGAAACCATCACCACAGCCATGGCACCAGTGGCGCCAGAGATCATTCCAGGGCGACCGCCAAAGATCGCCGCAAGCAAACCCACCATAAAGGCTGCATAGAGGCCAACAAGTGGCTCAACCCCGGCCACAAAAGAGAATGCAACTGCCTCGGGAACCAGAGCCAGAGCAACGGTTAATCCAGAGAGGATCTCATTTTTAAAACAGACTCTACTGACGCAACCTAACTGAAACATAATAGATTCCTGATAATTATTTTGACGCGGTTAAAAAAAGGCCGCCACAATGGGCAGCCTATTGGTTTGTATTGTACAGGAACTTGGCATATCTCAATATCAGTTTTAGCTAATATTTCATCAGTGAATATCCAATTCAGGAAAGATGTAAATACTTTCAGATATCGTGGTAGAACAATACATATGATATAGATCATTGAAAGTTACAGTTTATTCTCCTATCCTTATTGAGGTTATTACAAAAGCACTAATCTGGAGTGATGCTTGTGGAAAATTTAATCTGGGATGATTCACTTGGTGTTCAAGTAGAAGAGATAGATGAGGATCATCGCAAGCTCGTTGAACTCTTCAATATTCTCATCCACTCAGTGACAGAAAATGATGCTCAAAGCTATGTTGATGCAGTGATTGAAGAGCTTATAAGTTGCACAATTTGGCATTTCAGACACGAAGAGAGATTAATGGTGAAGTATGGATATGAGGGAATCAGAGAACACAAACAGGAACATGCTGATTTGATTGAGAGCGCCAAAAACCTGCAACAGAAGATTAAGTATGACGGTAATCCAGTCTCCACCAAGGATATCGAATTTCTGGAACAGTGGTTAACTGGTCATATCCTGGGGGCCGATATGGATCTAGGGTCATACCTTTCCGAGGTCATGTAGGGGATCAACAAAGAAAAACAGGAACCCACGATTAAGTAAGTTCCTGTTTAAAATGCCTTGTTTGGCGCGCCCGGAAGGATTCGAACCTCCGACACCTTAGTTCGTAGCCAAGTAC
>CAYQBY010000015.1:0-35372 GCA_964415865.1 uncultured Piscirickettsiaceae bacterium | reverse complement strand
TTTAACCAGTTATAAATATTTCACTTCACTCTAGAGTGGTGAAGGAGTTGATCGTGAGGCTGTAAAAAGTAACTCACCGAAGCAATACTCTTGCTTTCAGTCTCACCTCCTCAGCTGGTATTGGCTGCACAATACCTTCATCAAGCTCCCTAGCTCTGCGGCCTGCTTCGATCAACCAGTCCTCTTTTATCTCTTCTTCTATTTGTTTCAGGTTCATAGTCTTCTCCTTTGTACAGCTTTGCGTATTTACCATACCATAAAACTATAAATATCCGTTACTGGCTGGTCTCGGAAGTATCCTACCAAATGCATTATGCAATGATGTGCCGGAGGTTTTGCATATCATCGATAGTACAAGATGTCGCGCATACGAAAGATGTTGCAAAAAATGGTGGGCCTACTTGGACTTGAACCAAGGACCAAGGGATTCACTTTTGCCTGATATTTCCATCAGGAGTGGACTATCTCATCACCCTCAGCATTATCTGTTAGGGCGCAGGACGCTTAAACCTGTTATTAAGAACACTGTAGTTCTCAGGTAGTCTCTGCACCTTCCAGAGGTGTACCTCTGGCTTGGCTCAGGATTGCCATCAGCCGAACTGTTAAGGTTTCCCTGAATTCATCCTGTTCATCTCAAACCTTTCGGTGTGAGCGCACCATTTTACTCGATGAGTCCCCTGCTCTAACCAACTGAGCTATAGGCCCTTTATTGAAATAACTGTTGAAGTCTTATCTCTAATAAAGAGGGGGCATTATATGCGTTTAATAGGTTATGATCAAACACATAACTCTATAATTGTTAGGTACAATGATGTGCATGAATTGTGTTAAATGTGGCCTGCCTCTGAACGGCAGAAAAACGAAGTTTTGTTCAAGAAAGTGCAAAAATTCTTACAATAATAAAAAGTATCAAGGTTATAAATCTCAGCAAAAACGAGGTGTTGCTAGAAAAAAGGAGCTTGTGAGGCTTCGTGGTGGAAAGTGTATTAGGTGCGGGTATGACAAAAATTATTCAGCACTGGAGTTCCACCACTTGATACCAAAAGATAAACTATTTCAGTTAGATCTGAGGTCGTTATCAAATAGAAGGTGGGATAAAGTTCTTGAGGAGTCCAGTAAATGTATTCTGCTGTGCTCAAATTGTCATGCCGAGGAGCATTACCCACAGGCTATGCTACATTGATCATGTAGTATTATCCCTTATCCAGGTAGCTTTCCAGTTTGTCTGAGCGTGATGGGTGACGCAGTTTGCGTAGTGCCTTGGCCTCAATCTGACGGATACGTTCGCGGGTTACATCAAACTGTTTACCAACCTCTTCCAGTGTGTGGTCGGTATTCATGTCGATTCCAAAGCGCATTCTCAGTACCTTAGCTTCACGTGGCGTGAGTCCGGCCAGTACATCCTGCACGTCCTCTTCCATCCCCTCTGATGTGGCAGATTGGTCAGGCTGGATTACATTGGCATCCTCAATGAAATCTCCCAGGTTTGAATCTTCGTCATCCCCAATTGGGGTCTCTGTAGAGATTGGCTCTTTGGCGATCTTGAGAACCTTGCGGATTTTATCCTCAGGGATCTCCATCTTTTCTGCCAGCTCTTCAGGGGTAGGTTCACGTCCCATCTCCTGTAGCAGTTGACGCTGGATTCTGTTCAGTTTATTGATTGTCTCAATCATGTGTACCGGAATACGAATGGTACGTGCCTGATCCGCAATGGAACGGGTGATAGCCTGACGAATCCACCAGGTTGCATAGGTTGAGAACTTGAAGCCACGACGATACTCGAACTTGTCGACAGCTTTCATCAGGCCGATATTGCCTTCCTGAATCAGGTCGAGAAATTGTAGTCCGCGGTTGGTATATTTTTTGGCAATTGAGATTACCAGGCGCAGGTTGGCCTCGATCATCTCTTTTTTGGCTCGACGTGCCTTACCTTCACCAATCGACATCATTCTGTTGATCTCTTTCAGGCGGGTAATAGAGAGGCCACACTCACTTTCGACACTGAGCAGCTTCTTTTGTGCACGGAGGATGTCACGAGAGAAGCGCTTGAGTGGTGCTGAGTGTTTTTTCTTGGCAGCAATCTGCTTGTCCAGCCACTCAAGGTTCGTCTCATTTTTTGGGAACGAGGTGATGAAATCTCTGCGTGGCATGCCAGATCGTTCAACCGCAAGATTCATGATAATGCGTTCACTGCTACGAACCTTATCCATGGAGGCGCGGATATCGACCACCATGCGCTCCAGCAGTTTAGGGACCAGTTTGCACTGCATAAACTGGTCTGCAATCTGGCTACGCAGGGCATTGGTTCGTTCATGATCCATGCCGTTGCGTTTTTCAGAGCGTTTGAGTTTTTTGAAGAGGTCGGCAATGGCCTGCAGTCGTCCTGACATCATTTCTGGTGGCGGACCGGTAAAACCCTCTTCCTCTTTTTTCTCTCCGGTGTTGCTACCTGGAATGACAGGTTTTGGAGGCTCCGGGCAGAAGTCGCATAATCCGGTGATGACAGCACCAAGCTCGATATCACCCTTATTGATTCTGTCATACTCCTTGAGTAGTTCATCAATAGTGCTTGGGTAGAGTGCCAGTGCATTCATCATCTGACGCATGCCGCCCTCAATTCTTTTGGCGATTACAATTTCGCCTTCACGGGTTAGTAGTTCAACCGACCCCATTTCTCGCATGTACATACGAACAGGATCAGTAGTACGTCCTGTTTCGCCTTCTGCAGATAGTAGAACCGAAGCGGCTTCAGCAGCAGCCTCTTCGTCAGCATCATCATTTGAGGCGCCGCTCTCGCCAGTGATCAGCATGTTTTCTGCGTCAGGGGCTTTCTCAAGCACCTTAATTCCCATGGAGTTGATCACGCTAATTACGTTTTCAATCTCCTCGCTGTCGGTAATTTTGTCCGGAAGCAGATCATTGATCTCGCCATAGGTCAGGTAGCCCTGCTCTTTTCCCTTGGCAATTAGGTTCTTGATTTCGTTTTCTTCTGTTTCTTTTTTCTTTGGTTGAGCCATGCTTGTTGAGACCGCTTTATTGAGACTGTTATTCTGATGTAATCAAGAATGCTGAAGACATTCGTAGTGTAATATCTATAATATTAAGTTCGAAACGAACCGCGCATTTTACACTATTGTGGATGGTTTAGTCACCCACTAATAAGTGGATTTAGTCGGTACTGAGAAGTGTCTGAAGTTCCTGTTTTTCTGCGGAAGATAGAGGTTCTTGTGCAGATTTATTGAGCAGTTTTTGAGTTCTCTGCTCTCGGTACAGTTGTTGCAGCTTGTGTAGTGCGCCCTGTAGCTCTTTTTCAACCCCATCATCCGGAATCGAGGGGTTCCATTGAGCCACTTTATGGAGGATCTCTTCATCTTCTCTGTCTCTCCACCTCTCCAGCAGTGCGGCAGGGGATATCTCTGGATTTTGTCGCAACAGCTCCATTACCTGAATCAGTAGGTTAATGCCAGGGGTCTCCACCTCCCTGAAGGAGCTGGTCTCCATGGTAATTGTAATTAGTCCTGGTTGGTGCAACAAAATGGAGAGAGCAACCCGAACAGGGGATGGGGTCTGGCCAGATCTGGCTGGTTGTGATTTTGGTTCTCGAGAGGCAGGCTTTGCAGCAGGGGTATCAAGCAGGTGGCTGGCCACTGAGTCCTCATCCATCTCTACCATCTCAGATAGTTGCTTGAACATCATCTCACGGAACATTCCTGCAGGTAGCCTTGATAGTTTTGGGCGAGCTAGTGATATTAGTCGTGCCCGTCCATCTATTGTGTCAGGGTTGGATTCTTCTGTGAGTTGAGTAAAAAAGAGTTTGGATAGTGGAACGGCCTCTCTTATTCGCTGTTCAAACTGTTGTGTTCCCTCTTTGCGCACCAGTGAGTCAGGGTCTTCACCATCTGGAAGAAACATAAAGTGAATCTCTCTGCCATCTCGCATCAATGGTATGGCGGTATCCATTGCCTTACGTGCAGCATCACGACCGGCACGATCGCCATCAAAGCAGAATACGACCTGGTTAACCGTTCTAAACAGTTGGTTGAGGTGGTCCGGAGTGGTTGCAGTTCCCAGAGTTGCTACACTGTAGTGGATACCAAACTGGGCAAGCGCTACTACATCCATATACCCCTCAACGACCATTATCTGTTTGAGATTACGGACATTCTTGCGGGCATGGTAGAGGCCATATAGCTCTTGTCCCTTGTGGAATAGTGGGCTCTCTGGGGAGTTGAGATATTTTGGTTTTTCGTCTCCCAGAACGCGTCCACCAAATCCTATGATTCTGCCGCGACTGTCGTGTATGGGGAAGATTATACGGTTTCTGAAGCGGTCATAATGGCCGCCCTGGTCTTTCTCAATCAGTAACCCGGTCCTTGTCATCTGTTGGGTTGTTGTCTTGTCATGGCTGTCTGTCAGTGCGTCATGCAGGTTGCTCCATCCGTCTGGGGCAAAACCGAGACCATAGCTGGCAGCTATCTCTCCACTGAGTCCACGTTGTTTCAGATACTGAATGGCCTGGTCCGCATTGGAATGTTCCTTGAGCTGGTTTTTATACCACTCTCCAGCTCTCTCCATCAGGGCGAAGAGAGGGGCCAGGTTCTCTCTTGGCTTATCTCCATCATCCTCACGTGGCACCTCAATACCTGCCTTGGATGCAAGATCTTCGACCGCCTCGGGGAACGGCATGTTTTCATACTCCATCAGAAAGCCGATGGCGGTTCCGTGTGCACCACAGCCAAAGCAGTGGTAGAACTGTTTTGTTGGACTTACGGTAAAGGATGGGGTCTTTTCATGGTGAAACGGACAGCAAGCCTGGAATTCTCGCCCCTTTTTAACTAGCGGAACACGGGCATCAACCACGTCGACTATATCGATGCGTGAGAGTAGTTCATCTATGAATGTAGAGGGGATTCTGCCAGCCATGCGGGGAGGATAGCATAGTCGATACTGTCGACTAAAAATCTAGCTGAGCTGGGATTTTATCTTTCCGCTAAGCTGTCCCATATCGGCACGACCCTGTGCCTTTGGGCGAATAATTCCCATAACCTTGCCCATCTCCTTCATGGAAGATGCTCCAGTTTCGGCAATGGCCTGTGTGATCATGTCATCGATTTCACTATCACTAAGTTGTTCAGGCATAAACTCCTGAATAATTATGATTTCTGCGGTTTCAATGTCTGCCAGATCCTGGCGTCCTGCAGATTCAAACTGGGAGAGGGCATCTCTGCGCTGCTTGACCATCTTGTCAAGAATAGTCAGAAGTCTCTCTTCGTCTACCTCAACTCTCTCATCCACCTCAATCTGTTTGATAGTGGAGGTAATCAACCTTAATGTCTGTAGCCTCTCCTTCTCTTTGGCACGCATCGCATCCTTGATGCTGTCATTGATTTTATCGAGAGTAGACATCGCTCAGTTTGTAGCTAGGGTGGGGGGTTAGCGAGAGAGCAGGCCGCGGTTACGACGCATGGTGCTACGCTCACGCGAGACCCGCTTCTGGGTGCGCTTTACAGCAGCAGCAGATTTGCGTTTACGAACCTGCGTAGGCTTCTCGTAGAACTCGCGCTCACGGGCTTCTGCAACTGTACCTGCCTTCTCGACAGCACGTTTGAAGCGACGCAGTGCGTAATCAAAATTCTCGTTTTCCCTTACTCGTATACTTGGCATTCTGGTTATATCCTTGTTGATCTCCGATTGTTACGGGATCGGTTTCAAAAAACAGGCTTCTCCTGAGGATCAAAATATTATGACCTGTTTTCAGGGAAGAGCCGCGCATTATACGGAGATGAGGTTAGGTTCGCAATGTTTTGTGTTCTAAATTGACGATGTAGGAGGCTGTGGAGGCAGCTCTTTTCCGTGTTTTCCAATAAAAACTTGATTATTCAATTAAATTATAGTATAGTTACGCTCACATTAGGTAAGGTTTTGAGAATTTTTGTTGAATTTTAGGAGATTTGTCATGAAAAAAGTTGCATTTACAGTTATCGCTGCTGCCGCCATGATGGCAACAAGTGTTGCAAGTGCTGGTTGGTTTGGAAGTAGCAACAACGGCTATGGTGGTTATGATGATAATGATTGGCCAGAGTGGACTCCAATGTACTGGATGGAAGAGATGATGGATGAGTGGGATAATGACGATGATGACGATTACTATCGTTATGGTGGTTACGGATATGCTCCTCGTTACGGATATGCTCCTCGTCCTTACTACCCAGCTCCTGCTGTTGCACCACGTGCTCCAGCTCCAGCTGCACCTACTGCACAGTAAGTTAGTACGCTAAGAGTTGTTCCAAGAAAGCCGGTTGGGTCTGCCCAGCCGGCTTTTTTATTGCGCAACCGAAAAAACTTGGTATCTGATACTATTCTGGGGGTATGAGAAAGATATCTATAATTGCCCTGGGGCTGTTGTTTTACCATCCTTCCGGTTTTAGTAGCCCCCCGGTGCTTAGTGATGAACAGGTACGCCATCTGTTGATAACGGAATCTATTGCTACATTTCCTGGGGCTTGTCCCTGCCCATACAGTATTGAGCTAAAAAAAAGCAGCTCATTTTGCGGTAAAAAATGTAAAACCAGGCCTTGTGGTGGAAAAAGCGCATGGAGCTGGACTCCGCCAGGATTTGTGGGCCCACTCTGTTACGGAACTGATGTGAGTGATGAGATGGTCCAGCAGTTTCTTCGAGGAGGATAGATATGGATTATGGGCGATAAATCTAGCAATAAAAAAACCCCGGAAGCTATTAACTTCCGGGGTTTTTATTATGCCTTGTATGTAAGGCTAGTCAGCAAATGTGTTTGAGGAGATATTCTCATACCAGCTCAACGCATAGTCGACCTCACGAGCACGGTTGGCAGCATTGCGCTTGTCACCGCTTGGAGTCAGGCCGCCAGACATCTTCTGGATTTTAGAGCCATCCTCACGCAGCTTGTAGATCGCTGCCACAGAGATTCCATCCTTTGGTTCAAAGGAGATCACGCTGTAACAGGTGTTGACGTATGCAGGCACGCCCTGAGCAGTGCCATTGATTGCTGAGACAACAGCATCAGCACAGACCTTAGCCTCAGATGATGCGGCATAACCAGACTTCGGCATACCCTTAGCCTGACTTGCATCACCAATTACATGGATGTTGGGACGAATAGTGGATTCGAAGCTCTTCAAATCAACTGGAGCCCAGCCAGAGTCGTCAACCAGACCTGCACTGAATGCAAGAGCACCTGCCTTCTGGTCCGGAATGATGTTGATGACATCACCCTGGAACTCCTCAATCTCTGCAGAAACTGTCATTGATGCAGCGTCTACTTCCTCAATGGCGCCACCCTCAGCAGCCTTGACCCAGGTAATCAGGGAGTCATCGGTTCCATAACCGTAATGGGTCTTCCATCCTTCCATAAAGAGGCCAAATTTGGAGAACTTATCCTTTGGATCCAACACAATAATCTTGGATTTTGGTTTGTGCTTCTTGAGGTATCCAGCAATCAGGCTGGTACGCTCGTAAGGTCCTGGAGGGCAACGGAATGGATTGCGTGGAGCACCAATTACAACTGTTCCACCATCTTTCATTGCTTCCAGTTGGTTGCGAAGCAGTTGAGTCTGCTTGCCAGCCTTCCATGCATGAGTGATTGATGTGTTTGCAACATCCTCATTGTGTCCTTCGGCAAACTTGAAGCTTACACCAGGTGAGACCACACAGCGGTCAAACGGAAGTGTTTGGCCACCACGAGTCTTGACCGCATTATCATCAATACCGATTACAGTATCGTTGACAATGTTGATTCCCTCTGCAGCCAATCCAGCATAGCCGTGTGCAAGGTAGTCAAGCTCACGGTGTCCGGTGATTACGAAGTTACTCATAAAGCAGGTGTGGTATGTTGCATTAGCCTCAACCAGAGTTACATCAATAGCAGGATCTGCCTTCTTGATGTAACGGGCTGCAGTTGCACCACCCATACCACCACCAACCACGACAACACGCCCTTTGGCGGCTGATGCTGATGGAGTGTAGAAAGTGAAGCCTGCGGCAGCAGCTCCAACCGTACCGCCAGAAACTTTCAGGAAGTCTCTGCGGTTGAATTGTTTTTTATTACTCATTGTATGTTTTCCTCCTTAGTTCTGGCTGCCGTAGTAGGTGATGATCGCATCCAGACCGGCCTGCCCCTCTGCAGCAACAAGCTGATCCATCTTCTTCTTCATCTTGCGACTAATTGCACGGTCACCGCTGGCAAAGTCCTGAAGTGTGTAGTGAAGGTATGGAGTCCACTGTCCGGCAAGAATTCCGGAGTCATCAGATGCATCAGATCCGCCATCATGGTGACACTTTTCACAGTACTTGCTGTGTAGCTTCTCACCCTTGGCAACAGTTGCAGCATCACTACTTTGAGCGGCACCCACATAGCTGACCTCTGCGTAGTATGCAGACATTGCCTCAATCTCACCGTCAGTATAGCCCTTGGCAATACGTCCCATAATTGTGGACTTGGTGTCACCATCACGGAACTCTTCCATTGCCTCAATCAGATAATCCTCAGACATGCCGGCAATTGTTGGTGTGGCAGGTCCGTTACTGTTACCGTCAGTGCCATGGCAGCCCTCACAGGTGCTAGCAAGCATAGTGCCGGAGGCTCCAGATATTACCTTGGGTTTAGGTTTAGGTTTGGCAGGTGCTTTAGCAGCAGCCTTGGCTGGTGCAGCCGCTTTTTCCTCTGCTGGTTGTTGTGTGGCACAGCCAGCTACAAGAGTAGCGGCGAGAGCCGAGATTGCAAACGTTTTTAGTTGCATTGATTGATCCTCCCTCAGTTGATGATCATTTTGTTGTAATTCAATCTTACTAACTTCTCACTATTAAAATGCATTTTGGTGAGTAGGTAGCCATAAACTGTTCGCAAAACAAATTCGAACGAATCGCTATTCTCCATAATAAAAGATGTTGATGCAACAATTTATTTTAACAATAAGAGTATTACCATGTCTTAATATTCAATTGGTTAAAGGGTGTTTTTGAGTTATTGATGAGGTCGTTAATATTATTTCAATGCAGGTGTTTTTATTCCCATGCTTATTGTAATCTTGTAGTTTCAAAATCAGGAATTGTCTTGTGGTCTGGACGGGAGCTGGAATCGTGAAACGAGTTGTATTAACAGTAAAACTAATCATAACTATTGGGGCAGCCTCACTATTTTTGGCAGGATGTCAGAATGCAACCCTGAGCGAGATCACAAAACGAACCTCATCGGTGACCCAAAGTGTCTCTGGCAACAACCAGAGGGTTGGTTCTGCACCAACAAAGCTGGAGATCAATCAGGGTAGTTCATCGACAGAGATGATTGTGACTTGGGTAGATGGAGGGCTTGCAGGTAGCATATATCGTATTGATCGTTCTAGTGATGGAGGAAGAACATGGCAGCTGCGCTCCAGGGTGCCATCAGGTGTGCAGATCTATAGGGATACTCTTCCCAAGGGAGGAGGACGTTTTTTATACAAGATAAAGGTTGAGAGAAGTAGTGTCAGTAGTGTTGAGGTGGTAGAAAAAGGGGCCGTACAGAAGACACATCAACAACAGCTTGCGGAAGAGCGTGCGATAAAAGAGGCTAAAAAGAGAGAAGAGGAGAGACGTGCCAGAGAGATAGCTGCAGCAGAGGAGGAGGCTGGGCGTATACAGGCAGAGAAGGAGGCAAAAGAGAAGGCTGAAAAACTGGCTGCCGCAGAGGCAGAGAGAGTGCGCGTAGCAGCAGAGACGGCTGCAAAAGAGGAGGCTGAACGTGAGGCACAGCGACAGGCAGAGCTACGGGCACAAGAAGAAGAGAAGAGGGCGCGTCAAGCGAAAGAGAAAAGAGTAGCTGCCCTGCTGAAACAGGTAGAGAAGGAGCTGGATGCGGAAAACCTCTCTGGGGCAGAGAAGCTGCTTGGGGAGTATCGAGAAAAGCAGGGCAAGTCAGCAGACAAGGTTAAGGGATATAGAAAGCTGAAACAGAGAATCGCATCAAGGCGGCAGGTTCTGGATGATCTTGAGCAGGCCAGGGATGCGGAGCGCTATATGAAACAGAGCTCATCTTCAAAGCCAGGGCAGACAGCTACTGAAAAGGGAAAGACAAAAGAGGGTAAAAAGAGCAAACCACGCAGCAAAAGCACCCTGCTTGGCAAAAATGCAGAGGGGTGGGTTGTGCAGGTGGCTACATATCCGGAGGCAAAAAAGAGAGAGGCCTACAGTTTGTTGAGCACGATTAAAAAATCCGGGTTTAGAGGGGTGTTTCTCAAGAAGCAGGAGCTGGCCGGAAGAGTTCTTTACCGTCTGCGCTTAGGTGCTTATGGGGACAAGGATGAGGCTCTTGAGTTACAAGACAAGATTAATCTGAAGATGGCTGATCAGGGGGTGAATAGCAGGGTCATGAGGCAGAAGAGGTAGTCTTGTTCAAGAGGTTGTGTACCTCAATGGCTGTGTCAGGAATATCCATATCGACATCTTTCTCAACTGAGATAATCAGTTCTTTGGCATGTTTCCGGAGAGACTCAATCTGCTCCTGATTCAGAAATGTTAGCACCTCCTCAATCAGTGATGACGGCTCGGATAGGATAGTTGCCGGCAGTTCATCATTGGAGATGGGGCTGTCATCTCTCATCATGGAGGCAACAATTGGATTTTCCAGGGCCTGATGGTGCATTTTACGGGCTTCCTGTTCTTGTTTGAATTGCTCAAGAAAGGCGTTATCTGTTCCGGCATGTCTCAACAGGGTCTGTTCAAACAGAATTATGAGACGGGACAGGGCCTGCTTCTCCTTGGGGAATTGGGCTCCCAGTACCATACACTGCGTATAACAACTATCCAGTTCTGGAATCAACTCAAGCAGACGTTCACTGTCTGCGCGTTCAGGTAGCTTGGAGACCTTTTCCACCACCCCCTTGAAATTGCGTAGAAACTCTTTCTGTTCCTTCTTGTCTCGTTCACGTGCCTCCACAACCTGATACTGCACCACGTGCCGTGACTCTTTTGGGAAGAGTGGATTGTTCAGTCTGCGCTTTAGTTGTTGTTCCCATGCGCCTGGGGCTTTGCTGAAATTTGGGGATAGATTCATGATTCATAGTATAATTGATCGTTTATCCTGACGGCACTTCTAAAAATCCTATTTTTACAGGCGTCTGCTGATTCTTCCTCCCCAAATATTTCGGTGCCATTTGATGTCAAACCCCATTGAAAATCTGCGTAACGTCGCAATCATCGCCCACGTCGACCACGGTAAAACCACTCTGGTTGATCAACTGCTACAGCAGTCCGGCACATTGGAGGTGCGTGGTGAGGCTGAGGAGCGGGTGATGGACTCCAATGATCTGGAGAAGGAGCGTGGCATCACTATCCTCTCTAAAAATACGGCGATCACCTGGAACGACTACAGAATCAATATTGTGGATACTCCTGGACATGCCGATTTTGGTGGTGAGGTGGAGCGTGTTTTATCCATGGTAGATTCGGTGCTGTTATTGGTTGATGCAGTTGAGGGTCCTATGCCTCAAACCCGTTTTGTAACCCAGAAAGCACTGGCACAAGGTCTGCGTCCAGTGGTTGTGGTTAACAAGGTTGATCGTCCAGGATCACGCCCAGATTGGGCAGTTGATCAGACTTTTGATCTGTTTGACCGGCTCGGGGCAACGGATGAGCAGATGGATTTTCCGGTGGTATATGCATCTGCACTGCAAGGTTTTGCAAGTCTGGATGCTGAGGCAAGAGAAGGTGATATGACGCCGCTGTTTGAGGCAATCATCGAGAATGTCCCAGTACCAGATGTGAACGTGGATGGTACTTTCCGGATGCAGGTTAGTGCACTGGATTACTCTAGTTATGTTGGGGTAATTGGGGTAGGCAGAATTGAGCGAGGCAGTATCACCACCAACTCCGCAGTGACCATCCTCTCTGCTGATGGCAGCAAGAGGAATGGAAGAATGTTGCAGATTCTCGGTTTTCATGGGCTTGAGCGAGTTGAGGTTGAGCAGGCGGCTGCAGGGGATATTGTCGCCTTTACCGGCATTGATGGGCTTAAGATCTCAGACACCATCTGTGACCCCAATATGGTTGAGGCACTTCCTCCGCTAACAGTTGATGAACCAACACTGAGTATGACCTTTCAGGTTAATAACTCTCCTTTTGCAGGACTGGAGGGCAAGTTTGTGACCAGTCGAAATATTCGTGAGCGCCTACAGCAAGAGCTGATTCACAACGTGGCCCTACGTGTAGATGAGGGTGATGATCCGGATAAATTCAGAGTTTCTGGTCGAGGTGAACTACATCTTTCCATTCTGATCGAGAATATGCGCCGTGAGGGGTATGAGCTTGGAATCTCTCGTCCTGAGGTTATTATTCGGGAGATAGACGGTGTAGTAAGTGAGCCATACGAGAGCCTTACTGTGGATGTGGAGGAGGATCATCAAGGCTCTGTTATGGAGAAACTGGGTGAGCGTAAGGGTGAATTGACAGACATGGTACCCGATGGCAAGGGTCGTATTCGTATGGACTACACAATCCCATCCAGAGGGTTAATTGGTTTCCGTACAGAGTTTCTTACTGCTACATCAGGTACTGGACTTATCTACCATACTTTTGAGCAGTACGGACCAAGGGTAGAGGGTAAGATTGGTGAGCGCCATAACGGAGTGTTGATATCCAAGGATAAGGGCAAGGCGCTTGCGTATGCACTCTTCAATCTTCAGGAGCGTGGACGACTCTTTATTGGTCATGCCGAGGATGTTTATGAGGGGATGTTGATAGGTATCCACTCCCGTGATAATGACCTGGTGGTCAATCCGCTGAAGGCCAAACAGTTGACCAATGTTCGTGCAGCGGGTACGGATGAGAATCTGATTCTCTCCTCGCCCATTAAAATGACCCTCGAGCAGGCGCTGGAGTTTATCAATGATGATGAGTTGGTAGAGGTGACCCCTGAATCTATTCGTCTACGCAAGAAGTTGTTGACAGAGAATGAGCGCAAACGTGCAGCCAGGCCAGCATAATCAAGCAGCTGCATCCATGTATCCAGTCTTATAAGCGGCTCTTGATCTCCATCAGTTTGCGGCGTTGACGTTTGTCAGGGCGGCGCACCCGATGGGCTCTGGAGTCTGCCTCAAGCCTCTTCTGTTCCACAATTTCAAACCTTGCTTTCAGGCTCTCCGCAGTCTCCTGGTAGAGTTGTTGGGCTTCACTGGCGGGGCGACGGTGGCGGTTTAGCTTGATAATCTCGACCTCAAACCGGGTATCACCACGCAAAATTTGCAGTTGATCTCCAGGTTTTATCATCCGTGATGGCTTGATGCGGTTGCCATTCAGGTGAACTTTTCCGCCAGATATTGCAGCAGTGGCAAGGCGCCTGGTTTTAAAGAAACGGGCAGCCCATAACCACTTGTCCAACCGTAAGGTATCCTCACTGTTCATGCAAAAATCATAATTCAATCCTGACTATTACGATATAGTATAGCGGCAGAGGAGAGAGAGCGAATGAATACATTTACAGAGACCATTCAGTCCAGGAAAAACCTACTGGAAGATCACCTTGGTGACTTCATGGGGCGTCTTGCTGAGCGCTGTGCTCAGGGGTGGGGAGATCGTGACAAGCTTGATCAGGTGCTACATGAGGCCTATGAGAATTGTGATGATGCGCCAGCCTGTAGGCTGCTATATATTATGGATGTTAATGGTATTCAGCTAAGCTCCAATGTTTTTGCTGACGGCAAATTCGATGATAGTCGTATTGGGCAGGATCTTTCAGAGCGTCCATATGTCTCCAAGGTGGTGCCCAGTAGCGGGTTTTTTCTCTCGGATGTATATATTAGTCAGACTAATCGCCGTAGCCTGATTACTGCGGTGCAGCTGGTGAGGGATAGTGATGGTGCCAAGGGGTTTGTCTGTGCTGATTTTGAGCTCAGCATGCTTCCGGAGATTGATCAGCCTTCAGAGGATCGTCGTATCTGGATGCAGGTAAAGGGTGATCCATCAATTCGTGACACTCTCTTTATGCAGAGTAGGGCAACCAGTCCTATGGATGAGAGGATTGATGATGTATTGTCGACCATTGATGAGCTTATTGTAGAGCGCGGCATTTTTCATGCCAAACTTCACTTCTCAAGTTCGCGGGCAACCCTGTGGATTTATGATGATCCATATCGGTATCGTGTTCATGTGCTGGATGAGATTCTGAACCCGTCTGTGTGTCTGGCATATCCACTGCGACAATATCCAGAGGATGCTCTGGTACCCCAAGATATGGTGCGAGATATTCTTGAGCGCTTTAAATGGTTACGAGAGGTGGATGAGACGATCTATCTTCGTGCAGGCTCACTCAATATTATCAATGGAATTGTGGCACTCAATTTCTCCTGCGATGGCTCCCACTATCTGCCGTATGAGGAGTTTATGGAGATGGATGAGAGTTTCTGGTTTGGTTCCTGAGCAGATACTGCCTACCCAATAAAAAACCGCTCTAATCGAGCGGTTTTTTGGTTTTCAGGTTGGATGCAATCTGCGCTAGAAGGCACCCTCTGCAGCACCCTCAATAATATTGTTAATTTTGTTGGCAACTTCCTCAGCCATCGCTTTTGCCTCTGGCGGCATCTCCATGGCTGTGATCATCGCAGGGTTCATGCTCCACATTCTGATCTTGCCATCCTTTCCCTCAACAACGGCAATTCGGCACGGCATCACGATGACAAAGGCATCAGAAACATCAGCCAGGACAGCAGCAGTTTTGGCGTCGCAGATATTGTGAATACTCAGATGACGATAAGGCTTGCCAGTAACTTTTGTAACCTGCTTGGATAGCGGGAACATGGCGACATGAAGAATACCCTCGCTGATTGAAAGCTGCTTGAGCGACTCATCAACCTCCTCAGCAGTTATTCCCTCCTCAATATCGGTGGCAACATACATATCCTTGAACTCAAATGCAGAGGATTGGCTCGCAATTAGAGTGAATGTAAGTGTGAATAGTAATTGAACAAGTTTTTTCATAGTGTGACTGACTCCCCTCAGTTATTTTTTTATTGTGACGATCTCCAATGGTAATCTATTTTTTTGCGCGGGACAAAAAAATCTCCCCTGCGATACAGAGAGATTTGATGTCAGATTACGCAACAGCTGAGGTTATGGATGTCACTTGGTGGTCAGAGGTGTAGTAGTTGTCACTACCGTTAATCCAGAATGAGATATTTCTTCGCAGAAACTCTGAAACTGTAAGGTAGTGGGTGCCATCACAAGAGAAGTTCAGTTCCACCATACCGGTTACGATGTTGAGAGACCCGCACCGGAGATAGGCATTCTCATCTGCCAGTCGCAGAGATTTGAAGAGCTCCAGAACTGGCATTATCTGATCTCTGGAGATGGTGGAGAGTGGCGAGAATGGTTGGACTTTTATGGAGTTAATGAAATCGGGCGATATCATCTGTTCGATGGTTAGCAGACGGTCATGATATGGCTGATCATTAAACCAGAGAGTTGTTGCTGAGCTGGAGTACTTCAGCTGTACATGAAATGCTCCTCGTTCAAGAAAAAGTTTTTCAACGAGTCTGTTGACGGGGTCAATTTGTTGCTCCATGGCACTGACGGTTCGAGTCTGCATGAAGAGGTTTTGTCTGATTGATGGATCACCCTTGATTTGCGTATGTGCCAGATGCATTGGTTGGTATGGCCTATATTCCAAACAGGATGTTGCTGATTGAGGAGATGGCCTCCTGATCTACCGACATTAAAATCACAAACAGAATAACAATTGCTATTCCAAAGCCATAGAGAATACCGGTTGTGGTAGAGAGAATTATCTCTGACGAGATAAAAGATCTTGTTGTTTTTTCTCCTCTTTTCATGAAGAGGGAGATTAAGTTGTATTGGTTGTTACGGTAAATACGTAGAACTACGTATTTTATCGAGACCTGCTATTTTATTCGCTGACAATACCAACCCGATATGCGTACGCAACCAGTTCAACTCCGTTCTGCAGATCAAGTTTTTGCATAATGTTCTGCCGATGTTTTTCAATGGTGCGTGGACTGACAAAAAGTTTTTCTGCAATTCCACTATTGGTAAGTCCGCCAGCCAGTGCGCGCAGTACATCTTTTTCACGTGCAGTGAGTAGTTTTGAGGAGATGTTTTCTATTGCTTGCTCAATCGATTCACCACTCTCCAGCTCATCAGAGAAAATTGATCTGCTTATGTAGGGCGTGCCATTCACAACTGTACGGATGGCTTTTACCATCTCTGCAGGAGAGGTATCTTTTGTCAGATATCCACTTGCACCCATCTGCAGCATTTCGGTGGCTCTATGTTTATCCGAGATGCTGCTTAGTCCTATTATCAATAGGTCAGGAAATTGTTTATGGATTTTGATGGTTGTCTCGATGCCATCCATGTTCGGCATGCGTACATCCATAATAATCACGTCTGGAGTTGTTGTCTGAATCATCTCAAGTGCCTCAGCTCCGCTTTCAGCTGTTCCGATGATCTCAATCTCTGCGGATGCCGATAAAAAGGTGCGGAGTGCCTCACGGATTAGAGGTTGGTCATCAACAAGAATAACCTCTATTTTTTTCATTATTGCTGCATCTCTTTGATCTGTTCCATGATCTGATTCAGTAGAGTTGATATTGTAGCAGGCTCTCGCAGTTCTGCCTGTTCTTGTATGGTTGCAGCCAGATCAGCAATTTTATTCAGGCCAAGAATAAGCGCATTGCCCTTGATTGCATGTGCTGTTTCGGCCAAATCTATCCACTTCTTTTGCTGCAGTTGTTCATGCAGAACCCGCAATTTGTTGTCACTATCAACAAGAAAGAGGGATATCAGTTCTGTTTGATTTGATGATGGTTCAACGGGAGGAATTTTACTATCTTCTCTCTCTCTTGATGGGTTAAGTGCGTGACGAATCATCAGTAGGAGTTGATCTTTAGATGCTGGTTTTGGCAACCAGTGGCTGCATCCACTCTCAAATGCCCGTTCTCTGGTTTTATCTACTACATCAGCAGTCATCGCTATAATTGGAACAGGGACAAGATTATTGGAGTCCTCAAACAAGCGAATTTCCTGGGTTGCCTCAAACCCGTTAAGGGTCGGCATCCTGAGATCCATCAGGACCAGATCAATACCCCCTTTCTTGTAAGCATCAACTGCTTCTCTGCCATTCTTGGCTGATACTGTCTGGTAGTTTGGGTCGGCGAGATAGTTTTCAATCACTAGGCGGTTAATTTCTGAGTCATCAGCAAGCAGTATGGAGTACTGTTTGTTGGTTGTGTATGTTGCGGCGGCGGCGGCGGCGGCGGTGGTGGTGGTAATTACATCGCTTTTTGCAGCAATCTTTAATGGCAGCAATACAAAGAAGTCACTGCCATGCTCCTCAGTACTCTGTACCCATATCTCCCCCCCTGCCTGCTCAACCAGAGATTTGGTAATGGTAAGGCCAAGACCAGTACCTGAAGAAGTCTCAGATAGCTCTTCATGCAGTCGTTCAAATGCACTGAATACATATGGTTGTTCACTTTCGGGAATTCCCTTTCCTGTGTCACTGACCTGAATTCGGATTGTTACCTCATTTTCCCCAAGGATCTCCAGCGACATGGTGAGTGATACCTCACCTTCGCTGGTGTATTTGATGGCGTTACTCAGTAGATTCAACATGATCTGACGCAGAACCTTGGGGTCACCCAGAAGGTGGTCGGGGATCTCCGGATCAATATTGTGGTGGTAGATTAGCCTTTTGTTGTCTGCATCAATTTTGACAATTGAGCTTATCTGTTCAGTTAGTTGTGAGAGCAGGAACGGGGTACTACGCAGGGTAAATTTTTGCGCTTCAATTTTTGAGAAATCGAGAATATTGCTGAGCAGTTCAGACAGATGGTGACTAGAGATGTTGAGAGAGTTGACATACTGTTGTTGCTGCTCCGTGAGTGGGGTCTCTAGCAGCAGTTCAGAGATCCCGACAATTCCATTCATTGGGGTACGAATCTCATGACTCATCTTTGCAAGAAACTCACTTTTGCTTCTGTTGGCATCCTCAGCTTGCTCCTGACTTTTCTTCAGGGCTGAAGTTCGATAATAGACATGATGTTCAAGATTTTCCTTATGCTCCTTGAGATCCTGGGTTTGGTTATCGATCGTGATGAGCATCTTCCTGATTGATTCTGAAAGCTCTCTTATCTCGTTTATGCGTACAGTTTTAGGGAGCTGTTCAAGTGCATGTTTTACCCCTTCGCCTTCGGTAATGTTGCGGGTAAGACGTGTGAGCCTGAGGATCGGTTTAGTCAGGGTCAAGGAGATAATGATTGCAAGTAGCAGCGCAATAATGGCTGCCACTGCGCCTGTCTGAAAGAGAATATTACGGAGCCGCTCAATGGTGGAAAGTGCGGCATCCTCTGTTTTGAACATAGTCATTCCCAGGTTCAATCCATCCAGTGGTTGCCAACTAACCAAAATGGGTTTACATGCGGTATCAATGTTCCACCCTGCACCACTTTTCCCCTGCAGAGCCTGGATCATTGGTAGTGAGTCCAGATTATTGTTGCGGAATAAGATGCACTCATCGCTTGGTTGCGGCGTATTCCAGCCTAGATGAAGTATGGATATACCCTGTTCATTTTCTGTGGCCAGTAGCAACTCACTACTTTTATGCTTCGCACCCTGATCCTCCTTGGAGAGGATTTTTCGTAGCCGATCCATATCTATCTCTGCAGCAAGTATCCCGATGGTTTTGTTCTGCATGCGAACCGGGGTTGCCACAAAGGTGGTAAATCGTTCGTATGGTTCATAGTAGGCGTGGTGGGGCTCCGAGATAGACTGTGTGGTTAGCGCCTCCTGGAAGCTCTCTGTCAAAACCGAGTTAGAGTAGAATTCATCAAGCAGATTTATGTCGTGTGAATCATGATGTTGCAGATCCAGTAATATATCTCCATCTGTGGAGATCATTATCATGTTTTTTAGCCCCCACTGCTGAATCAGGGAGAGAAAAGTTGTGTTTTCATCGCTGGGGACAATTCTATTTGATGAAAGAATCTGTGGTGATGGAAGTTGATAGACTCGATGAGTTCTTTCGTAATATAAAAACTGTTTGGCCAGGTGTTCTGATTGTGAGATATTCAGCAGATGCTGTTTGCGTTCGTTAAAAAAATCACGTATCTGATGTTCACGAATATCGCCAACGAAGGTAAGGTCGCGTGTAATTTCATCTGCAATTGACTGTTTCGCCAGGTAAAGTGCAATGCTCCCCATAATAAATAGGGGGGCAAGAGAGATGATTAAAAACCACCCGATTTGTTGGGTGGTAAGGTTATGTAGGCGGTTGATTCTCATGGAATGGGACATTTTTGCACAAGAGGAAGCCATTGACGATATTTAGCTGTAATTATCTGTAGTAACAGATGTATCTTATATGCTAGGATCAATGCCTGACTGTTTATCGTATAAGAAAAACTAATGACTGTTTGTTGGGGGGAGTGATGGAAATAACACTGACTGATGCGCTGGTGGTGGCTGGCACTGGAATGGTCGTTATCTGGTTGTTTTTATGGTACATCAACACCCATCCAAAAGGGTGTTGCGGGATTCGTCGCAGCTTCTTGCAAGATGAGGATCTTCCTCTGAACAAAATGGTTGCAGAGGAAAAAGTGCTAGATAGCGATTGACTACTTAAGAGAATACTAATATAATAGATCGCCTAGACCCCCAGAGGATTTCCTTCGAAAAAGAACCTCCTCCTTCTTTCGTAGGTCCCCCCTTCCTTTGGGGGTCTTCTTATTTTTTATGTGGAACAATCTGACTCGCTCTTTGCGTAACCCCAACTATCGGCGCTACTTTGCGGGGCAGCTGATCTCTCTGCACGGCACCCAGATGGCCAATGTGGCGCAATCATGGTTAGTCTATAGTATGACTCAGTCTAGCTTTATGTTGGGGCTGGTACATTTCACTTTGCTGCTTCCGGTCTTGCTATTTGGGCTCTTTGGTGGGGTTTTGGCAGATCATGTTTCACGCCGACACCTTATGATAGGGTCACAGGGATTTGCCATGGTGATGGCATTTTTGCTGTCCTATCTGGCACTTAGTGGGCAGGTTGAGGTATGGCATATTCTGTTGATCGTCTTCTTTTTGGGGATAACCCAAGCAATTGATATGCCGGTACGCCAATCGATGTTGGCTGACCTGGTTCCCAAGGAGGAATTATCCAATGCTGTCGGGCTGAACTCTGGTGCCTTTAATGTGGCCAGGTTTATTGGCCCTGCGCTGGCTGGGGTGTTATTGCTTAGTTGGAGCGAGGGTCATCTTTTTGCCCTGAATGGAGCCAGTTATTTTGTATTGCTGTTTGTGTTGTTAACTATGCGCCTTCCGGCAACATCAACAGGCAGGGTTCGTGGTGCCGGTAATATGGAATCTCTGAGAGAGGGTGTCTCCTATGCCTGGAGTCATAGTGGAATTAGATCTGCACTTATTCATGTGGGGGCGGTCAGTATGATGGGGACAGCATTTATCGTGCTGATGCCGGTTTTTGCGGATCGTCAGTTTGGTGGAGGGCCTGAGACTCTTGGGTTGTTGCTCTCATCAGCAGGAATTGGCTCTGTTGTTGGTGCACTTAATCTGGCACGTCGCACCGGTTCCGCACCACTTTCTCCTGTCATAGCACGCTCGGGCATGTTGGCAGCAGTAGCATTGATTCTATTTGCCCAGAGTGAAAATATATTTGAGGTGCTCGCTCTTGAGTTGCCAACAGTATGGTTGGCAATCCCGGTTCTGGTGGTTGCCGGGTTCTCTGTTACCACAGTTATTGCAACCACCAATGCAGAGATTCAGGTAAGGGTTGAGGACCACCTGAGGGGGCGGGTAATGTCACTGTTTTCTGTTATTTTTGTGGGTATGGCGCCCATCGGCAGTATTACTGCTGGTGTGCTGGCTGAGATTGTTGGCATCCAGACAGCAGTCACTATGTTTGCCTTGTTGGGAGGCTTTGGTTCTATGCGTTACTGGTTTGATAGTTCGCGTGCAATGGCGCGATAGCCAATATCGGTTCGATAGTAGATACCGTTCCACTTGATCTGACTAGCAAGGGAGTAAGCCTTCTGTTGTGCATCAGAGACACTTTCCCCAAGTGCGCAGGCACAAAGTACACGGCCACCTGCAGTTACAACCTCTCCATTACTTTCAGCAGTACCCGCATGGAATACTTTCTGGTCATTTGCTGACTCTTCGGGAAGGCCGGAGATGGGGTCACCTTTTTCGTAACTTTCAGGATATCCCCCTGCAGCCAGAACAACGCCAAGTGATGGGCGTGGATCCCATTTGGTCTCAATCTGATCAAGCTGCTGATCAATAGCGGCATTACAGAGTGATACCAGATCGGATTGCAGGCGCATCATTATGGGTTGGGTCTCAGGATCTCCAAAGCGAACGTTGTACTCCAGAACCTTGGAGTTGCCGTCCTCATCAATCATCAGGCCAGCATAGAGGAAGCCGGTAAACGGGTTTCCTTCTGCAGCCATTCCTTCGACTGTTGGAATAATGACCTGTTCCATGACCTGATCATATATATCCTGAGTTACAACAGGGGCAGGGGAGTAGGCACCCATACCGCCAGTATTTGGACCTTTGTCACCATTATCCCTAGCCTTGTGGTCCTGTGATGTGGCCATTGGCAGAATATTCTTGCCATCGGCAATTACGATAAAGCTTGCCTCCTCTCCAGTGAGGAACTCCTCAATCACAACCTTGTGACCAGCATCTCCGAAGGCGTTTCCAGCCAGCATGTCACGCACAGCAGCCTCAGCCTCGGCAATGGTATGTGCCAGGATTACCCCTTTTCCAGCAGCCAGACCATCGGCCTTGATAACAATTGGGGCCCCAACCTGTTGTAGGTACTCCAGTGCCTCATCAAGATCAGTGAAATTGCCATAGGCAGCAGTCGGGATATTGTGACGGGCAAGGAAGTCTTTGGTAAATGATTTGGAACCCTCCAGTTGAGCAGCCCCTTTGCTGGGTCCAAAGCAGCGCAATCCATGCTGCTGGAACTGATCTACTGCACCAAGCACCAGTGGTGCCTCGGGCCCAACAATTGTGAGATCAATGGATTCTGTTTTGGCGAACTCAATCAGCTCATCTATTGCCTCGGCACCGATGGCGATATTCTCTATCTTATCTTCAAGTGAGGTACCAGCATTACCAGGGGCCACATATACGGTTGCAACCTCATGGTTCTGGGCCGCCTTCCAGGCCAGAGCATGTTCACGACCACCACTTCCAATTACCAATACTTTCATTTCTTTATCTCGAAAAATTATATTTTAATGACGAAAGTGACGCATTCCAGTAAATACCATTGCCATACCATGCTCATCTGCTGCTGCAATAACCTCATCATCACGCATTGATCCGCCGGGCTGAATTACTGCTCTGATACCAGCCTCATGAGCTGCATCAATGCCGTCCCTGAATGGGAAGAATGCATCAGAGGCCATTACTGATCCTGGAACCTCGAGCCCTGCATGTTCTGCCTTGATACCGGCAATACGGGCTGAGTTGATGCGGCTCATCTGGCCTGCACCAACACCAATGGTCATGTTGTTTTTACCGTAAACAATGGCGTTTGATTTAACAAATTTGGCCACCTTCCAGCTGAAGATGAGATCACTCATCTCCTGCTCATTAGGTGCACGCTTGGTTGCAACAGTTATCTCATTGGTCAATAGTAGGTCGGCATCCTGCACCAATAGCCCTCCATTTACCCGCTTCATATCAAGCCTCTGTTGATCCTCAGCCCATGATCCGGAGACCAGTAGACGCACATTCTTCTTCTCGCTTACTACTGCAACAGCCTCGTCAGTAACGGCAGGGGCAATAATGACCTCAACAAACTGACGATCAATAATTGCTCGTGCAGCCTCGGCATCCAGGGGTTGGTTGAAGGCTATGATGCCACCAAAGGCAGATTCAGGGTCGGTTGCATAGGCTCGGTCATAAGCCTCCAGAAGGTTTTCACCATGGGCAACGCCACAGGGGTTGGCATGCTTTACAATAACGCATGCAGGCGACTCATCAAACTGCTTGACACACTCCAGAGCCGCATCTGTATCTCCAATATTATTGTAGGAGAGCTCCTTGCCCTGGATCTGGGTTGCAGTAGAAATTGATCCCTCGGTAGCATTGGCCTCAACAAAGAAGGCTGCTTTCTGGTGAGGGTTCTCGCCATAGCGCATCTCCTGGGTCTTGATGTACTGGCTGTTAAAGGTGCGAGGAAAGCTTGCTTTCTCTCCGCCACTGCCAATTTTTCCAAGATAGTTTGCAATGGCACCATCATAGTGTGCGGTGTGCTCATAGGTTTTTACCGCAAGATCAAAGCGGGTTGCATCACTAACAGAGCCGCTATTGTCAGCCATCTCCTGGAGAACTCTCTCATAATCACCAGCATCCACAACAACAGTAACAGCAGCATTATTTTTTGCAGCAGCACGCAACATTGTTGGGCCACCTATGTCGATATTTTCGATTGCTGTTGGAAGATCACAATCAGGATTGGCAACTGTCTGTTCAAATGGATATAGATTAACCACCACAAGATCAATAGGCGGGATTTCATGCTGCTCCATGATCTCATCATCTACACCACGACGCCCAAGCAGTCCGCCATGTACCTTTGGGTGCAGAGTCTTGACTCGTCCATCCATCATCTCAGGAAATCCGGTATAGTCGGATACCTCTGTAACATTGATGTCGTTTGCAGAGAGCAGTTTCGCAGTTCCACCTGTAGAGAGTATCTCAACCCCATGTTGAATCAGCTGTTGGGCAAACTCTACAATTCCGGTTTTATCAGAGACACTGATCAATGCACGTGTAATTTTCATTTCTTCTATCCTTGATGATTTAGTGAGGATGCGGAGCAGTCACTTGCCGCCGTCTTTGATGTCGTGTTGTACAATTTTTTTCTTCAGAGTGTTGCGATTGATCCCCAGCATTTTGGCTGCCCTGGACTGGTTTCCATTACACTGCTGCAGAGTAAGTTCCAATAGCGGCTGTTCCATCTGATCGAGAATACGTTGATAGAGGTCGGTTGGTTCAGCCCCATCCAACTGTTCAAAAAACTCCTCCAGGTTGCCACGTATGCAGGCACGAAAAGAGGCACACTTGTCATTTATATTACTCACGCAGCTAGCTCCTCAAAAAAATCATTAGTCATGCGTAGCTGCTCTTCAGCAGTTTCAACCTGATTTACCCGTTGTCTGAATGATGCCCCATGGTGTTGCCCTTTGCTGTACCAGGAGATGTGTTTGCGGGCAACCCGAACACCAGTATGCTCTCCGTAGAATTCATAGAGGTTTTTAAGGTGATCAATCAAAAGATCACGAATCTCACTATTTTCTGGATCAGGTAGCATCTCACCAGACTCCAGGTAGTGGAGAATAGAGCGAAAAATCCACGGTCTCCCCTGTGCGGCTCTTCCAACCATCAGTCCATCTGCTCCGGTCTTGCCTAGTACCTCAGCTGCTTTTTGAGGTGAGGTGATGTCACCATTGGCGATAACAGGGATCTGGATGGACTGCTTAATAGTGGCGATAGTCTCATATTCAGCATCCCCACTATAGCCATCAGCACGAGTACGTCCATGTACAGCAAGTGCCTGAACTCCAGCGCTCTCGGCAATTTTTGCAATCTGCAGACCATTACGGCTCTCACTGTCCCATCCAGTACGTATTTTAAGAGTAACGGGGACATCCACAGCCCGAATTACTGCATTTAGAATCTCCTCAACCAGATTCTCATTCCTCATCAAGGCAGATCCAGCAGCTACATTACAGACTTTTTTTGCCGGGCATCCCATATTGATATCGATAATCTGGGCACCATTATCGGCATTATATTTCGCAGCCTCTGCCATCATCTCAGGGTCTGCCCCCATTATCTGTACGGAGCGTGGTTCCTCCTCTCCGGTGTGGTCAGCACGTCGTTTAGTCTTTGCGCTGCCCCATAGCAGTGAGTTTGAAGAGACCATCTCGGAAACAGCCATACCTGCCCCTAAACTGCGGCAGAGTTGGCGGAATGGACGATCGGTCACTCCCGCCATTGGCGCCAGCACAAGATTGTTCTTCAGTTTGTAAGGGCCGATCTGCATGATATCAAAGGGTTTATGACGTGCTTAAAAAGGAGGCAGATGATACTCTCGTTTTGCTCCCCAGTCGATAGCTTCGACCCCTGAATCATCTCTCTTAATTGCCCCTATATGCGCTCTTATCTTCTGCTGCCATCAATTCTGCCCCACTCCTGCTGAAAAGTCGGGGGGTTCATCTCAAACCACTGGCTGTATACGGAAATGAGTTCATTAGCCTGCTCTCTGAGAATGCCAGAGAGTACTATGTCGCCACCGGGTTTCACATGTTTCACAAGTTTGGGGGCAAGCTCAATGAGTGGCCCTGCCAGAATATTGGCAATTAGAAGATCAGCCTGTTCCTCAGCTGGAAAATCATCAGGCAGGTAACTCTTCAGGATTGAGGTAACCCCATTTTTCTCACCATTATCAAGGGTGGCTGTAAGAGCCTGGGGGTCAGTATCTACACAGTGAACTGATGATGCCCCAAGTTTTGCAGCAGTAATGGCAAGAATGCCAGAGCCACATCCATAATCAATAACACTTTTCTCTGTAGGGGGGTTAGCATCAAGCCACTCCATACAGAGGGCTGTAGTAGGGTGAGTGCCGGTACCAAAGGCAAGCCCTGGATCCAGCATGATATTGATGCCATCATCATCAATTGGGTCACTCCATGATGGAATAATCCACACCCTTTGGCCGAATCTCATGGGGTGAAAATCATCCATCCATGCACGGACCCAGTTCTGCTCCTCAAGATCGGAGATAGTCAGAGTAGAGATCTGCTCTTCAGTAAGTTGTTGGGAGAGCGCAATCGATATCAGCTCCTGGCTGAGCTTTGCATCAAATAGTCCAACTACATCAATTTTTTTCCAGAGAGGAGTCTCACCAGGCGCAGGTTCAAGCAGGGGCTGATCCTCTGCATCCTCAAAGGTTACAGAGGCTGCGCCAAGATCTGAGAGTAGATCTGATAGTGACTCTGCCGCCTTCTTGTCGACGGTAACTCTAGTCTGAAACCAGGACAATTAGCTCTCCTGGCTATAGATCCAGCTTCTTTTCCAGGTAGTGGATATTTGCCCCACCTGCGATGAAATTTGCATCCCTGATGATGTCACGATGGAGATCAATGTTGTTGCGAATTCCACCGATAACCATCTCATCCAGTGCGGTGCGCATACGTGCAATAGCGGTATCTCTGCTTTCACCATAGGTGATGAGCTTACCAATCATGGAATCGTAGTGTGGAGGTACGTGGTATCCGGTGTAGAGATGAGAATCAACCCTGACCCCAATTCCTCCGGGGGCGTGGTAGGTAGTAACCTCTCCGGGCGAGGGGATAAAGGTGTGTGCATCCTCTGCATTGATGCGGCACTCAATTGCGTGCCCTCTAACCTTTATGTCCTCCTGCTTGTAGCTTAGAAGTTCTCCTGATGCGATTCGTAGCTGTTCACGAACGATGTCAATGCCGGTAATCATCTCTGTAACAGGGTGCTCTACCTGAACACGCGTGTTCATCTCGATAAAGTAGAACTCTCCATTTTCATATAAAAACTCAAAGGTGCCTGCACCAGTATATCCAATCTCCTGACACGCTTTTGCGCAGCGCTCACCGATCTGTGCCCGTAGCTCCTCGGTAATACCGGGAGCTGGTGCCTCTTCTACCACCTTCTGATGGCGACGCTGCATGGAGCAGTCTCTCTCTCCCAGGTGGATTGCATTGCCATGGTCATCAGCCAGTACCTGGATCTCTACATGGCGAGGATTTTCCAGGAACTTCTCCATGTATACGACATCATTATCAAAAGCGGTTGCCGCCTCGGTTTTGGTCATGGTTATGGATTGCAGCAGGGTAGCCTCACTATGGACAACACGCATTCCACGTCCGCCGCCACCACCAGCGGCCTTGATGATGACTGGGTAGCCAATTCTTTTGCCATGCGCCAGATTGGCCGCATCATCATCTCCCAGTGGACCATCAGATCCTGGCACAGTTGGAACCCCTGACCCCTTCATTGCCTTGATTGCCTCAACCTTGTCACCCATCATCCGGATGGTATCTGCCTTGGGGCCGATAAAACGGAATCCGCTACGTTCTACTCTCTCTGCAAAATCTGCGTTCTCGGAGAGGAAGCCATATCCAGGATGTATACCCATCGCATCAGTCACCTCGGCCGCGCTGATTATGGCGGGTATGTTGAGGTAGCTCTCAAGAGATGAGGGAGGTCCTATACAGACAGATTCATCTGCCAGACGCACATGCTTTTGTGTGTGGTCTGCAGTTGAGTGTACGGCAACGGTTTTTATTCCCAGCTCCTTGCAGGCACGAAGAATTCGGAGTGCAATTTCGCCGCGGTTGGCAATAACAATTTTATCCAGCATTTTTGGTGATCCCTTTCGCAAACCCGGTACGGGGTTTGGAGATTATATTATTGAGGGGTTATTCAATAACGAACAGTGGTTGTTCAAACTCAATAGCCTCGGCATTTTCTGCAAGAATAGCGGTGATAGTGCCGGATTTGTCAGCCTCAATCTGGTTGAGAATTTTCATCGCCTCAATGATGCAGATGGTGTCACCAGCGGCAATGGTGTCGCCAATCTCAACAAATGGTTTTGCCCCTGGTGAGGCAGAGCGATAGAAGGTACCAACCATAGGTGATTTGACCTCATGTCCTGAAAAGCTGGGGGCCGCAACTGGTTCGACAGAAGCCTCAGGTGCGAATGTTGCTGCAGGTGCTGCTACTGCAACTGGGGCAGCAGGTGGGGCAATGGCGGCGCCCTGTCCGTAGCGACTAATGCGTACAGAGCCTTCTCCTTCCTGAATCTCTATCTCTGCAATACCGGACTCTTCCAGTAGCTCAATAAGTTTTTTGACCTTTCGAATATCCATAACTGTAGTCCTTGATGATTGTTTGTTAGGTTGTTTGGTTCAGTTGGCTGATAGCCGCCTGTAGTGCAAGTGAGTATCCCTGTGCCCCAAGGCCTATAATTACACCTTTGGCAATATCGGAAAAATAGGAGTTGTGACGGAATGATTCACGCGCATGTGTATTGGAGAGATGAATCTCAATAAATGGAATATCTACCCCAAGAAGTGCATCACGGATGGCAACGCTTGAGTGGGTGAATGCCGCTGGATTAATCAGAATGAAGCGCACACCATCCTGATTAGCCTGATGAATGCGCTCAATTAATTCCTGTTCAGAGTTGCTCTGCAGGCTTTGTATCTGGTGCCCGGCACTGTTTGCTTCAGTTTCAAGCCCCTCGATAATGACATCCAGGGTGTCATCCCCATAGTGGCCAGGTTCACGTGTGCCTAGAAGGTTTAGATTGGGGCCGTTAAGAACCAGTATTGTCGCCATGTCAGAATTATTGTGAATATTGATCCGTGGTTGCTCAGTATTGCTATTGTGGCGCAGTTACCATGGAATGTCCACGGTTTCTTGATGATCGGCGCAAAGTTTGGTGAGATCGCATCAAGAACGGTGCTAATAACTACAATAGGGGGTTGATATGTTTGAGCAATTGATCTCGTGTGGCCTCTCCGGTATGTCTCTCAACGATCTCTCCGTTGCGGTCAATAATAACGGTATAGGGAAGGATGGATCTGCTGTTACCAAGCGCAATTGAGAAATCCAGGCCTGCACTCTCACCCTGTAGAGTTGGGTAGTTGTTGATGTTGTGCTCCTTCACATACTTTCTGACACGATCAGTTGAGTCAACGGCAACTCCTAAAAACTGGACCCCTTTATCCTTTAACTCATCCTGCAGGGCAATGATTGTCGGGATCTCTCGTCTGCATGGAGGGCACCAGGTGGCCCAGAAATTGATGATTACAACATCTCCTATCCACTCATTCATCTTGTGGGGCTTGCCATCAAGATCCAGCAGAGCTATATCAAGAGGACTTTTTTCGACAGTTTTGACGGCTACTATGGGGGCTGTAGTGTCAGGTTTTGCAAAAGAGTTCAGATAATAGTGGGTGGAGCCGCCTGCAAGCAGGGCGATCAACGCTAGTATGATTACTATTCTCTTGTTCATATCTATTGTGTAAAAGCTTTACGTACATGTTTTGCGAATGGTTCTGCATCCATAAACTGGACCAGACGGGCAGAGGTGACTTCATGGCCGGAGCGATCAAAAAACAGAAGTGCAGGCGGGCCAAAAATTCCCAATTTTTTCATCAGAGCCTGATCTTGTTCATCATTTGGGGTGACATCAGCCTGTAGCAACATGGCAGATGAAAGAGCCTGTTGAACATTGGGGTCAGAAAAAGTGAGAGACTCAAACTCTTTGCATGAGATACACCAGTCGGCATAGAAGTCGAGAAAAACGGGCTGGTTGTTGCGGGTTGCTTCAGCCAGTGCTGTCTGCAGTCCAGTTATTCCCTTGATCTGCTGAAAGGCAAGATGCTCTTGCTGGATTGCAGAATCTGATCCGCTCCCTGCCCGAATATTTTTGAGTGGCTGGAATGGATCGCCACTGCCTGATGCTGATCCGATCATCAACATTACTCCGTAAACCAACATTAACAGTCCGGACCCCTTCCACAGTTTTTTCCATCCACTACTGGGGGATGGAAGAGGTTCCAGTGCGCCCATATATATTGCCGGCACAATAAGCAGTGTCGCCCAAAGCAACATGGTAACAGTGGCAGGAATGATACGTTCCAGCATCCATACGGCAACAGCAAGCAGCAGTACCCCAAATATGGATTTGACCGCATCCATCCATGCCCCTGCGTGTGGCAGTAATTTACCGGCCGAGGTGCCAATTGCCAGTAGCGGCATTCCCATACCTATACTGAGAGCAAATAGTGCCAGTCCACCCAACAGTGCGTCTCCGGTCTGTCCAATGTAGATCAGAGCGCCAGCCAGTGGTGCAGCCACGCATGGACCCACAATCAATGCTGATAACAGTCCCATGATTGCAACCCCGGTTAGAGACCCCCTTTTTTGCCGGTTGCTTGCTTGAGCCAATTTACCCTGAATGCTCGATGGCATCTGCAGGTCATAGAAGCCAAACATTGATAGTGCTAACAAGACAAAAATAAAACTGAATGTGCCGAGAATCCATGGGTTCTGGAAGGCGGCTTGCAGGTTTTCCCCAAAGAGCCCAGCCATTACCCCGGCAAATGTGTAGGTGAGAGCCATTGCCAGTACATAGACCAGAGACATGGTGAATGCCCTGCGAGTAGTAATCTTATCGCCCTGCCCAACGATAATTCCGGAAAGTATCGGAATCATCGGGAAGATGCATGGGGTAAATGCCAGTAACAAGCCAAAGCCAAAAAAGCTTATTAGGGTGAGGAACATATTCCCGCTTCCCAGAGATGCAGCAATCTGATCCTGTTCTGCCAGTGGTGCACCGCTGCTATTTTTGCTTGCAACACTCTCACTGGCGGATGCAGATTTGATGATTGCGGATAGATTGATAGGGACCTTTTTGCTGATTGGTGGGTAGCAGATGCCTCGTTCGGCACACCCTTGATACATCACTCTCAGGGTGCCACTGGCAGCATCATTGTTGGTGCGTTTAATGGGCAGGTTGATACTCTTGTCACCATGGTAGACCTCCAGGGTTCCAAAAAACTGATCCTCTTTGATATCACCGGCAGGGAGGTCAGGGGTGCCAATCGAGAGGTTTTTCTCATCCATTAGCTTGAACTTGAATTTGTTGCGATAGAGATAGTGCTCATCCGCAATCTGCCAATCCAGCTGGATTGAGTCGTTATCAGGGTCCTGACTGGAGAAGATAAAAGCCTTGTCCGGGTGGAGCGGCTCATCACTTGCATCACCCAGACCCAGAGAGTCCATCAATCCACCAAGTTGCTGAATTGGCGACTGTTCAGCCAGGGTTGTGGATGTAGCTCCCAGTAGAAGCAGTATAGTGAATAGTGTGTTCCAGATAATACCTTGTAATTTCATGATGTGATTCTATTGCGTTTTTTCTATTTCAGTGGCTTGCATGATCCATGAGAGATAAGAGGGGGCTCCATTCTTAATATCCAGTGCAATCACCTCTGGGGTGTCGTATGGATGGTTCTCCAGGATGGTGGTCTCAACCTTAGGGTATCGCTGTTTTATTGTCTTTATAATAAGTAGAGTCTCCTCGGTGCTCTCTATGTCATCTTTCCACCTATAGATAGAGTGGATACCATCAATCAGATTGATGCAGGCGGCATATCTACGTTCGACCAGTAATTTTGCAATTGATTCCGCTGTCATTCGGTCAGGACAGGTGGTGAGGATTGTAATGGTATCTTTCGCTGTTGCCACAATAAGGGCAGAGAATACAGTACAATAGGTGCGATATGAATCCTTTTAGACTGCTGTTTCTGCTCTTTATACTGGTTCCGCTGGTAGAAATTTACCTGTTGATGCAGGTTGGTTCAGTAATTGGAGCCTTTTCAACCATTCTTTTGGTGGTGGCAACTGCCATTATTGGCGTAACCTTGTTGAGGGCTCAGGGGTTATCTACCTTGATGGATGCACAGAGAAGTATGGCTGGTGGTGAGATTCCTGCACTTCAATTAATGGAGGGGGCGGCGCTTCTGGTAAGTGGAGCACTGCTGTTGACCCCTGGGTTTGTGACTGATTTTATTGGGTTTCTTGGCCTGATTCCGACCACAAGAAAGATGTTGATACGCGGGTTTCTTGCCCGCTCAAACAGTGTCAACTTTCAGTACGGCGAAACCAGTTCTTCGACAGAGCGGAGAGATGGGGTGACTATTGATGGTGAATTTCATGAAAAGGGCGATCCCTGGCTGAAATAGCGCACTCTTTTTGATTGGGGTATTAGTTTTTATATTCCACATCTTCCCTTGACTTAACTATAACCGCCCATATCATTAGCACTCCTCGGGTGAGAGTGCTAATTGTGGTTAGCGGCCATTCCGAGTCGGATTTTGAAATTTATCATAATATTAAGGAGAGACCTTTATGAATTTGCGTCCCCTGCACGATCGTGTAGTTGTTCGCCGCATGGAAGAGGAGCGGATGTCCGCCGGCGGTATTGTTATTCCTGATTCAGCAACCGAGAAACCAAGTCGTGGCGAGATTGTTGCAGCCGGTAACGGCAAGGTCGCTGACAACGGTTCACGCCAAGAGATGGATGTGAAGGTTGGCGACACTGTTCTGTTTGGCAAGTTTGCCGGAACCGAGATCAAGGTTGATGGTGAAGAGCTGCTGGTCATGAACGAAAGCGACATCATGGCTGTTATTGAAGGTTAATTAACCGATTAAGGAAAAGAATAATGAGTGCAAAAGAAGTAAAGTTTGGTGATGACGCACGTCATCTGATGCTGGCTGGAGTCAATACTTTGGCCAATGCAGTCAAGGTAACGCTCGGTCCTAAGGGGCGCAATGTGGTTTTGGACAAGGCTTTTGGTGCCCCAACCATTACCAAGGATGGTGTCTCTGTAGCAAAAGAGATCGAGTTGGATAACAAGTACGAGAATATGGGTGCACAGATGGTGAAAGAGGTTGCATCCCAGACCTCTGATGTTGCTGGTGATGGAACTACAACAGCAACCGTATTGGCTCAGGCAATTATGCGTGAGGGCATGAAGGCGGTAGCAGCTGGTATGAACCCAATGGATCTCAAGCGTGGCATCGACAAGGCTGTATCTGCTGCAGTTGAGCAGATCAAAAATCTTGCAACACCTTGCACTGATACTGGTGCAATTTCACAGGTTGGTAGTATCTCTGCAAACTCTGATGAGTCTATCGGTACGATTATTGCCGACGCAATGGAGAAGGTTGGCAAGGAGGGTGTCATCACTGTTGAGGAGGGCAAGTCTCTTGAGAATGAGCTGGATGTCGTTGAGGGTATGCAGTTTGATCGTGGTTACCTCTCTCCATATTTTGTGAATAATCAGCAAAATATGACTGCTGAGCTGGAGGATCCATTTATCCTGTTGTTTGACAAGAAGATCTCCAATATCCGTGATCTGCTACAGATCCTGGAAGGAGTTGCCAAGGCAGGCCGTCCTCTGCTGATTATTGCTGAGGATATTGAGGGTGAGGCACTGGCCACACTGGTGGTCAACTCAATGCGTGGTATCGTCAAGGTTGCTGCGGTGAAGGCGCCAGGATTTGGTGATCGTCGCAAGGCAATGCTGCAGGATATAGCTATTCTGACAGGTGGTCAGGTGGTCTCTGAGGAGGTCGGTCTCTCTCTGGAGAAGACAACTCTGGAAGATCTGGGAACTGCCAAGCGTATTGTTGTGGAAAAAGACAACACTGTCATTATTGATGGTGCAGGTAGTGCGGAGGAGATTGAGGCGCGTGTGGTTCAGGTACGTCAACAGATCGAGAACACCACCTCTGACTACGACAAGGAGAAGCTCCAGGAGCGTGTCGCCAAGCTTGCCGGTGGTGTTGCCGTGATCAAGGTTGGTGCAGCAACTGAGGTTGAGATGAAAGAGAAGAAGGCTCGTGTTGAGGATGCGCTTCATGCAACCCGTGCTGCAGTTGAAGAGGGTGTGGTGCCAGGTGGTGGTACTGCCCTGATTCGTGCCCGTGCAGGTATTTCTGATCTGTCTGGTGACAATCATGACCAGGATGTTGGTATCAACATCATGCGTCGTGCGATGGAAGAGCCACTGCGCCAGATTGTTGGCAATGCAGGTGATGAGGGTTCTGTTGTAGTTAATAACATCGAGAATAACGATGGCAACTATGGCTACAACGCAGCTACTGCAGAGTATGGTGACATGATCGAGATGGGAATTCTTGATCCAGCCAAGGTGACCCGTTCTGCACTGCAGTATGCGGCATCTGTAACAGGTCTAATGATCACTACCGAGGCGATGGTTGCCGAGATTCCTAAGGAAGAGGCGGCCCCAATGCCTGATATGAGTGGTGGTATGGGGGGAATGGGAGGAATGGGCGGCATGATGTAAATTATCGCCCATCTCATCTCCAGGCGAGCGCATAGCTACGTTTGAAAATGGACATTTGCAATAGTAACACTACGAGCAATGCTCGTGGTCATCTAAGGACAGACTCACATTTTCTACCTTGCTCTGCACACGCCTGAAAATGATATAGACGATAATTTAGTTTTGTCGTTTCTGAAAAGCCCCGGTCAGCAATGGTCGGGGCTTTTTTGTTAGAATGAATTTTTTATCAGTTTGAGAGATTTAGAGATGATCAAAGTAGGGATTGTGGGGGGAACCGGATATACCGGTGTGGAATTGCTGCGTTTGCTTGCGAAACACCCGGGTGTGGAGTTGCGGGTTATCACCTCTCGTTCTGAGGCGGGTAAATCTGTTGCAGAGCTATTCCCCAATCTGCGCGGACATGTTGGTATTGAGTTCTCGGAGCCTGATACGGAGCAGTTGAAGAGTTGTGATGTGGTCTTCTCAGCAACCCCGAACGGTGTCGCCATGACCATGGCCCGGGAGTTGGTGGATGCTGGTGTGCGCATTATTGACCTGGCAGCAGATTTCCGCTTGAGTGATCCGGCTATCTGGGAAAAGTGGTACGGAATGCCTCATGGCTGTGAGGATCTGCTGGCAGAGGCGGTCTATGGTCTGCCTGAGGTTAATCGTGAGGCCATTCGAAATGCACGAGTGCTGGCTAATCCTGGATGTTATCCAACGGCTGTCCAGTTGGGTTTTTTACCTCTGGTTGAAAAAGGGTTGGTAGAGCTGAATGGATTGATTGCTGATTGTAAATCGGGAGTCAGTGGTGCCGGTCGTGGTGCAAATGTGGGAACCCTGCAGGCGGAATCTGCAGAAAGCTTCAAGGCATATGCAGTTCCTGGACATCGGCACTGGCCAGAGATCCATCAGGGCATTGGCAGAATGGCAAACCAGAGTGAAATAGGGCTCACTTTTGTGCCTCATCTGGTGCCGATGATTCGTGGGATTCATGCCACACTCTATATGCGGATCTCTGGTGATGTTGCCGATTTACAGTCAATTTATGAAGAGAAATATGTAAACGAGCCTTTTGTTGATGTATTGCCTGTGGGCTCTCATCCTGAGACACGCACGGTACGGGGCAGTAATCTATGCAGAATTGCTATCCATGCACCGGATGATTCGGACCACGTAGTTGTATTGTCGGTGATCGATAATCTGGTAAAGGGTGCCTCGGGGCAGGCGGTACAGAATATGAACATCATGTTTGGTCTTGATGAGACCACAGGGTTGGATTTGGTTGCCCTTATGCCTTGATGGATCCCCGACTCCGTGGGGATGACAGTATTAAGTGAATTATTTGTCATAATGATAATTACTGGCTGAAAACCGTAAAAGTTGACTAATTTTGTCGGAGATCAGATAATTCATTG
>CAYQBY010000014.1:0-37622 GCA_964415865.1 uncultured Piscirickettsiaceae bacterium | reverse complement strand
GGCATCGAGATTCCATCAACGCCAAGGTGGTAGTTGATATTGAATGGCTCAATCCAGGGGACCATCTCCACAAACTGCATCAGATGGGTGGAGCGGTCAAAACCGGTCAACAGAGAGAGCGATATCAGCAGAGTGATGATTGAGAATGCCAGCGCATTAACCCGGCCGAAAACACCACGTTGGTCCCCGATCATCAGGGTGAGCAAGCCACCCAGGACAGGAACCCAGATCAGTAAACTCAGCAAATTGCTACTTGAATCCATTGTTATCTTCCGTAGTCCCTATCGGTAAATCACCCAGGCCAGCATAATCAGCAGACCAATAATCATTGCAAAGGCGTAGTGGTATAGATAGCCACTCTGCAGATGACGAATCACTGCGGCAATCTTCCCCACTCCACGAGCAGACCCGTTAACCATCAGCCCATCAATAAGCTTGGTATCGCCGACCTTCCAGAGTAGTCCACCGATCCCACGGGATCCACCAGCAAAGAAGATCTCGTTGAAGCTATCAAAGCCATATTTGTTCTCAAGAATGCGATGCAGTATAGAGAAACGTGCGCGGATCATCTCTGGAATATCGGTACGTACCATATAGAGATAGTAGGCAGTGCCAACACCGGCCATCGCCAGCCAGAATGGGGGTGCCATCATCCCGTGAAGGATAAACCCGAAGATACCGTGGAAGCTCTCACCAACATGTGCCAATACATCGTGTTCCGGCTTGACCTGAATCGCATCACCAAAGAAACCGCCGAAGAGCATCGGCTCCAGATAGAGCGCACCGATAATGACCGAGGGGATTGCCAATGCAATCAGCGGACCGGTTACCACCCATGGGGGCTCGTGCGGCTCATGAACACCATGGTGACCATGATCACCATCTTCATCGCCATGATGGCCTGCAGAATCGCGGAAACGCTCTGGGCCATGGAAGGTGAGGAAGAACATCCGGAAACTGTAGAGTGCGGTAATAAAGACACCGGAGAGCACCGCAATATAGGCAAAGGTGGAGCCGGCAATGGTTGAGGCATGCACCGCCTCGATAATGGCATCCTTGGAGAAGAATCCGGCAAAACCGGGGAAGCCGATCAGTGCCAGGGAGCCCACCAGTGAGGTCCAGTAGGTGATCGGCATATGTTTCTTCAGGCCACCCATATTGCGCATATCCTGCTCATGATGCATCGCAATGATGACCGATCCAGCCGCCAGGAAGAGCAGTGCCTTGAAGAAGGCGTGGGTCATCAGGTGGAAGACACCGGCGGCGTAGGCCGAGGCACCAAGTGCCACCGTCATATATCCCAGCTGTGAAAGAGTTGAGTAGGCAACAACACGCTTGATATCGTGCTGTACCAGACCGAGGAAACCCATAAATAGTGCAGTAATGGCACCGATCACAATTACAACTGAGAGCGCAGTCTCCGAGAGCTCAAACAGTGGCGACATCCGGGCCACCATAAAGATACCGGCGGTAACCATGGTTGCAGCATGGATCAGTGCAGAGATAGGGGTTGGCCCCTCCATCGAATCTGGGAGCCAGACATGGAGTGGAACCTGTGCCGATTTACCCATGGCACCGACAAAGAGAAGGATGCAGATCACAGTCATCACTGACCACTCACTATCGCCAAGAATATTGATAGTCTGCCCCTCTACCGCTGCGGTGCCGGCAAAGACCTCGGCATAATCCATCGATCCGAAGTAGAGCAAAACTGCCGCAATACCCAGCAGAAAACCGAAGTCACCAACACGGTTAACCAGGAAGGCCTTGAGGTTGGCGTAGATTGCTGTCTCCTTCTGGAACCAGAAACCGATCAACAGATATGAGACCAGACCAACCGCCTCCCAGCCAAAGAAGAGCTGCATGAAGTTGTTGGACATCACCAACATAAACATGGAGAAGGTGAAGAGGGAGATATAGCTAAAGAAGCGCTTGTACCCTGGATCCTCCTGCATGTAGCCAATGGTATAGATGTGAACCATCAGGGAGACAAAGCTGACCACTACCAGCATCATTGCCGTCAGCTGATCTACCAGGAAACCGACATTAAAAGAGACGCCATCGCTAACAAGCCAGGTGTAGACATTGCCGTTGAAGGTGTTGCCATCAATTGCCGTATCCTTGAAGACAATCAGGGCGAGAATAAAGGAGATCGCCACACCGCCAATCGTGACGATATGTGCAACCCTGCGCTCCATCCAGTGGCCAAACAGGCCTGCCAGCATGCTGCCGATTAGTGGAGCAAGGATAATCCCAAGGTAGATTGATTTCATAGTAACCATTTACCTCGCTTCTGTACGGCCCAATAGCTGCGTTGAAAAATGGACATTTACACTTGCAAACTCACATTTTCCGCCTGGCTCTTGTACCGTACAGAAGCAATCTAAACGGTTACAAGTGCAATTTGAATTAGTCACCATAGCCTCTACCCCCTTAACTCATCAAGATCATCGACATTGATGGTTCGACGATTACGGAACAGCAATACCAGAATTGCCAACCCAATAGCCGCCTCTGCAGCGGCCACAGTCAATATAAAGAATACAAAGACCTGGCCTGCCGTATCCCCAAGATAGTGGGAGAAGGCGACAAAATTCATGTTAACCGAGAGCAGCATCAGCTCGATCGCCATCAGCAGGATTAGGACATTTTTTCTATTAAGAAAAATACCAGCCATACTCATGGTAAAGAGCAGTGCACCGAGGATCAGAAAGTCAGAAAGTTCAATCATAATCATTCATCTCCTTTCTGTACGGCTCAATAGCTGCGTTAAAAAATGGACATTTACACTTGTAAACTCACATTTTTCGCCTTGCCCTTGAACCGTACAGAAACGATATGAACGATTACAAGTGCTTAATGAGAAGTTAGAAATAGTCATTATTCTCCTCCCTCACGTATATCCAATAGGCGTACACGATCTTTACGATCGACACGATGCTGATCTGGAATATTCTGTTTCTTGCTCTCCACTCTACGGCGGAAGGTGAGGCCAATAGCTGCCACAATTGCAATCAACAGGATTGCTGCTGCCACCTCGAAAGCGAAGAGGTGATTTGTATATAACTCCTGACCGAGCGCCTTGGTATTACTATATCCAGCCTCGTGAGGAACTGGTGATGGGAAATTATCACTACCAAAGTAACGGCCTCCCAACACAATACTCATCTCAAATACAATAGTTGCAGCAACGAGTGCGCCGGCCGGGAAGTAGCGGGTAAAGCCCTCCCGTAGCGGATCCATATTGACATCCAGCATCATCACCACAAAGAGGAATAGCACCATCACTGCCCCCACATAGACCAGCACCAGGGTAATGGCGAGGAACTCGGCCTCCAGCAGTAGCCATAGTGCAGAGGTGGTAAAGAAGGCAAGGATCAGGAAGATTGCGGCATGGACAGCACTCTTTGCGGTAATCACACGGAATGCGGCAAACAGTAGAATTGCACTAAACAGATAAAAAAGGACAGTGGTCATTATCTGTATCTCCCATCGATTTCCAGGTCAGCCGCAAGTTGAGCCTCCTGTTCATCTCCAATTCTCAGCAGAGCCTCCTTGGTCATGACATTCTCGCCACGCTCCTCAAAGCTGTATTCATAAATTCTTGTCTCTACAATTGCCTCAACAGGGCATGCCTCCTCGCAATATCCACAAAAGATGCATTTAAAGAGATCTATCTCATATTTTGTTGTTCTGCGATTGCCGTAATTTCTTGATCTACCTGCACCATTACCAGCCTTTGGCTGTTCGGGGCGATTAATCTCAGGTGCATCCTCATCTCGCGGTGCTGCCTCAATGGTAATTGCCATTGCAGGACAGACCGCCTCGCAGAGCTTGCAGGCAATACAGCGCTCCTCGCCATCTGGATAGCGACGCAGGGCATGGAGGCCACGGAAACGTGGTGACTGTGGCGCCTTCTCTTCTGGGTAGTTGAGGGTAAACTTTTTATTGAACAGGTTTCTTCCAGTGACACTCATGCCCTGGAAGAGCTCCCAGAATGTCCATGTCTTGATGATCTTAATCAGCTTATCCATTCATCAAGCTCCCAACACACCATCAAACCAAGGGCCAATTTCTGCATAAATAGCCACACCTTCCACAAACAGCCAGAAGATTGTTACCGGTAGAAATACCTTCCAGCCCAGGCGCATTAGCTGATCGTAGCGGTAACGAGGGAACGTTGCTCTAAACCAGAGGAAAAGGAAGAGGAAGATCGACATCTTCATTAGCAACCAGAAGAGTCCAGGAACCCATGCTGTAATCTCACCCAGCAGTGGAACTCCTGTGAATGGCGAGAGCCACCCACCAAGGAAAAGTATACTTGCCAATGCTGCAATCAGAATCATATTGGCATACTCAGCAAGGAAGAAGATCGCAAATGTCATGCCTGAATACTCTACATGGAAACCTGCCACGATCTCAGATTCACCTTCTGCTACATCAAATGGTGCCCGGTTAGTCTCAGCAACACCTGAGAGGAAATAGACTACAAACAGAGGTAACAGAGGTAACCAATACCAATTAAGGAAACCACCCTCTTGCGCACGAACAATCTCACCAAGATTGAGGCTTCCAGCCGCCATTAGTACACCAACCAAGGCAAAACCCATTGCAATCTCATAAGAGACTACCTGTGCAGCTGAACGCAGAGCGCCAAGGAATGCATATTTTGAGTTTGAGGCCCAGCCAGCAATAATTACACCATAAACCCCAACTGAGGTTAGGGCCAGAATATAGAGTAGACCGGCATCAAGATTAGAGAGAACCATTCCATCATCAAACGGGATTACTGCCCAGGCAGCTAGTGCAGGAGCAATAGAGAGCATTGGTGCCACCACAAACAGCGCCTTGTTGGCACCTGTTGGCAGAATAATCTCCTTGAACATCAACTTTAGTGCATCAGCAATAGGTTGCAACCACCCCTTTGGACCCACACGATTTGGTCCAACACGAATCTGCATGTACCCAATAATTTTACGTTCCGCATAGGTTAGATAGGCAACACTTATCATCAGTGGGGCCACAATGGCAACGATCTTGATCAGTGTCCAGAGCACAGTGATCACATCATCTGGCAATCCAAACATTATGCCGCACCTCCATTCACACTGTTCTTGCTATAAGAGAACTGTATCTGCTGTAGTGGCTCGGAACGACGTACAAGTGCATCAACCTGATAGATTGATGAACCAGTTGCAGTAGTTGCCTTCAGGTCACCAAGATCAGATGGCGCACTCCATGACCACTGCTTCTCTTCAGATTGATCACAAACACTCCTCAACTCTTCCAGAACATCATCTGAACTATCAAAGTCAAACCCATCAATATTGGCCAATGTACCTAGCACTCTTAATATCTTCCAGCCTGGGCGTGATTCACCCATTGGAGCGACTGCCCCACCGAAACTCTGCCACCTGCCCTCTGCGTTCACAAAAGTACCAGATGTCTCACTGAATGCTGCCATTGGCAGAAGAACATCTGCATTAGCTCTAATTACAGGGTCTGCAAACGCAGAGAGTGAAACCACAAAGCTACTGGATTTGACTAGATCAGCAGAGATATCAATACCCCCTTCAACTCCTGTCAACACCATTGCCTTGGGTGGCTGCTCTACCATTGCTACTATATCTTTTCCTGTTGTATCGACATCTACACCAGCCACACCACGGTGAGGAACAGCCCCTGCAAGGGCTCCACCCAGCGCATTAGCACCCTCAGTTACAAAACCAAATACTCCAGAAGCCATCTTTGCGATTGCTCCTGATAGAGCATAAATCACTGCCTGATTCTGGTCTCGATAGGCTATCTCACCCATCAGCACCATGCTCTTCTCTCCATTAACCAGTGAGTCAGCAACTGCCCTGTGTCTCTCTGTTACTACAGCACTGGTGAGAAGATCTGATATTCCTGTCATCTCACCACCCTTACCAAGATCAACCATCGCCTTGGCAACTGCAGCCAGATCACTGGTGAGACTGTCAGTCACTATCTGCTCAGAGAGTGAAAAATTAAACTCAACATCCTCTTCTGCCTCTGGATTAAGAGTTGAAACAGCACTGCCATTCAGAGCAGCCTTACGTACTCTGTGTGACAACAGTGGCTGCTCATGACGCAAGTTACTTCCCACAACAAGGATAGAGTCCATCACCTCGATATCACTGATAGAACATCCCAACTGCGGTGCAATCTGCTCAGACTGACCAGAGAAATCCTGTTGGTGCAGTCGGTGATCAATATTTGATGACCCCATCCCACGCATTAACTTTTGCAGCAGATAGAACTCTTCTACCGTACTACTTGGTGAGGCAACAGAACCTATGGCATCACCACCATTATCTGATACAACTTCCTTGAGACCATTAACAGCTGCCTCCAGTGCACTCTGCCAATCTGTCTCTACCAGCTCTCCAGACTCACTACGAATCATTGGCTGGGTCAATCTGTCATCACTATCAAGCCCTAGATAGCTGAAACGGTCACGATCAGAGATCCAGATCTCATTAACTGACTCGTTCTCCTGCGGAATAACCCGCATCACCTTTCCGCCACGGGTCTGGATCTGAATATTTGATCCAACCGCATCATGAGGTGCAATACTGGAAACACTATTCATCTCCCAAGAACGTGCTGAAAAGAGGAATGGTTTTGAGAGTAGCGCACCGACCGGACAGAGGTCGATCATATTGCCAGAGAGCTCGGAACTCAGAGTCTTACGTACATAGGTACCAATCTCCATATGGTCGCCACGCCCTGTACCACCAAGCTCTGTTATTCCCGCAACCTCTGTGCTGAAACGGATGCAGCGAGTACAGTGGATACAGCGAGTCATCTCAGTTGAGACCAGAGGACCATAATCCTTGTCTTTTACAATACGTTTTTTCTCACCATATCTGGCCTGGTATCCGCCATACCCAAGAGCCATCTCCTGCAGATCACACTCTCCCCCCTGGTCACATACTGGGCAATCCAGTGGGTGGTTGATAAGGAGGAACTCCATCACACTCTTCTGTGCTGCAATAGCCTTTGGTGATTTTGTCCACGCTTTCATTCCATCAGTTACCGGGGTTGCGCAGGCTGGGAGCATCTTCGGTGCATTCTCAACCTCAACCAGACACATTCTGCAGTTGGCAGATACTGATAGTTTTTTGTGATAGCAGAAACGCGGGATCGAGATGCCATTTGCATCAGCGACCTCAATCAACATCTGACCCTGCCTGGCTTCAAGCTGGGTATCGTTGACTTCAATTGTGACTCTGTCTTTCTGCGTATCCATTGTCATTAATAGTCTCGAAAGTCTTGGCAATCCTGCATCTACAGCACGCTCAACCACATCCCTGTGTCGCTCGACTGTGCTCATCCAGGGCACAGACGGCTATAGATACAGGATTGCCAAAACTTATACAAATATTCATATGTCTCTCTACCAGTCCGATGTCACCATGCACTGTTTGTGGTCAATATGGTGCTGGAATTCATCACGATAATGTTTCAAGAAGCTGCGTACTGGCATTGCTGCCGCATCTCCCAATGCACAGATAGTATTTCCCTCAATATTACCTGCAACATTATCCAACAGATCAATATCTGCCTGAACACCATTACCATCCTCAATTCTCTGAGTAATTCGTGACAACCACCCCGTACCTTCTCGACAAGGGGTACATTGCCCACAGGACTCTTCATAATAAAAATATGCTAGTCGTGCCAACACCCGTGGCATGCAGGTGGTCTCATCCATCACAATTACTGAACCTGCTCCCAGCATTGATCCTGCTGAGGCGATGGAGTCATAATCCATATTAATTTCCATCATCTTCTCGCCTGGTACTACCGGTGTAGATGATCCGCCTGGAATAACAGCCTTAAGCTGGTGACCATTCCTGACACCACCTGCCATCTCCAGAAGCTCGGAGAATGGTGTTCCCATTGGAACCTCATAATTTCCTGGCCTATTTACATGGCCGGACACAGAAAATAGCTTCTCCCCTCCAGCATTAGGTAACCCCTGATCGAGGAACCACTGTCCACCCTTTGAGAGAATGACCGGAATTGATGCCAGACTCTCTGTATTATTAATTGTGGTAGGACGTCCATAAAGACCAAATCCAGCAGGGAATGGTGGCTTAAAACGAGGTTGCCCCTTCTTGCCCTCAATTGAATTTAGTAGTGCTGTCTCCTCACCACAGACATAAGCACCAGCACCGAGATGTGAATGAAGCTGGAAATCAAATCCGCTTCCCAGAATATTCTCTCCCAATAGACCAGCTGCTCTGGCCTCTTCAAGAGCCCCCTCAAAGCGGCTGTATGGCTCCCAGAATTCACCACGGATATAGTTGTAACCAGCTGATGCACCGATACAGTAACCAGCAATAATCATCCCTTCAATTAATTGATGCGGATTATAGCGAAGAATATCCCTATCCTTGCAGGTTCCAGGCTCACCCTCATCTGAGTTGCAGACGATGTACTTCTGACCCGGGGCGTTGCGTGGCATAAAACTCCACTTCAGCCCTGTTGGGAATCCAGCACCTCCACGTCCACGCAGGGCGGAGAGTTTGATATCCTCAATCAGCTCTTCCGGTGAGGTTTTCTCACTAAGTATTTTTTTCACTACCTCATAACCGCCACTGCTCTGGTAGGCGGCGAGGGTCCAGGAGTTTTCCAGGTGGTTATTTCTGAAACAGACCTGATTAGCCATGGTTATCCCTCTCTCCTTAGATCTTCCAGTAACTGGTCAATCTTCTCTGGATCAAGATGCTCATGATAGTGTTCCCCAACCTGCATGACTGGTGCATTTACACAGGCACCAAGACACTCAACCTCCTTCATGGAGAACATGCCATCCTCGGTCACCTCACCAAAGCCTATGCCTAGTTTCTCTTCAAGGTGATCAACCACCCCTTTTGAATTTCTCAACATGCAGGAGATATTGGTACAGACACAGAGCTTGTGTTTACCAACCGGTTTTCTCTCATACATTGAGTAGAAGGTGGCAACCTCATAGACATTGATTGGCGGCATATCCAGATATGCTGCAACCTCATCCATCAGTTCAGTTGTGAGTGAGCCGCCATTCTCATCCTGCACGATACGCAGTGCAGCCATTGCTGCAGACTGCTTCTGGTCTTCTGGATATTTTTCAATCCAGCGGTTTATATCTGTACGTGCGGTCTCCGAGATTACGGTACTCATGCTTTCTGATCCTCATCAAGAGCAGCAGGGCCGTCACAACACAGTAATTTCAGCACGCTACAAGTATATCCATATAGGCTCGGCTGTGGCCGTCCCTGGCCACAGACGGCTGAATTTACTGCATTGCAACGGCCTTCATAACATTTGTTCATCTGTCTATCTCGCCAAATACAACATCCATGGTACCAATCACTGTTACCACATCAGCCAGCATATGCCCCTTGACCATATCTTCCATGGCAGCCAGATGGGCAAAACCCGGGGCTCTAATCTTTAATCGGTACGGTTTATTTGCCCCATCAGAGAGGATATAGGTGCCGAACTCTCCCTTGGGATGCTCTACCGCCGCATAGGCCTCACCCTTTGGAATTGTGTATCCCTCGGTAAAGTACTTAAAGTGGTGAATAAGTGACTCCATCCCCTCCTTCATTTCTGTACGTGGTGGTGGAGCCACCTTCTGGTCAGCAGCCATAACTGGTCCCGAATTACTCCTCAACCACTCTACACACTGCTTGATAATAAGATTGGATTGGCGCATCTCCTCCATTCTTACCAGGTAACGATCATAACTATCACCATTGACCCCAACAGGGATCTTAAAATCCAGTTTGTCGTAGACCTCGTAAGGCTCTTTGCGACGCAGATCCCACGGGACTCCAGAACCTCGAATCATCGGTCCGGTAAACCCAAGCTGTTTGGCCAAATCTGGAGGAATAATACCGATATCAACAGTACGCTGTTTCCAGATACGGTTGTCAGTTAGAAGAGTCTCATACTCATCAACCAACCTGGGGAAACGCTCGGTAAAGTTCTCTATAAAGTCCAGAACAGATCCGTCACGTCCTATGTTTTGTCTTGCCAGATCCTTATCATTTCTCCAGCGATTTGGCTTGTGCTTCGGCATCTCATCTGGAAGATCACGATAGACTCCACCAGGGCGATAATATGCTGCATGCATACGGGCACCTGATACCGCCTCATAGAGATCCATCAGATCCTCACGCTCGCGGAAGCAGTAGAGGAAAACTGTCATTGCACCTACATCCAGCGCATGGGTTCCCAACCACATCAGATGGTTTAGGATTCGGGTGATCTCATCAAACATCACCCTGATATATTGTGCTCTCTCCGGTACCTCAAGCTGCAGCATCTTTTCAATGGTCATCACGTATGCGTGCTCATTGCACATCATAGAGACGTAATCGAGGCGATCCATATAGGGGATGCTCTGGTTATACATCCTCTTTTCCGCAAGCTTCTCTGTTGCACGGTGCAGTAGACCAATATGCGGATCTGCACGCTCAATCGTCTCACCATCCATCTCAAGAATAAGGCGTAAAACACCATGCGCAGCAGGGTGCTGAGGACCAAAGTTCAAGGTGAAGTTCTTAATCTCTTTTGTTGACTCAGACATAGCGATTGTCCTTGCGAACTACACGTGGAGTATTGACCCTCTCCTCAATGGAAACAGGCTCATAGACAACCCTCTTCTGTAGCTCGTCATACCGCATCTCTACATTACCAACCATCGGGAAGTCCTTGCGGAACGGATGGCCAACAAAGCCATAGTCGGTCAAAATTCTTCTAAGATCGGGGTGACCCTCAAATACAACCCCAAACAGGTCGAAGGCCTCTCGCTCATACCAGTTTACGGATTTCCATATATCAACTACTGATGGAACAATCGGGAATTCGTCATCCTCGGCAAAGACTCGTACTCGCAGGCGCTCATTGAGACGGGTTGAGAGAAGGTGAAGGACTACTGCGTAACGTCTTCCTCCCCATTCTTCACCTGCATCTTTTCCATATTCCAAGTAATCCACACCACAAAGATCAATCAGCTGGTCTAGCTGAAACTGAGCCCTCTCTTGTAGAGCACCACAGAATGCAAGGTAATCAGAGGCACCGACCTCAACTGTCAACTCACCAAGCTCATCACTGAATGAGAGTTCCATACCCTCAAACTGCTCCTCAATCCGCTCCTGCAATGTATCGTCAGTCAGTGCCATTATTAACGTGCAATTGTATTAGTACGACGAATCTTGTCGTGCAGTTGAAGAATTCCGTAGAACAGCGCCTCTGCCGTTGGTGGACAACCAGGTACATATATATCTACCGGAACAATGCGATCACAGCCACGAACTACAGAGTATGAATAGTGATAATAGCCTCCGCCATTGGCGCATGAACCCATGGAGATTACCCAACGAGGCTCAGACATCTGGTCATATACTTTACGCAGGGCAGGAGCCATCTTATTGACTAGTGTGCCTGCCACAATCATCACATCAGATTGACGTGGGCTTGGACGGAAAATCATACCGAAACGGTCGAGGTCATAACGTGCGGCCGCGGAGTGCATCATCTCAACCGCACAACAGGCAAGACCAAATGTCATCGGCCACATGGAGCCAGTACGAGCCCAATTAATAAGTTTGTCAGCAGTGGTGGTTACAACGCCCTCTTCAAGCAGCCCCTCTATTCCCATTCCAGAGCCCCTTTCTTCCACTCATAGATAAATCCGATCACCAGAATAGTGAGGAAAATCCCCATTGCCGCCAGGCCAACAACCCCTATCTTATCGAGCACAATGGCCCACGGAAAAAGGAAGGCAATTTCAAGATCAAAGATGATAAAGAGGATCGCTACCAGATAGAAACGCACATCAAACTTCATGCGTGAGTCCTCAAAGGCCTCAAATCCGCACTCATAAGGTGAGTTTTTCTCTCTGTCCGGGCGATGTTCTCCCAACAGGAATCCTATAGCGATAGGTCCTATACCAACGCCGAGACCGACGATGATAAACATCAAAACAGGCAGGTAATTTTCTAGCATTATTATTGTCTTTTTCCCGCTCCATCCAACGGAAAACCTAGTGTACCTTTTTCCGGGAAAATGGACAAAAAAATCCACTCTCCCCCTAAAAAATGGTGCCGAAGGCCGGACTTGAACCGGCACGGCTTACGCCACTACCCCCTCAAGATAGCGTGTCTACCAATTCCACCACTTCGGCAATAACTGTAACTACTTCTTACTTCTCTGCAGGAATCGGTATCCCACCACCAGAATCTGTTGCTGGCTCTGTCAACTGCTCAAGAATCTTCTCCTCAACAGGTGCCTGAACCCCGGTCTCTTCAGCAGGCTGCAGACGATCAACCACGCTGGTTGCCACCTCTTCCTTATTCCCGGCAAAATATGCCAAGGAGAGACTGGTGATAAAAAATATTGTTGCCAATCCAGCTGTCAGTCGTGTCATGAATGATGCTGAACCCTCAGAGCCAAATACTGTGGCAGAGGCTCCACTACCAAATGCGGCACCTGCATCTGCTCCCTTGCCCTGCTGAATCAAAATAAGCCCAACCATCGCAACTGCGGCGAAAACATGGACCAATAAAAGTATTGTCTGCATCTTTACCTATCCTGCGGCACGACCAATTGCGAGGAAATCTTCTGCCTTCAGAGAAGCCCCTCCAATCAACCCGCCATCAATATCCGGTTGAGCCAAAAGATCTGCTGCATTACCTGCATTCATACTGCCACCGTACTGAATACGCAGACCATCAGCCACCGCCTGATCCTGTTTACCTACATGGGCACGAATAAAGGCATGAACCTCTTGTGCCTGCTCAGGAGAGGCAGTCTTTCCTGTGCCAATTGCCCAAACAGGCTCATAGGCGATAATTGAGTTCTCAAGTGTCGCCACACCATAGGCACCTATTACTGCATCAATCTGCCGTGCACAAACTGCCTCTGTTACACCATCTTCACGCTCTTCCAGAAGCTCACCAACACAGAGAATTGGGGTAATTCCCGCATCCTGTGCTGCCTTGAATTTTTCTGCCACCAACTCATCGCTCTCGCCACGAATATTACGACGCTCTGAGTGGCCAACAATTACATATTTGCAGTTGAAATCGTTGAGCATGGAACCCGCTATCTCACCAGTATATGCTCCTGATGCTGCATTACTCAGATCCTGTCCACCTAGCGCGATATCTGTACCCGCAACTAATGCCGAGACCTCAGCAAGATAAGCTGCAGGTGGACATACGGCCATCTCTGCACTATTTACATAACTAATTCCATCCTTGAGACCAGCCACCAGAGTACGAATACTCTCGAGTGATCCATTCATTTTCCAGTTTCCAGTAATAATTGGCTGACGCATTGGTAACTCCCTTCCACGAAATTGCAGCGGCGAATCTTATCGATTCACCACCAATAAATCAATCTAAATTAGCTTCCCACCTCTTGGCGGACCACACCAGCCAACTCATCAGCCAGAGAGAAGACCTCTTCCTCATCTTGCCCTTCTACCATAACCCGAACCAGTGGCTCTGTGCCTGATGGACGCAACAGAATACGCCCCCTCTCCCCAAGTTTCTCTTCTGCAGATTCAACTGCCTGTTGAATCAACCTGCTATCGGAAACCTCTCTACTCTTAAGTGGCACATTTACCATTTTTTGGGGATATAGAGCCACTCCTTCCGTTAACTGGTTAATGGTTTTTCCGCTCTCCACTATCTCGAATAAAACCTGTAGGGCACTGACAATACCGTCGCCAGTTGTGGTTCGATCAAGACAGATCATATGACCAGATGACTCTCCCCCAACAACCCCACCATTAGCCTCCAGCATCTCCAAGACATATCGATCGCCCACTGCCGCTCTCATAAACGGGATTTGATGATTTGCATACGCATGTTCTACACCAAGATTGGTCATCAGAGTTCCAACCACTGGTCCACTCAATATATTCTGCTGCTGCCGTGAACGGGCAATAATATAGAGAAGCAGATCACCATCCACAATCTCGCCATCACCATCCACCATAATGCATCGATCTCCATCACCGTCCAGGGCAATTCCAAGATCTGCATCATGTTTTCTGACCATCTCCGCCATCACATCCGGATGGGTAGAACCAATCTCATGGTTAATATTCAACCCATCAGGGCTATCACCTATCACTACAACCTCTGCACCGAGCTCGGTAAACACATATGGGGCTGTCGCATAGGTGGCACCATTGGCACAGTCAACCACCAGTTTAAGACCATGCAGTGAGAACCCTGCAGGAACAGTGCTTTTGCAGAACTCAATATATCTTCCTGGGGCATCGTCCACACGCCGCGCCTTGCCAAGAGAGGATGATTCAACTGTATCCATGGGTTCTTGTAACATGGCCTCAACCTCACGCTCCCAGCTGTCAGGTAATTTTTTACCATCAGCAGAGAAGAACTTGAATCCATTATCGTAAAACGGATTATGGGATGCACTGATTACTACACCGGCAAGTGCCCGCAGGGTACGAGTCAGATAGGCCACAGCCGGGGTTGGCATTGGCCCCAACAGACCAACATCAACTCCTGCGGCAGAGAACCCTGCCTCAAGAGCAGACTCGAACATATATCCAGAGATCCGGGTATCTTTGCCGATAAGCACCATTCCCTGACCATCTCTGGATAAAACCTTGCCGGCAGCATATCCAAGACGCATGGCAAAATCTGGGGTTATTGGTGACTCTCCCACTCTGCCACGTATTCCATCAGTACCAAAATATTTTCTACTCATTCCCTCTATTCCCCAATTAGACCCGCACCCAATAGTGCTTCCCTGGTCTCTTTTACATCATGTACCCGCACAATATCTGCCCCACGCTCTACGGCAACCACTGCTGCCCCAACACTACCCCATACTCTATCCTCAATCGGCGCATCATCAAGTAGCGCCCCTATCATTGATTTTCTTGATATTCCAACAAGCAAGGGCAGATCCATCTCCTTAAACTTTCCGAGCTCTCTCAAGAGCTGCAGATTGTGCTCAAGGCGTTTACCAAATCCAAACCCGGGATCTACCAACAGATTTGAGCGTGATATTCCTGCCAGCTCACAGTCGGCAACCCTACCCCTAAGGAACTTGATAACATCATCCGTGACATCCTCATACTCCGGGGATTTCTGCATGGTACGTGGCTGTCCCTGCATATGCATCAAACATACAGAGACATTCAGTGCTACCGCCATCTCCATGGCACCCTCCTCCTGAAGCGCACGAACATCATTAATAAGGTTAGCACCCGCTTTTACGGCTGCCTCCATAACCTCCGGCTTGCTGGTATCAACAGATATGGAGACATCACTGCCTTGATGAAGAGCCTCAACCACAGGAATAACCCTCTGCAACTCCTCCTCAGCCGACACTGCTGACGCACCAGGGCGAGTTGATTCACCACCAATATCGATAATATCGACACCATCATCAACCATAGTCATGGCCTTTGACAGTGCTGAATCCAGAACGGTGTACTCCCCACCATCGGAGAAGGAGTCTGGTGTTACATTCAGGATCCCCATAATCTGGGGCCGGGCATTACTAGTGCTGATTGGCTGGCCCACCAACAGAAGGATCAGAGCCCTTCTCTGTTGAGGATGTCTCCACAGGAATCGGCTTATCCACCCCACCATCATCATCTGAATCACTCCAGTCTTCTGGTGGCTGCGGTGCTCGTCCATTCATGATGTCCTTGATCTGATTCTCATCAATGGTCTCATAACGAATCAGGGCATCAGCCATCATATCCAGCTTGTCACGGTTCTCTTCCAGAATCGTCTCTGAACGTTTGTAGTTGCGGTCAATCAGGGCTCTGATCTCCTCATCAATCAGATGAGCTGTTTCATCAGAGACCTCTTTATGTTTGGTAACCGAACGCCCCAAAAAGACCTCACCCTCCTCCTCAGCATAGGTTAATGGCCCCAGCTTATCCGAGAGCCCCCACTTGGTAACCATATTGCGTGCAATATCGGTAGCGCGCTCAATATCATTGGATGCACCAGTAGTTACAGAATCCTTACCAAACACCATCTCCTCGGCAATTCGTCCACCAAACAGACTGGATATCTGGCTCTCAAGACGCTGCTTACTGTGACTGTAACGATCACCCTCGGGAAGAAACATGGTCACACCAAGGGCGCGTCCACGAGGGATGATTGTCACCTTGTAGACTGGATCATGATCGGGCACAGACAGTCCAACAATTGCATGGCCTGCCTCATGAAATGCCGTAAGAGCTTTCTCATCATCACTCATCACCATGGAGCGGCGCTCTGCCCCCATCATAATTTTATCCTTGGCTTTTTCAAACTCAGCCATATTGACCAGACGTTTGCCAGCCTTTGCAGCAAATAGTGCGGCCTCATTAACCAGGTTGGCCAGATCTGCGCCTGAGAAACCAGGGGTACCGCGTGCCAGCACCTTGGGTTTTACATTCTTGGCAACCGGAACCTTGTTCATGTGGACCTTGATAATCTGCTCACGGCCACGCACATCCGGCAGAGGCACCACCACCTGACGATCAAAACGTCCTGGTCGCAGGAGTGCAGGATCAAGCACATCGGGGCGGTTGGTAGCAGCAATCACAATAACCCCGTCATTTGCCTCAAAACCATCCATCTCAACCAGTAACTGGTTGAGAGTCTGCTCACGCTCATCATGTCCACCACCCAGACCTGCACCACGATGACGGCCCACCGCATCTATCTCATCAATGAAGATGATACATGGGGCATTTTTCTTGGCCTGCTCGAACATATCACGCACCCGAGAGGCACCAACACCCACAAACATCTCCACAAAATCTGATCCAGAGATGGTAAAGAAAGGAACCTTGGCCTCACCTGCAATAGCCTTGGCAAGCAGTGTCTTACCAGTACCAGGAGAACCTGTCAGTAGAACACCACGTGGAATCTTGCCCCCAAGTTTCTGGAACTTTCCTGGATCCTGCAGAAAGTCTACCAACTCTGATACCTCCTCCTTGGCCTCCTCCACGCCGGCAACATCAGCAAAAGTGACCTGCACCTGATCCTCATTGAGAAGACGCGCCTTGCTCTTGCCAAATGACATTGGTCCACCCTTACCGCCCATGCCACCCTGCATCTGACGCATAAAGAATATCCAGACTGCAATCAACAGCAGCATTGGGAACCAGGAGATAAATATCTGCATCAACATCCCCTGCTGCTCAGGGGGCTGTGCATTAATCGCCACGCCGTTATCAATAAGGTCACCAATCAATCCACGATCACCTGGATCATATGAGGTAAATGACTGTCCAGAGCTATTAACGCCCTTCAACACTCTACCCTCGATATCAACACGACTCACTCGCCCTTGACGGACATCGGTGATAAATTGTGAATACTCCACACTTTGTGAATTACTGTTGCGGGGCCCAAAACTGTTAAAAACAGACATAAGGACCGTCGCAATAACGACCCATAGGAGAATATTTTTCATCATGTCATTCAAGGTGAATCTTCCTGTATTTTATTGGTATCTCTACTGTATGGGGGCAAGTATAACTGAATTCAAGTGGTACTCTGCACATCAGCCCCTGAATTTTCTGGCCAAGATATAGACCTCTCGACTGCGATTTCTCGATGCCTTTGGTTTTCTTGTAATTACTACGGAAAAATCCACTCTCAGGGCACGGAGCAGTTCATCAAAACCATCGCCCTGAAATACCTTCATTAGAAGATCTCCGCCTTTTTTCAGGTTTTGTCTTGCAAAATCGTGAGCCATCTCAACAAGCAGCATGGCGCGAGGAATGTCCACTGCACTCACCCCACTCATATTTGGAGCCATATCGGATAGAACCAGATCGACCTGCTCCGCCCCCACAATCTCAAGCAGTTTTTCCAGGACATCATCATCCCTGAAGTCACCCTGCAAGAATGTTGCACCCGGTATCGGCTCTATATCCAGCAGATCCATGGCTACCACAGATCCGCCCTTGCCTGTTTTTTGTACCGCAACCTGAGTCCAGCCACCTGGGGCGGCCCCCAGATCTACAACTCTCTGGCCAGGTCGCAGCAAATGGTCTTTCTTGTCAATCTCCAACAGCTTGTAGACTGCGCGCGAGCGATATCCATCTACCTGAGATCGTTTTACAAACTCATCATCAAAATGTTCCTGTAGCCAACGGCTACTACTTTTACTTCTTGCCATTGTAAATTCTCGACATTACCATACGCACCCCATTTACAGAGATATGCCTAATACCCAAGTCCTCGCCTATAAACATGTATACTGCACAACCTATTGCTCCATATAACAATATTTACTCCTTTGGCTGTATCAGGAACACTACGAGCTGTGCTCGCGGTCCTCTAAGGATAAGTACAGCACGCGGTCGCAAATTTGTTCTATGAATCAATGTGTCGCACATTACACTATGTTTCTAAGCGGGGATTTGGGTAACAAGCTTTTCAAACAATTATGAATCTTACAGGAAAACAGAAACGTCACCTTCGCGGACTGGGGCATGACCTCCATCCACTGGTTACAGTTGGTGGAAACGGCTTATCAGAAGGGGTGCTTGCCGAGCTTGACCAGACCCTTGAGCACCATGAGCTGATAAAGATCAAGGTTGGTGCGGGAGACCGTGAGGAGCGTAAAAATCTGATTGAGGAGCTGGTTGCCAAAAGCGGTGCCACCCTGGTTCAGACTATCGGCCACACTGCGCTGCTTTATCGCAAGGCTAAAAAGCCCTCACTACAGATTCCTCGATAGGCGCAGCCAACTCGTTGATAAAAACATCTGTTGTAGAGTGAGCAGTTACTCTCAGGCAATATAGCGAATCTCGACAATCTCCAGATTTCTGGTCCCACCTGGGGTCTGAACCACTACAGGCTCCCCCTCCTCCTTGCCAATCAGCGCTCTGGCAATCGGTGAATTTATTGAGATTCGTCCCTCCTTAATATCAGACTCATCATCTCCAACAATCTGGTAGGTCACCTCGTCACCGCTATCCTCATCCTCCAGATCAACGGTAACCCCGAAAACCACACGCCCATTCTGCGGCAGGGTCATTACATCTATCTCCTGGGCATTGCTCAGCTTTGCCTCCAGATCCTGAATTCTGCCCTCAATGAATCCTTGCTGCTCACGTGCTGCGTGATACTCGGCATTCTCCTTGAGATCACCATGGGCACGAGCCTCGGCAATATCATCCACAACTGTCGGACGATCAACCGTCTTTAGACGATGCAACTCTTCTCGCATCTTCTCCGCACCCTTTATCGTTACCGGAATCTTGTTCATGCCACTACTCCATGCAGATCTTGTAGCCTGTTGACCTCACGGTCATTCAGTTTTGGAAGAGCATAGGCCAGAGCCTGGGCTCCCGCAACCGTAGTGAAGTATGTAACCTTGTGATTAAGGGTTTCACGACGAATTGAGTATGAGTCGGCAATTGCGTGCTTCCCTTCTGTGGTGTTGATAATCAGATCAATCTCATCATTCTTGATCTGATCCACAATATGGGGTCGTCCCTCTGTCACCTTGTTGATTTTCTCACATGATATTGAGGCAGCAGCAAGCACATCAGCTGTGCCTCTGGTTGCAACCAGCTCAAAACCTGAATCAACTAGCTGTTGCGCGACCTGTACAATTGCCTCTTTATCTCCGTCACGCACACTTATAAATGCACGTCCAGACTGTGGTAGTGGGCCTCCAGCAGCAAGCTGTGATTTTGCGAAGGCCTCGCCAAAACTATGCCCAACCCCCATCACCTCTCCGGTTGACTTCATCTCTGGACCAAGCAGGGGGTCAACCCCGGGGAATTTTACGAATGGGAATACAGCCTCTTTAACAGAGAAGTACTCTGGAATAATCTCGTCAGTAACCCCCTGCTCTACAAGAGTTTGTCCTGCCATACAACGTGCCGCCACCTTGGCAAGCGGACGCCCAATAGCCTTGGATACAAATGGTACAGTGCGTGATGCACGTGGATTCACCTCTAGCACGTAGATATTCTCTTCGTCATCTCTCTTCTGAATCGCAAACTGAACATTCATAAGGCCCAACACTTTCAATTCAAGTGCCATGGCACAAGTCTGTTCGCGCAGACGATCCTGAACCTCATCCGAGAGATCGTATGGAGGCAGTGAGCATGCGGAATCACCAGAGTGAACTCCAGCCTGCTCAATATGCTGCATGATGCCGCCGATAACTACATCCGTTCCGTCACAGATTGCGTCCACATCTACCTCAATTGCATCATTAAGGAAACGGTCCAGCAGTACGGGGCTCTCATTGGAGACCTGTACAGCCTCACGGAAGTATGTCTGCAGCCCCTCGGCATCGTGGACAATCTCCATAGCCCGTCCACCCAGTACATAGGATGGGCGCACAACCAGCGGATAACCAATCTCCTCTGCCAGCGTCAGAGCCTCATCCTCTGCACGAGCAGTACGGTTGGGTGGCTGTAGCAGACCAAGTTTGTTTAGTGCCTGCTGGAACCGCTCACGATCCTCCGCCAGGTCGATTGCATCAGGGCTGGTTCCAATAATTGGCACTCCTGACTTTTCAAGATCCAGCGCAAGTTTTAGGGGGGTCTGACCACCATACTGAACAATAACCCCTGCCGGTTTCTCAGTTTCAACAACCTCCAGCACATCCTCCAGAGTCAGTGGCTCAAAATAGAGTCGGTCAGAGGTATCATAGTCGGTAGAGACAGTCTCTGGATTACAGTTGACCATAATGGTCTCGTACCCATCCTCACGCATTGCCAGCGCCGCGTGGACACAGCAGTAGTCAAATTCGATCCCTTGGCCAATCCGGTTGGGGCCTCCACCAAGCACCATAATCTTCTTGTTGTCAGAGGGGTTGGATTCACACTCCTCCTCATAGGTTGAGTACATGTAGGCGGTATTTGTGGGGAACTCTGCAGCACAGGTATCGACCCGCTTAAATACCGGGCGTATACCCAGCTGGTGACGATGGCTACGTACTGTGTGCTCATCAGACCCCAGCAATGTTGCCAGACGTCGGTCCGAGAATCCTTTACGTTTCAGCAGTTTCATCTGCAGCGCATCAAGATCACTTAGTGCACCTGCTGCAACCTCTTTCTCATCCTTGAGCAGATCCTCGATCTGCACCAGGAACCAACGGTCAATCCAGGTTGCCTCAAAGATCTCCTCCATCGACCAGCCGGCACGGAAAGCATCAGCCACATACCAGATCCGCTCAGGTCCAGGTACACGCAACTGTTTGCGTAGGGTCTCTTTCAGATTGTCTGCATCAAGTGCAATCTTCTCATCCAGCCCGTCTGCGCCCGTTTCCAGCCCCCGAAGTGCCTTCTGCATCGACTCCTGGAAGGTGCGGCCAATTGCCATCACCTCACCAACTGACTTCATCTGGGTGGTGAGGGTTGCCTCTGCCTGGGGGAATTTCTCAAAGGTAAAGCGAGGAATCTTGGTTACCACATAGTCAATAGATGGTTCAAATGATGCCGGAGTGGCACCACCTGTAATCTCATTCTGCAACTCATCGAGGGTGTATCCAATTGCCAGCTTGGCAGCGATCTTGGCAATCGGGAAACCGGTCGCCTTGGATGCCAGCGCTGATGAGCGAGAGACCCGTGGGTTCATCTCGATGATGATCATCCGTCCATTTTCTGGATTGATCGCAAACTGCACATTGGAGCCGCCAGTATCAACACCAATCTCACGCAGTACCGCCAGTGAGGCGTTACGCATGATCTGGTACTCCTTGTCAGTAAGGGTCTGTGCCGGGGCAACGGTTATAGAGTCACCGGTGTGGACCCCCATGGGGTCAAAATTCTCGATTGAGCAGATGATGATGCAGTTATCCTTGTGGTCACGCACCACCTCCATCTCATACTCTTTCCAACCCAGTACCGACTCCTCAATCAACAACTCATTGGTTGGGGAGAGGTCAAGACCACGCTCACAGATCTCGGCAAACTCCTCACGATTGTAGGCAATACCACCACCACTGCCGCCCATGGTGAACGAGGGGCGAATAATTACCGGAAAACCAAGCGAGGCTTGCACCTGCTGTGCCTCCTCCATGCTGTGGGCAATATCGGAATCTGGGGTATCCAGCCCTATCTTGTGCATTGCATCGCGGAAACGTTCACGATCCTCGGCCTTGTCGATGGCATTACTGGTTGCACCAACCATCTCTACATCGTACTTCTCCAATACACCTTCACGCTCCAGATCAAGTGCACAGTTAAGTGCGGTCTGCCCGCCCATGGTTGGGAGCAGTGCATCAGGGCGCTCCTTCTCGATAATTCGCTCAACTGTCTCCCAGTGAATTGGCTCGATGTAGATCGAGTCCGCCATCTCCGGGTCGGTCATGATCGTTGCAGGATTTGAGTTGACCAGAATTACCCGGAACCCCTCCTCACGCAGTGCCTTGCAGGCCTGGGCGCCAGAGTAGTCAAACTCACACGCCTGTCCAATAACAATCGGGCCTGCACCAATAATCAGAATGCTTTTAATGTCGGTACGCTTTGGCATTACTCGGCTCCCTGCTCAGCAGCGTCACGCGCCTGTTGCATCAATTCAATAAAGTGGTCAAACAGCGGGGCTACATCATGGGGGCCGGGGCTCGCCTCTGGGTGACCCTGGAAACTAAATGCGGGACAGTCGGTTCGCTCCACACCCTGCAGAGACTTATCAAAGAGAGATCTATGAGTTGCCATCAGGTTTTCTGGCAGGCTATCTTCATCAACTGCAAAACCGTGATTCTGGCTGGTAATCATTACTTCACTGCTCTGTAAATTTTGAACAGGATGGTTAGCACCGTGGTGGCCAAATTTCATCTTCTCTGTTTTGGCACCACTGGCCAGGGAGAGCAGCTGATGGCCAAGACAGATCCCAAACAGCGGCATCTTCTCGTCAAGCAGTCGCTTGATACTGTTCTGTGCGTAGTCGCATGGCTCGGGATCGCCAGGGCCATTGGAGAGGAATACCCCATCAGGGTTGAGGGAGAGCACCTCTTCAACCTGGGTTGTGGCCGGAACCACCTGCAGGCGGCAACCACGATCCACCAGCATCCGAAGGATGTTGCGTTTAACCCCGTAGTCATAGACCACGACATGCCATGGCAGTGAGGATGGGTTTTCTACCGGAGCCGGCAACCCCTCTTCGAGCTCCCAGCTTCCCTGCTTCCAATCATACTGTTTGTCGGTGGTTACCTCTCTGGCCAGATCCATCCCCTGCAGTCCGGGAAAGGCCTTTGCTGCCTCAATGGCGGCATTCTCATCAATCTGATCGCCTGCAACTATGCAGCCGCTCTGCGCACCCTTCTCTCTGAGAATCCTGGTTAGGCGACGGGTATCGATACCTGCAATTGCGACCGTACCGTTTCTAACCAGATACTCTGTAAGAGTCTCTCTGCTACGCCAGTTACTCTGAATCTGCGAACGATCACGAATAACCAACCCCGCAGTCATCACTGCAGGTGACTCTTCATCTTCCGGATTTGTTCCAACATTACCAATGTGTGGATAGGTGAGCGTCACTATCTGACGCATATAGGAGGGGTCAGTCAGGATCTCCTGGTAGCCGGTCATTGCGGTATTGAATACCACCTCACCTGCTGCCTCACCAGAAATACCAATTGACTCCCCGTAAAAGAGGCTACCATCTTCCAGTGCCAGTATTGCAGGTGTTGCCATAGTTGATTTGCGCGTAGAAAACGGGATTCACTGTTACGCAAGTCCCGTGTTCAAACTCCAGTCGGTCTAGTATCCGCCCAGAATGGGGAGATTTGGCAGATTTTACTCCGAGCGCTCCAAAACGTCCATGCCCTACCCGGGAAAAATTAGGATTTTCTTATAAAACCAGCCGTGAAACTGACCCTGGCCCCGTATATCTAACGTAACCCTAATACATCCTGCATATCAAAGAGGCCGGATTGTTTATTCATCAGCCATCCAGCTGCACGCACCGCCCCCTTGGCGAAGGTGAGTCTGCTTGATGCCTTGTGGGTAATCTCTACCCTCTCCCCGATATCTGCAAACATTACCGTATGTTCACCAACAATATCTCCGGCACGGATGGTCTCAAAACCTATGGTTCCTCGATCACGCTCTCCTGTATTACCTTCACGACCATATACAGCACACTCACTGAGGTCTCGCCCAAGTGCATCTGCAACAACCTCTCCCATCCGCAGTGCAGTACCAGATGGGGCATCAACCTTATGGCGGTGGTGAGCCTCTACAACCTCGATATCTACCTCGCCGCCCATTACCCTGGCAGCCATATCAAGCAGTTTGAAACAGAGATTGACCCCAACACTCATGTTGGGTGCAAAGACAATGGCGATATCCTTCGAGGCCTCCTCAATAATCGCCTTCTCCTCATCACTGAAACCTGTGGTTCCGATTACTATTTTGGTACCACTCTGACGACATATCTCTATATTGGCCAGAGTCACTTCAGGACGGGTAAAGTCGACCAGAACATCTGATCGACCAGTGGCATCAACAAGATCATCAACTATCGTGGTACCTACTGAACCAATTCCGGAGATTTCACCAGCATCTACTCCCAAATACGGACTACCTGGACGTTCAACTGCAGATGATAGTGTTGCAGCAGACTCTTCATTTACAGCCTCGATCAAACTGCGCCCCATTCGACCGCCCGCGCCAGTTACAGTAATTGCTACGTTATTCCCCATTCCATCTGTCCTTTAGTTATAACAACCACAGATTGTAGCAGTGAGCCCGACTACTATTCTGCCAAATCCTCAAAAAAACCTTTTACCTTGTCCATCCATGAGGAGTGGTGCGGGCTGTGCTTCTCCCGCTTCTCATTCAGCGAGTCCTCCAGCTGCCTCAACAGCTCTTTTTGTTTGTTATTGAGCTTGACCGGCGTCTCTACGGTCATCCGGCAGAGAAGATCCCCCTTACCATGGCTACGAACTGACTTGACCCCTTTGCCTCTCAGACGAAACAGCTTTCCAGTTTGTGACTCGGCAGGAATCTTGAGTTTTACACATTGAGTATTGCCAAGACATGGCACATCCACCTCTCCACCCAGGGTAGCTGTCACAATTCCAACGGGAATCTCACAGTAGAGATCATCACCATCACGTCTGAATATTGCATGCTCCCTTATTGAGACCTCAACAAAGAGATCACCTGAAGGTCCACCATTCTCACCCGGTTCACCCTCACCACTGAGGCGAACACGATCACCCGTATCAACACCAGCTGGAATCTTGACAGATAGCGTCTTATCTTTCTTTACCTTACCGGCCCCACGACATGCTGTGCATGGCTCCTTGATCTCTTTTCCTGATCCATGACAGGTTGGACAGGCCTGAGCAACCGAGAAGAACCCCTGCTGCATACGAACCTTGCCGGCACCTCCACAGGTGCTACAGGTTACCGGAGTGGTTCCTGGCTTTGCCCCTGTACCACTACATTTTTCACAACTCTCTGTTGCCGGGATATTAATCTCACGTGTCACCCCACTAATTGCCTCTTCCAGAGATAGCTCCATCCTGTAGGCAAGGTCTGCACCACGATAAACCTGAGGACCTCCACCTTGCCCCCTGCCACCACCAAAAATATCACTGAAGATATCCTCAAACCCACCAAAACCACCACCTCCAAAACCACCGCCCTGACCACCACCCATGGATGGATCAACTCCCGCATGTCCAAACTGATCATATGCAGCACGCTTCTGGGAGTCACTCAGAACCTCGTAGGCCTCTTTGAGCTCCTTGAATTTTGCCTCAGCATCCTCACTGTCAGGGTTACGGTCTGGATGATATTTCATCGCCATGCGACGATACGATTTCTTCAGATCTCCCTCACTTACATTACGGTCGACCCCCAGCACTTCGTAGTAATCTCTTTTAGACATGTTATTTTTCAGCTAGTTATAAGTTGTTTCTAAGGAAGTATTTTCTGCACTACCCCTACGGTACGCTTAAACACAAACGTCATTCCCGCGAAGGCGGGAATCCAGGAAAAACCGGCGTCTTGCAGTTCATTCTCCAGATTCCCGCCTTCGCGGGAATGACGATGCATTATAAAATTATCGTATTACTTCTTATCGTCAACCTCTTCGAACTCAGCATCGACTACATCATCATCTACTGCAGATGATCCTGCATCGCCTGCACCTGCCGCTGCTCCGGCAGCAGCACCTGCTGCATCAGACTGACTATACATTCTCTCAGCCATCTTTGAGGATGCCTCGGTTAATACCTTGGTTTTCTCCTCAATAACCGCTGCATCATCCTCCTTGATGACTGACTCAAGCTCAGAGATTGCCGACTCAATTGCACCCTTCTCATCAGCCTCAACCTGATCACCAGCCTCTTCCATCGCCTTGCGAGTAGAGTGAATAAGTGCATCAGCCTGATTACGTGCATTTACCAGCTCATGGAACTTCTTGTCCTCATCAGCATGTGCCTCTGCATCATTCACCATCTTATCAATCTCTTCATCACTGAGACCACTGGAGGCCTTGATTACAATTGACTGCTCCTTGCCCGTTGCCTTGTCCTTTGCAGAAACATTGAGGATACCGTTAGCATCGATATCAAGGCTCACCTCAATCTGCGGGGTACCACGTGGAGCTGGTGGAATATCAGTCAGATCAAAACGACCAAGTGACTTATTGGCTGCGGCCTGTTCACGCTCACCCTGTAACACATGAACCGTAACCGCATTCTGGTTGTCATCTGCTGTAGAGAAAACCTGCTGTGCCTTGGTGGGGATGGTTGTGTTCTTTTCGATCAGTTTGGTCATTACTCCGCCCAGAGTCTCGATTCCGAGAGAGAGCGGGGTTACATCCAACAGTAGAACATCGTTTACATCACCAGCCAGTACACCACCCTGAATTGCCGCACCCATGGCCACCGCCTCATCAGGATTCACATCCTTGCGCGGCTCACGACCAAAGAATGCCTGTACCGCCTCCTGCACCTTCGGCATACGGGTCTGTCCACCAACCAGAATTACATCCTTGATATCTGAGGCAGAAAGCCCTGCATCCTTAAGGGCAACACGACATGGCTCAATTGAGCGCTGTACCAGATCATCTACCAGAGATTCCAGCTTGGCACGGGTCATCTTGATGTTCATATGCTTAGGGCCAGATGCATCTGCAGTAACATATGGCAGGTTGATATCGGTCTGTTGACTGGAGGAGAGCTCGATCTTCGCCTTCTCTGCCGCCTCTTTCAGGCGCTGCAGAGCCATTGGATCATTGGATAGATCAACAGCCTGATCCTTTTTAAACTCCTCAACCAGATAGTCCATGATGCGATTATCAAAATCCTCACCACCAAGGAAAGTGTCTCCATTGGTTGCCAACACCTCAAACTGGTGCTCACCATCAATCTCTGCGATCTCGATAATGGAGACATCGAAGGTACCACCACCCAAGTCATAAACAGCGATGGTGCGGTCTCCCTCCTTCTTGTCCATACCGTAGGCGAGTGCTGCCGCGGTTGGCTCATTAATGATGCGCTTGACCTCAAGGCCAGCAATCTTGCCTGCATCCTTGGTTGCCTGGCGCTGGGAGTCATTGAAGTAGGCAGGAACAGTTACCACAGCCTCGGTAACATCCTCACCCAGATACTCCTCGGCAGTCTTCTTCATCTTCTGCAGAACACGTGCAGAAACCTCAGGGGCTGCCATCTTCTTGTCATCCACCTGAACCCAGGCATCTCCATTGTCAGCTTTGACAATTTTATAGGGAACAAGATCAATATCCTTCTGTACAACCTTATCCTCAAAACGACGTCCAATCAGTCGCTTGATGGCGAACAGTGTGTTGTGCGGATTAGTAACAGCCTGACGTTTTGCAGCCTGGCCAATCAGAACCTCACCATCAGCGGTATATCCAATTACTGATGGTGTAGTACGGGCACCCTCACTATTCTCGATAACTCGTGCCTTGCCACCCTCGAGTACCGCAACACAAGAGTTTGTGGTTCCCAGGTCAATTCCAATAATCTTTCCCATCTATTCTCTCCAATTACAATTCTTTCAATAAGTTAATTATGTTTATTCACGCAACATACCCAGTGATATGGGGGCTGTTTTCAGCTTTTCAAGGATTTTATTCAAGAACTTACAATCACTCTTGCCGGTCTCAACAGACGACCATTCAATGTATATCCCTTCTGCACCACATCCATTACAGTATTCGGCTCCATATCCGGATTTGGCACCATGGTCATCGCCTCATGCTGCTCCGGATCAAACCGGACACCCTGGGCATCCATCACCTCAACATTAAATTTCTCCAACACCCCGAACAGCTGTTTGCTGGTCAACTCTATCCCCTCGATTATGGAGGCGATATCATCCGCGTCCCGTGCTGCTGTCAGGCCAAGATCCATACTATCTGTTACGGAAAGCAACTCCCTGGCAAATGACTCAAGTGCAAATTTGTGTGCATTTTGAATATCACGAGCAGTTCTTTTACGGAGATTATCCATCTCTGCCTGTACCCTGGTCATCCTGTCCTTATACTCAGACACCTCTGCTTTTGCCTGATCCAGCTCCGACTCCGGTGTCGGCTCTGACTCTGGTTCAGAGCCTGGTGCCTGACCATCATCGATCTCATCCAAACTCTCATCAGTGACCTCGGAGATGATCTCATCCACCTCTTCCTCAGCAGTTTCCTCCCCAGAGATATCTTCTTGTGAGATCAACTCCTCTGGATCCATTACTTCCTTTGTACTCATGCAAAATCCTTTTACTTCTTCGTAATCGTGATGAACTATATGGCTGAATGGGGGCTATCCCATGGAATTCAAGGCAGAACCTAAAACTTTTGCTGTTACATCCACAACTGGAATTACTCGATCATATGCCATTCTGGTTGGTCCAATCACCCCAAGAACCCCCACCACCTCATTGTCATGATGATAAGGTGCAGTTACTACACTGCAGTCATCAAACGACTGATATCCGGACTCATCCCCAATAAAGACCTGTACCCCGTCTGCCTCCATGCACTGATCCAGTAAATGAATCATGTCCCTTTTTTCACTAAAGGCGCTAAATAGCTGACGCAGTCGATCCATCTCACACAACTCACTGTACTCCATCAATCTGGATCTACCGGAAACCATCACATCCTCTTTACTCTCCTTTCCTGGAACCACAGCCTGTTGAGCCATCTCTACAATGCCCTGCATGGCTCCATCCATCTCACCTCTGGCCCGCTCCAGTTCTTGCACCAACTGCTCACGCACAACCGACAACTCCTTGCCAACAAAAGTTTGATTAAACCAGTTTGCTGCCTGACGCAGCTCAGATTCAGAGAAGACCCGCTCAGTCTGCAGAATTCGGTTCTGTACCTCATTACCATTAGTCACCAGAATCGCCAGAATCCTCCCCTCAGAGAGAGGAAGAAACTCCAATTGTTGTAAAACTACACGACTATGCCTTGGAACCATGACCACACTAGCCATCTGGGTTAATTGAGAGAGCAGTGATGAAGCTGTTGACAGTACCTCGGTTGTACTCTTCTCAATTCCGGAAATTTCACTCTCTAACTGATTGATCTGAACATTCTTCAACGGCTGGACCCGAACCAGATTATCCACAAATAGACGGTAACCTTTTTGAGTTGGAATACGCCCAGCAGATGTGTGAGGAGATTGAATTAATCCCATTTTCTCCAGATCAGACATGGTGTTACGAATAGTTGCCGCACTAACCTGCAGACCAGAGTCTCTAGAGAGGGTGGTTGACCCAACAGGGCGTCCATCACGAATATGGTGTTCAACCAGAACTTTTAACAGATGTTGCGCTCGATCAGTGAGAGAAATCCTGCGACTCATAAAAAGTGATGCTCAAAAATGGTGCCGTGACATGGTAAATTGTTTAAGATACCGGAAGGACGCGAAGGTTAGCACTCGTTCCTTTTGAGTGCCAGTTTTCAGCTAAAAAGAGTATGGCAGAGAGGAGCGTATGGATTATCGATTCAAAAAAATCGGCATTATCGGAAAATTTGGTGCCCCCACAGTTGGAGAGACCCTGCTCTCTCTTACCCGGTGCCTGATCGATAAAAAGCTTGAGCTGTTTCTTGACAAGGATACTGCTGAGCGTCACCCGGAAAACAATATTCCCGTAGTTACCAGAGAGGAGATGGGTGAGAAATGTGATCTTGCCATTGTTGTTGGGGGAGATGGATCATTCCTCAACGCAGCCCGCTCTCTTGCCCGTTTTGATATCCCTATGCTTGGGGTCAACCTTGGCAGGCTTGGATTTCTTACTGATATAGCACCAGCGCAGATTGATGCTCACATGGAAGAGGTTTTACGTGGCGACTTTATTGAAGAGAAACGCTGCCTGCTTAGTGGCTCCATATTGCGTGATGGTGAATATATCTCTAAAGGGGCTGCACTAAACGATATCGTTGTCCATAAACTGGATATCGCCAGAATGATAGAGTTTGAGACTCATATCAATGGGGAATTTGTGAATCGCCAACGCTCGGATGGGTTAATTGTATCCACCCCCACGGGCTCAACAGCCTATGCACTATCTGGTGGCGGCCCACTTCTCTCTCCAACACTGCAGGCAATTGTTTTGGTACCAATCTGTCCGCACACATTAAGCAATAGGCCAATTGTGGTGCCTGGAAATAGCAAGATTGAGGTCACCATAATGGGGCCCAGTGGACATGCGCAGGTAACCAGAGATGGGCAGAGCAATGAGACCCTGGTTGCTGGAGACAAAATCGTGGTAGAACGTTACAACCATGCCATCCGTCTCATCCATCCACCGAGCTACAGCTCATTTCAGGTATTGCGACAGAAACTTGGATGGTCAGGATAGCAACTCTCCATAATGCTTAGCCACCTCTTTATCCGTAACTTTGTTCTTGTTACGGAGATGGAAATAGAGTTTCAGAGTGGTTTGACAGTACTGACTGGTGAAACCGGTGCAGGCAAGTCAATCATATTTGATGCCCTTGGTCTCGCCATGGGTAACCGTGCAGAGAACAGCCTTATCCGTCATGGCTGCTCCCAGGCAGAAATTGTTGCCACCTTTCAGGATCTAACACCAGATATTATCGACTGGATGGAGCTGAATGAGATGGATATGCCAGAGCCACAAGATCTTATTTTGCGCCGTCTGATTCGGACTGATGGCCGCTCCAGGGCATTTATTAACGGAACCCCAACCACTACCCAATCACTACGTGGCCTCTCTTCCATGCTGATTGACATTCAGGGACAACACGCGCATCAACGTCTTCTGAAAAAGGGTGAACAACTTCATCTACTGGACCAGTATGCCAACACTAGCTCTCTGTTAACAGATATGTCACAACAGTTCACTGCATGGGAACAACTTATCAAAAGAGAGGAGCTTCTCAGACAGAATAGAATCGAGCGCAGTGATCGTCTGGCTCTGCTTGATTTCCAGCTACAGGAGCTTGAGGAGCTTGGGTTAAATAGTGATGAACTACCTCTCCTGGAAACAGAGCAGTCCAACCTGGCCAATGGGGAGCAGCTACTGGAGCAGAGTCACCAGATATATCAGTTTATTAATGGTGACAGTGAGGAGCAGAGTGCAGTACAACAGCTCTATCGGGCAATAGCTCACCTGGAGTCTCTGGAAAAACTGGATCCAGCAGTTGCTCCACTGAAAAAACAGTTACTGGATGCCACACTACAGTCCGAAGATATCGCCTCGGAACTCCAGTCACGCATGGAAAGTTATACCCCAGACCCGGAACGCCTGCAGTGGCTGAATGAGCGACTCTCAACAATCTCTGATCTGGCTCGAAAACACCACTGTAGTTCCGTAGATCTCTTTGAGAAGCAAAGTGAGCTGCAACAGCAGCAGAAGCAACTGCGCTCTGCTGATCAGCAAGCAGAAGAGATAACTGCAGAAATTAAGGAGGCAGAGGCGAAATGTGCAGAACTGGCCGCACAACTCCACCGGGAACGCACCAAAGCCGCAATAATACTGCAGCAGGAGGTAACCCAAGAGATTCACTCTCTGGGAATGGAGCGCGGTAAGTTAGAAATTGTGGTCACCCCATTAGCTAATGGCCTGTTCCGTTCACATGGCAGTGATGAGATTGAGTTTATGGTCAACACAAATAATGGCGACCATCTCCACCCCCTGGCAAAAACAGCCTCCGGTGGAGAGCTCTCCAGAATTAGTCTGGCAATTCAGATTGCATCTGCCAACCAGGGAGAGACCCCAACTCTTATTTTTGATGAGGTAGATAGTGGAGTTGGTGGCGGTACTGCGGAACAGGTAGGGATAAAGTTGCGCGGTCTTGGCAATAAAACCCAGATACTCTGTGTAACCCATCTCCCGCAGGTTGCAGCACAGGGACATAACCATTTGAAGATTGAAAAACAGGCTGATGAACAGAATCTAACCACCAGCAGGATCATACGGCTTAATGATCAGGAGCGAACCGAGGAGATTGCCCGGATGCTGGGTGGAGTTGAGATTACCTCACAGAGTCGTGCCCATGCAGAGGAGATGCTGACTCACTGACACTTTTTGCAGAGCCCATAGATAACCAGTGAGTGGTCTGTGATGGCAAATCCACGCTGCTTTGCAATAGACTTCTGGTGTTTCTCAATCATCTCATCCACAAACTCCTCAACCTGACCACATTTGATACAGAGCAGATGGTCATGATGGTCACCGCGCTCCAGCTCAAACACAGAGTGTCCAGTATCGAAATGGTGGCGCTTGACCAGACCAGCACCCTCAAATTGAGTCAAGACACGATAGACCGTCGCCAACCCAATATCCTCTCCCATAGCCAGAAGCTGACGGTATACATCCTCTGCGCTCACATGGATACGGTCACTGGTCTCCAACAGATCCAGAATCTTCATCCGGGGCAGGGTCACCTTGAGTCCAGCACCTTTAAGCTCATCCCTTCTTGATAATTGCTCTTCTGATCTCAGGTCTGACATTGTTTATACTTCCCCTCAGTTTTATAAATACAGTATGATTATCCGCTACAGCATTAATTGCCCACAATTATTTGAAGATAATAAACTAAATGAAAAGTAATCTCATCCCTGCTCTGCTTCTTGCACTAACAACCTCAGGGTGCTCCACAACAAAAGATACTACTGCTGACAACCTCCTTGGTAAAACCATGGGCGAAATCGAGCTGCTAAACTTTTCTGTTCCGGAATTTTCCATACCTGAGATCCCGGGAGTTAGCATATACCGAGCTGATATCTACCAGGGAAATATTGTTAAACAGGATATGGTAGATCAACTGAAACCGGGCATGAATAAACGCCAGGTACGATATGTGATGGGCTCCCCGCTCATCATCGACCCATTTCATCAGGAGCGCTGGGATTACTTCTACAGCAAAAAGAGTGATGGCAAACTAGAGCAGCAACAACGAATTACTCTATTCTTCGGTCAGAACAAGCTTGTGCGTATAGAGGGTGACCTTATGCCGACAGTAGCCATAAAACCACAAGAGAGTCCATCAGCGAGTGTCGAGATTGGGGATCTTGAGGTAACCCAATAGGTAACGAACTACCGTAACGAACTACCTTCCCCCTTTCTTCATCTTCTTCCCAGCAGCAGCACGCTGGCGACGCACCTCCTTGGGGTCGGCAATCAAGGGGCGATAAATCTCAACTCGATCCTTCTCCCGCAACACCCTGTCCCTGCGTACACTCTTACCAAATACCCCCATCTTTACACTATTAATCTCGATCTCCGGAAAACGCTCTAGAATTCCGGAAGCCTCTACCGCTTGTTCAACAGTTGTCTCCGGGGCCACCATAACATTCAATATTAGCTGCTCGTCAGGCTGCGCGTAGGCAACCTCAACCATCATCTTCTCATCCATCACCGTAAACCTCTTTTGCTCGTTGCACAAAGGCATCCACCATGGAACCTGTAATTTGACTAAATAGTGGGCCAATTGCCACCTCAGCCACACGGCTTGAGAATTTAAACTCCACTGAGAGGGAGATCTTGCATGCACTCTCACTTAGGGGGGCAAACTCCCATCTCCCATACAGCTGTTTGAATGGACCATCAACTAACACCATATCAATCGACTTGCCAACCTCCAATCGGTTTCTGGTTGAAAATGACTGGCTGACCCCCTTAAAGGCTATATCAACCTCTGCAATCTTCTCATTCTCATCCTCTTCCAGCACACGACTACCTCCACACCAGGGGAGGAAATCTCCATAGGATGAGACGTCGTCCACCAATGCAAACATCTCCAGACTGGAGTGCGGCACCAATGCACTTCTATTGACAGTCGTCACTAGATTAGTTCGATCTTGTTAAGAAATACAACAATAATGGCAATGGGAGTCACGTAGCGAATCAATATCTGCCATATTGTGTAGCCAGTTTGTCTCAGCCCCAACTCTCCTCTGGAGTGATTTTGCTTCATCGCCCATCCAGCAAACAGTGCAATCAGTAACCCCCCAAGAGGTAGCATGATATTAGTGGTCAGGTAATCCAACAGGTCAAAGATTGTTTTATCAAATAGCTTGACCTCAGACCAGAGGTTGAATGAGAGAACAGTAGCTATCCCCAGAACCCAGGTCACCAGGCCAGAGATAATAGATGCCCTCTTTCGACTCATATTTCGACTCTCCACCAACCACGATACTACCGGCTCAATAATTGATATTGCTGAACTCCAGGCGGCAAAGACCAAAAGAATAAAGAAAAGAGTGCCGAAGAAGAGCCCCCCAGGCATTGCCCCAAATGCTACTGGTAAAGTCTGAAAAATCAAACCTGGCCCAGCCCCTGGCTCTAGTGAATTAGCAAACACAATAGGAAAAATCGCCATTCCTGCAAGCAGTGCAACCACCGTATCTGCAATGGCAACTGTAAATGTTGCCTGGGTAATTGAGACATTCTCAGGAAGATACGAGCCATAGACCATAATTGCTCCCATACCCAGACTCAGGGTAAAAAATGCATGCCCCAGTGCTATCAACACCCCATCAGTTGTAATTTTGCTGAAATCGGCATCAAACAGAAAATGCAGCCCCTGTATAAAACCACCAGAATTCATGGCATATCCCACAAGAATCAACAGCAGGACAAACAGTGCGGGCATCAACATGCGTACAGCCTTTTCCAACCCCTCCCGCACTCCACGCGCAACCACAAACATGGTTATCCCCATAAACAGGGTATGCCAAAATAGCTGGACACCAGGATTTGAGACCAGCTCGCCAAAAATCTCTCCTGAGCGCTCTGCGGTAATTGCAGTAAATGTACCGCCCACAGCACTCACCACATAGGAGAGAGCCCAGCCAGCAATTACACTGTAAAACGATAGAATAAGAAATCCAGCCAGCACCCCGGAAAATCCCAATAGCTGCCAGCCACCACTTTTACCCTCCTCACGTGCAAGGGTACGCATGGTATTGATTGGGCTCTGCCGACCACGGCGACCCAGCATAATCTCTGACATCATCACAGGGATTCCAACTACCGCGATACAGAGAAGATAGACCAGGACAAATGCCCCGCCACCATTCTCACCTGTAATATATGGAAACTTCCAGATATTACCCAGACCCACTGCAGAGCCGGTTGCTGCAAGGACAAAGGCCCAACGGGAAGACCATTGACCATGAATTGAGTTTCGTGCCTCAGCCATAAAAGTACCCCTCTTCTCTCACATAATTTAACCATCTCAAATATTCTCTTTAACTATTTGAAACGATATACATTTAGTTCTGCTGAATTGTGACTGATTAATCACTGATTCTCAAATCATCACAGGTATAATAATCCGTCATGGCAAAGTCAAAAAAGAAGAAACATCACGGCGGAAAAACCATCGCCCTTAACAAGAAGGCACGCCATGACTTTTTTATTGAGGATACCTATGAGGCAGGTATTGCTCTTGAAGGATGGGAGGTAAAAAGCCTGAGAGATGGACGTATCCAGATAAAAGAGAGCTATGTCCTGGTGCGTGATGGAGAGTCATACCTCTTCGGTGCCCACATATCTCCCTTACCAACTGCATCAACCCACATCCACCCCGACCCACTACGCAGCAGAAAACTGTTAATGCATCGCAAAGAACTGGATCGCCTGATTGGTTTGGTTGATCGTAAAGGCTACACCCTGGTGCCCCTTGCCATCTACTGGAAACATGGACGAGCCAAGCTTGAGGTTGGTCTTGCCAAGGGCAAACAGGATCATGATAAACGGGCCACTCTCAAGGAACGAGACTGGAAACGTGAGCAGAACCGCATTCTCAAACACTCGTAGAAAAAGAGATTCATCAAGAAACTATTCCACGTTATACTGGTCATAGATGTATAACTTTAGGGGATGACCTGGCTTCGACGTGGGTTACAAAACCTGAGGTGCATGCCGAGGATGTAGACACCTCGTAAATCATTCTGCACTTTTATAGTTGCCAACGACGACAACTACGCACTCGCTGCTTAATAACCAGTAGAATGCCGTCTGACTGAAGCCGTGCTTATGCGTTCAGATTCCAGGCGTCGACTCTCATAAGATCGCAATGAAGCATGTTCAGTGTGGATTTGTTAAACACTTATCTGAGCTCGTTGCCTGTTCTCCCTGCCCGTCGGGTAGCAGACAACTAAACTAATAGACTGGGATAAGCATGTAGAGCCGAAGGCGGAGGATTCGCGGACGCGGGTTCGACTCCCGCCATCTCCACCAACAATAACCCCAACCATTCAGGTTGGGGTATTTATTACCTCCTGATGTTAAATGTCATTGCCTTGCGTATGTTCCATCTCCTGTCTACCATCCTCTCTACCCAGTTGATAGACGGCAAATAGTGTCTCTTCAACAGAACTGTGCTGTTGGGTTATAGCCTCAATCCTCTGATGCACCTTACAGTTCTGCCACTCCTCCTTGAATCCATTCAGGTCAAACTGTTTATTCTGCTGTACGAATTTTTCTGCCATGCCCTCCGCATGGCTAACCATGACCGGCGCTGTCTCCATCACCTCCAATTCATAGCTGTAGAGATCAATCCCATTCTCCCGCGCCAACAGGGAGTGAAAGGCTGGAATTTCTCCGTGCCTCTCCATCTGCATATCCAGATCAATGGTTGCTGTGGGACGGAATGACCTGCCCTTAAAGTCAAACTCAACATAGATCTTAATTATGTTTTTCATCTTGCTATCCAAAACAAAAAAGCCCGCAAATGCGGGCTTTTCTGACAAACTAGAAAGTTAAACTACAGCTTTACAACATTTGCTGCTGACAGTCCTTTCTCGCCCTGCTCAACGTCATAGCTTACCTTGTCATTCTCAGCCAAAGTCTTGAAGCCATCCCCCTGAATTGCACGGAAGTGTACGAATACATCATCACCACCGTCATCCTGAACGATAAAACCAAAACCCTTAGAGTCGTTGAAGAACTTTACTGTACCTGTTGCCATATCAAAAATTACCTTAAAAAATTACAAAACGTATTTCACCCCTAATATTCAAATTGAAGGTGAACCAAAAAACTCACTGTACGTCATGTAACCAAAGGGTTGAAATCCAACATCACAATCTTTACCCGTGAATTGCGACGAATTTTATGCAAATACATCGCCTTATACAAGCAGCAATTGAAAAATCTTTACCACTAAACTTTT
>CAYQBY010000013.1:0-38966 GCA_964415865.1 uncultured Piscirickettsiaceae bacterium | reverse complement strand
AATGCCGAGCGAAACCTCACCAATGCCCGTGAGCTGTTTGAGAGCTACCTCAATAAGGTCTTCACCGAGCGGGGTGAGGGTTGGTCTGATATGCCTGTTGCAAGCATTTCAGATGTTATTAATGGCTTTGCATTTAAAAGTGGTCAGTTTTCCTCAACAAATGTGGTTAAGTCTATCAAAATCACAAATGTTGGTGTTAAAGAGTTTGTCTATGATGATAGTAGCCTTCTTCCTGAAGGGTTTGATGTCGAGTATTCTGCCGTAAGAGTTCCTGAGGGTAGTCTCGTTATAGCTTTAACTCGCTCTATAATATCGACGGGGCTCAAAGTTGCTGTGGTTCCAAAAGAGTTTGACGGAGCATTACTGAACCAACGGGTAGCTGCTTTGTTGGCAGATGAAACGAAAGTGATTCAAAATTATTTGTATGCTTATCTATGCACAAATCAAGTTTCAGACTATGTGAAGAAACAGGCTAATACTTTGATGCAGCCCAATCTTTCCATAAGAGATCTGAGAAAATTATTAGTGCCAATAGCGCCACTCATTGAACAGCAAGAGATTGTTGATAGGGTTGGGCTAATGACCGATAAAATCGGTGAGCTTGAAACCATTTACCAACAAAAGCTCACAGCCCTCACCGAACTCAAACAGTCCATCCTCCAAAAGGCATTCCGTGGTGAGCTCACGGCAGGAGACAGTTATGGACAATGGTAAACAGATCGAAATCTATCAGACAGAGAGCGGTGATATACGGGTTGATGTGCAGTTTGAGAGGGAGACGGTTTGGCTTGCTCAGGCGCAAATGGCAGAGCTTTTTGGGCGTGATGTCTCTGTTATATCTCGGCATATCCGTAATGCAATGGATGAAGGGGAGGTCAGTGAAAAAAGCAATTTGCAAAAAATGCAAATTGCTCATTTCGGTAGACCGGAGGGTTTTCTCTTGGGAGGTTGTAATGAGCTTGGAACGTGATATCGAACTGATTGAGGATTTCTGTGCCGAGCCAGCAGAGACGGCTTGGTTGGAGTTCAAGGTCAACAACTTCAGTCCCAAGGAGGTTGGGGTGCGATGTTCTGCACTCTCCAATGCTGCACGTATAGAGGGTAGAGATTGTGCCTATATGGTTTGGGGGGTCGATGACCGTTCTCATCGTGTGGTTGGGACTACTGTAAACCCTGATGTGGAGAAGGTGGGCAATGAGGAGTTTCAGTTATGGCTGGCGAAGCAGCTTCAGCCCAGCATCGCCTTTAGTTTTAGAAGGATTGATCACCCAGATGGACGGGTGGTCGTGCTGGAAATTCCTGCGGCCCCATCTGTGCCGGTCTCTTTCGGTAATATCCCCTATATTCGTATCGGCAGTGCTACACCAAAATTAACGGATTACCCGGAGCGACACCAGCGGTTGATTGATTGTCTCCGACCCTACGTATGGGAGCAGGGGATTGCAAAGCAGTACGTCACGGGTGATGAGGTGTTGGAGTTGCTCGATTACGCAAGTTACTTCCGATTGACTCAGCAGCCGCTGCCCGATAACCGAAAAGGTATTTTTGAACATCTGGAAGCTGACCAGTTGATCCAGCCTGATGTGGGGGACAAGTGGAGTATTACCCATCTTGGTGCAATGCTCTTTGCTACAGATCTACAGTGCTTCAACTCCGTATTGGCCAGAAAATCGGTAAGGTTGATTGCTTATGATGGTACCAACCGGGCGGCTATGGTGATACACCGATTGGATGGCAAAAAAGGGTATGCCGTTGGCTTTGAGGGGTTAGTGAGGTTTATCAATGATATTTTACCAAGAAATGAGCATATTGGTTCAGCACTTCGCGTAGATCAACCCCTTTTTCCTGAGTTGGCAATTCGTGAGCTGGTGGCCAATGCGCTGATTCATCAAGATATGACGATTACAGGTGCAGGCCCACAAATTGAACTCTTTACAGATCGGATAGAGATTACCAACCCGGGGCATCCGCTGGTTGAGGTAGATCGTATGATTGATCTGCCGCCTAGATCAAGAAATGAGGCACTGGCTACATTGATGCGAAGGATGAAGATGTGTGAAGAGCAGGGGAGCGGCTTGGATAAGGTGATTGCTCAGGTGGAGTTATTCCAGTTGCCACCGCCGCTGTTTCTTGAGAATGAGGTATCAATGCAGGTAGTGCTTTATGGCCCACGTTCGTTTGCCAAAATGACCCCGGATGAGCGTGTTCGAGCCTGCTATCAACATGCGGTGCTGAAGTTCTTAAGTGGAGAGCGTATGAAAAATGCCAGTTTGTCTGAGCGTTTTGGGATTGACTCCAGGAATGCCTCACAAACATCAGGGGTTATTAAGAGGGCACAGGAAGGAGGTCATATTAAGGTGGCTGATCCTGAGCATCCAAGGGCGGGATATATCCCGAATTGGGATTAGTATTTCTTGATCGGGTTTTGATTTTGAGGTGTATTTCTAGAGGTCGTGATGTTTTATGTTATTTAAAACAGTAGGTTATCTGTTTTTTATTTCTTAATTGGGTTTTGATTATTGTGTCTGGAACAGATTTAGTGCATAGAGATCTCAACGAAGCCGAGACTCGTGCCGAGCTGATGGATTGGTTTTATGTGTGACTTTATCTCGCAGGATGAGGAAAAGAGTCGGAATCAGTGGTTCCGCCATCAGGTGGAAACAGGGGTTCAGGAGGCCAATGCAGGATACACGGTATCCGCAGAAGAGGTTGAGGCGGAGGCAGAGTCGTGGCGCAGTGATCTGCAGAAACAGCTCAAAAAGAGCATGATTTCTTGCAATTACAGAGCGGGTGACGTATAAAATAATAAAAGCATACGCCACGTATGAAATGAATGGATAAAAGGGGTTCTTATGCAGACAAAACTCACACTTAGGATGGATCAGCACCTTATTGAGGCGGCCAAGAAATTTTCCAAAGATCATGAAAAATCTCTGTCAAAAATTGTTGCGGACTATTTCCGTCTGCTCTCTGCCCAGCAGGAGAGTGGCTCAGATAGAGAGGAGGCACTGCCACCACATACTCGCTCTCTCTCTGGGTTGCTAAGAGATAGCAATCTGGATGAGCAGGATTATCGCGCCTATCTGGAAGAGAAGCACCGTTGAAAATTCTCTTTGATACCAATGTGATTCTGGATCTGTTGCTGAGCCGAGAACCTTTTAGAGAGGTGGCGGTTCAACTGGTGAAAGAGGTTGAGTTGGGCAATCTGAAAGGGGTGGTCAGTGCACATACAGTAACAACAATTGATTACCTGACTGCAAAGCACTATGACCGTGATACGGCAAAAAATGCAATTCAACATCTGCTCTCCCTGTTTCAGGTGGCTGAGGTGAATAGGGATGTTTTGCAGATGGCCCTAACGCTACCCTTCTCGGATTATGAGGATGCAGTGCTCTATCAGGCCGGTTTCAATGTGGGGGTTGAGGGTGTTGTAACCCGTAATGGACGGGATTTCAAAGGTGGAGATCTTCCAATCTATACGCCACAAGAGCTGTTTGGGTTGTTGTCGACATGAATGATCTCAACGAAGCCGAGACCCGTGCCGAGCTGATTGATCCAGCCTTGGCGGAGGCGGGTTGGGGCAGGGTGGATGGCAGTCGGGTGCGGCGTGAGGTGATTGCACCTGGCAGAATTTTGGGCGGTGGCCGTAGGGCCAGACAGGATATTGCCGATTATGTGTTGCTCTATCGGGGGCAGAAGCTTGCGGTGATTGAGGCAAAGCGGGTGGGGCTCTCCGAGACGGAGGGGTTGGCGCAGGCCAAGCGCTACGCGGAAAAATTGCAGAGCCGATTTGCCTACTCTACCAATGGCAGAAAGATCTATCGGGTCAATATGAAAACGGGGGAGGAGGGGCTGGTTGAGCGTTACCCTACACCGGATGAGCTGTGGGATGAGACCTTTGTGGAGCGCAGTGGTTGGCGGGACCGTTTTGCCGAGGTTCCATTTGAGGACAAGGGGGGGAGCTGGGAGGCTCGTTACTATCAGCACAACGCGATCACCAATGCACTGGAGGCGATTGCCGCAGGAAAAGATCGGATTCTATTGACCCTGGCGACTGGAACGGGAAAAACCTTTATCGCTTTTCAGTTGGCGTGGGTGCTGTTCCAGAGTCGCTGGAATAAGATAGCCAGCAACCGCAGACCGCGCATCCTCTTTCTGGCTGATCGCAATATTCTGGCTGATCAGGCCTATAACGCTTTTGGGGCCTTTGCCGAGGATGCATTGGTGCGGATCTCACCAGATGAGATTCGCAAAAAGGGGCAGGTGCCGAAGAATGGCAGCATCTTCTTTACCATCTTCCAGACCTTTATGTCCGGCAGTGATGCAGCGGGCAATCCCGCCCCCAATTTTGGCGACTATCCGCCCGACTTCTTCGACTTTATTGTGATTGATGAGTGTCATCGTGGTGGCGCCAATGATGAGAGTAACTGGCGCGGGATTCTGGAGTATTTCTCCAGTGCGGTGCAGCTGGGGCTGACCGCCACCCCGAAACGCAAGGGCAATGTGGATACCTACGCCTACTTTGGGGAGCCAGTCTATCTCTATTCGCTCAAGGAGGGGATCAACGACGGTTTTCTCACCCCCTTTCGGGTGCAGCAGATTGCAACTACGCTGGATGATTATCTCTACACCTCTGATGATGATGTGGTGGAGGGGGAGGTTGAGACAGGCAGGCGCTACAGTGAGGATGATTTTAATCGGATTATCGAGATCAAGGAGCGGGAGTTCTATCGGGTCAAGCTCTTTATGGGGCAGATCGATCAGGGTCAGAAGACGCTGGTCTTCTGCGCCACTCAGGAACACGCATTGGCTGTGCGGGATCTGATTAACCAGATTAAGCGGAGCAGTGACCCCAACTACTGCGTGCGAGTGACTGCCAATGATGGGGCGGAGGGGGAGCGATGGCTACGGTTTTTTCAGGACAATGAGAAGTCCATCCCCACGATTCTGACCACCTCACAGAAGCTCTCTACTGGTGTGGATGCACGAAATATCCGCAATATTGTGTTGATGCGCCCGATCAATTCGATGATTGAGTTCAAGCAGATTATTGGTCGTGGAACCCGTCTGTTTGATGAGAAAGAGTATTTTACTATCTACGACTTTGTGAAGGCGTATGAGCATTTCAGTGATCCAGAGTGGGATGGGGATCCGGAGCCAGAAGGTGGCAAGGTTGGTGAACCAAAGCCCTGCGATGTGTGCGGGAAGACCCTCTGTGAATGTGAGCCAGAACCTTGCCCAGTTTGTGACCACTCCCCCTGTATATGTAACACGGCACTCTGTCCGATATGTGGTCAGACCCCATGTATCTGCAACCGACAAGAAAAAATTGTGATCAAGCTGGCCGATGGCAAGGAGCGCACGATCCAGTCGATGAGTGCGACCACCTTCTGGAGCCCGGATGGAAAGCCGATCTCTGCAACCCAGTTTATTGAGCGACTGTTTGGTGAGATCCCGGGGTTATTCAGGGATGAGGAGGAGTTACGCAGGCTTTGGAGCAACCCAGATACCCGTAGCAAACTGCTGGCTGGGCTGGAAGAGCGCGGTTATGGTAGAGAGCAGTTGGCAGAGATCAAGCGGCTGATTGGTGCAGAGCAGAGCGATTTGTTTGATGTGTTGGGTTATGTCGCTTATGCATTACCAACGATCACCAGAGAGGAGCGGGTCAATAACCATAAGCAGACCATTTTTGAGCCGTATGGAGATAAACAGCAGCAGTTCCTCTCTTTTGTGTTGGATCACTATATTTCTCAAGGGGTGGGTGAGCTTGATAGTGGCAAGTTGCCTGATCTGCTCGAATTGAGATATCACTCCATGAGAGATGCGGTGAGTGAGCTCGGTCGTGTTGGTGATATAAGAGATATGTTTGTCAGTTTTCAGGCTGATCTGTATGGTGCTCCTCTATAGGGCGCTCTGACACATCATGGATAGTAGTGGGTATAATCCGCGCAAATTAATAGCAGGGTAATGAATAAGATGTCAGGTTTAAAATTCAAGGTGCAGCCAGGTGGCAAATTACAGGGGACCATCCGTGTTCCTGGTGATAAGTCAATCTCTCACCGCTCCATTATGCTGGGCTCTCTGGCGGAGGGGGTGACAGAGGTTAGCGGATTTCTGCTGGGTGAAGACAGTCTGGCAACTCTCAATGCTTTCCGCCAGATGGGGGTGGAGATTGAGGGGCCGAAGAGTGGAGAAAATGGGGGAGAGGTGACGATCCACGGGGTTGGGATGGATGGGCTTATTGAGCCTGATGCCCCGCTTGATCTTGGGAACTCTGGTACCTCAATGCGTCTGCTCTCAGGGCTTCTTGCGGGACAAAAATTTAATGTAACCCTCACTGGAGATGAATCTCTATCTGGCCGCCCGATGGGACGAGTAACAGATCCACTCGGTGATATGGGAGCAGAGATCAGGAGTGACTCTGATGGTACTGCACCTCTTGAGATATCTGGTGGCAGAGATCTGCAGGGGATTGATTACGAGATGCCGATGGCCAGTGCACAGGTGAAGTCATCAGTGCTGCTGGCTGGCCTATACGCTAATGGTGACACCTGTGTTACCGAGCCTGCACCCACACGTGACCATACCGAGAGGATGCTAAATGGTTTTGGGGTTGAGGTAAGACAAGATGGCAATAAAATCTGCCTGAGTGGTGGTGGATCACTCAAGGCGACCAGAGTGGATGTGCCAGCGGATATCTCCTCCGCAGCATTTTTCTTGGTTGGGGCATCGATTGCAGAGGGGTCAGACCTCACTCTGCAGCACGTTGGAATGAATCCAACCAGGATTGGGGTGATAAATATTCTGAGAGAGATGGGGGCAGATATTGAGATATTAAATGAGAGGGTTTCCGGTGGTGAGCCAGTGGCAGATCTTCGGGTCCAATCTGCATTACTTCATGGAATAGAGATCCCTGTGGATCAGGTTCCTCTGGCAATTGATGAGTTTCCAGTGTTGTTTGTGGCTGCTGCCTGTGCAGATGGAACGACAACTCTTACCGGGGCAGAGGAGCTGCGGGTCAAGGAGAGTGACCGTATACAGGTGATGGCAGATGGACTAACTACTCTTGGAGTAGATGCCAAACCAACTCCTGATGGAATTGTGATTCAGGGTGGAAGTATTGGTGGGGGGGCAGTCTACTCACACCATGACCATCGTATTTCGATGTCATTTGCAATGGCTGGACTGCGAGCTACAGCACCAATTGAGATTGATGGATGTGACAATGTAAACACATCATTCCCGGGGTTTGCATCGCTGGCAGCTGGAGCAGGTTTAAATATTGAGGAGGAGTCATGAACCGGAATATCAGTGGGTCTGTGATTACCATAGATGGCCCGGGAGGGGCTGGAAAAGGAACCATTTCGCTGGCTGTAGCTAGCAGGTTGGGGTGGGATTACCTCGATAGTGGTGCCCTTTATCGTGTGCTGGGTCTTGCTGCATCACGTAAACATATTGCATTTGATGATGAGTCGGCACTGGCTGCGGAGGCGGCAACTCTTGGGGTCTCATTTGGTACTGGAAACTCTGGTCTTGGGGTAGAGGTTTTGCTTGATGGGGGCGAGGTTACATCTGATATCAGAACTGAATCTGCAGGAGATAGAGCATCCAAAGTGGCGGCACTGCCGGCAGTGCGTGAGGCCTTGCTACAGCGTCAGCGTGACTTCAAGCAGCCACCAGGAGTGGTCGCTGACGGGCGTGATATGGGCACCACCGTTTTTCCCGATGCACCATTAAAAATTTTTCTGACCGCAAGTGCCGAAGAACGTGCCAAACGACGGTATAAGCAGTTGATCGAGAAGGGTGATGATGCTAATATTCGCGCCCTTCAAAGTGAGATTGAAGCACGTGACCGCAGAGATTCAGAACGGTCCACCTCTCCTTTACGTCCTGCAGAAGATGCAGTGGTACTGGATACAACAGAGATGGATATAGAGTCGGTGGTTGCTACAGTGATGGGACTGGCTGCAGAGCAAGGCTTGGTTGCTGCGTAAATCCTCTATGTTGTAGTTGTGTTGTAACGGTGGAAAACATCAATCAAAGCGGATGTTTTCTGTTTTATTAATGGGTTCAAAATAGCTCCGAATCTGGACGGCTGAACCCCAACCGCTCTGTCGATGATGCTGAATGGAATCAGATAAATCATCTTCGTGAGTAGATATTTTAGGAAAGAATTATTATGAGTGAGAATTTTGCCGAGCTTCTAGAAGAGAGCTTTCGTTCAACCGTCATGGAAAATGGTGAGTTGGTTAGTGGTACTGTTATTGATGTCAGTAATGAGGTTGTTCTGGTCAATGCTGGCCTGAAGACCGAAGCAGCAATCCCTGCTGAACAGTTCCGTAGCCGTAATGGTGATCTGGAAGTTGCCATTGGCGACATCGTTGAGGTTGCTCTTGAGTCTGTTGCAGACGGATATGGTGAGACAATTCTCTCTCGTGAAAAAGCAAAACGTCAGGAGGCGTGGAATCGTCTGCAGGCTGCACTGGATGCCAATGAGACTGTTATTGGTGTAATCAGTGGCAAGGTACGTGGTGGCTTTACTGTTGATCTGGATGATATTCGTGCATTCCTCCCAGGCTCTCTGGTTGATGTGCGCCCTGTTCGTGACACTGCCTATCTTGAAGGCAAGGATCTAGAGTTTAAGGTCATTAAACTGGATCAGAAGCGCAATAATGTTGTGGTCTCCCGCCGCGCAGTGGTTGAGGCTGAATACAGCGCAGAGCGTGAGGAGCTTCTCAAGACTCTGGAAGAGGGTGTCAAGATCTCTGGTATCGTCAAGAACCTTACTGATTACGGTGCCTTTATCGATCTTGGTGGTATTGATGGCCTGCTCCATATTACTGATATGGCGTGGAAGCGTGTTCGTCACCCTTCAGAGGTTGTTAATGTGGGTGAAGAGGTCGAGGTGCAGGTTCTCCGTTATGATCGTGAACGTAGTCGCGTTTCACTGGGTCTCAAGCAGATGGGTGAAGATCCATGGATGAATATTGCTCGTCGCTATCCTGCCGGTACTCGTGTATTTGGCAAGATCACCAATATCGCCGATTACGGTTCATTTGTTGAGATCGAGGATGGCGTTGAAGGTCTGGTTCACACCTCTGAGATGGATTGGACCAACAAGAATATCCACCCATCCAAGGTTATCGCCATGGGTGAAGAGGTTGAGGTCATGGTGCTGGATATCGATGAGGAGCGTCGTCGCATCTCTCTCGGTATGAAGCAGTGCAAGGCTAATCCATGGGAGCTGTTCACTCTTACTCACAAGAAGGGTGATCGTATTGTTGGGAACATCAAGTCAATCACCGAGTTTGGAATATTTATTGGTCTTGAGGGTGATATCGATGGTCTGGTACATCTCTCTGATATCTCATGGAATGAGAGTGGTGAGGATGTGATCCGCAACTTCTCCAAGGGCGATGAGGTCGAGACAGTAGTACTGGCCATTGATGCTGAGCGTGAGCGCATCTCGCTTGGTATCAAGCAGCTGGAGCAAAATCCTTTCTCAACCTACGTTGCAGAGAATCCTAGAGGTACTGTTGTTGCCGGTACAATTGGTGAGGTTGATGCCCGTGGTGCAGTAATTGTGTTGAGTGAGGATGTGACTGGATATCTACGTGTATCAGAGATCTCAAAGGAGCGTGTTGAGGATGCACGAACTCAGCTGAATGAGGGTGATGAGGTTGAGGTCGCAATTCTAGGTGTTGATCGCAAGTCCAACACCTTGAATCTCTCCATCAAGCAGAAGGATTCTCTGGATGAGGAGAAGGCGGTCAAGGATTACAATGATGCCAATGCTGTAGAGGAGTCGGGATCAACCACAATTGGTGATCTCATTAAAGAGCAGATGGACTCGTAAGCAGACGGTTTTTGTGTGACTCCAGTGACAGAAAAGGGTACACTGGAGTCACATAACATAACTATAATTAACAAGTTACGAGACCAGATAAGGTACGGGGAGAATATATGACAAAATCAGAACTGATTAAATCATTGTACAAAAAACTTCCACATCTGGCATATACCGATGTTGAGATGGCGGTAAAAACAATTATCGAATCAATGACCGATGCGTTGGGGTCTGGTGAGAGAATCGAGATTCGTGGCTTTGGGAGTTTTTCTCTTCACCACCGTCCGGCCAGAATGGGCAGAAACCCCAAGACTGGAGCACCTGTGGAGTTGCAGGAGAAGTTTGTTCCTCATTTCAAACCCGGAAAAGATCTGCGTGAGCGGGTCAACGAGGCCTGGCTCAAACAGCAGTAACAGTCCACCTATAGCAAGGGCTGTATGCGTTTTCTTACTCTAATTCTTTTCTTGCTGGTTGCCGGTTTCGGCACTCTGTTTGCTGTTCTAAATGCGGCACCAGTATCATTTGATTACTATCTTGGTCAGGGTGAGATTCCACTGTCACTGTTGCTTGTTATTGTTCTGGCGGCTGGGGTACTGATAGGGGTCCTCTCTGCATTGCCGCTTATTCTCTCTTTACGACTGCGCCTCCGCAAGGCGGGTAAATCAACAGAATGAATGAACTCTTCCCGTATATTGGGTTTGCTCTGTTGCCAGTTGCGGCCGCTTCTGGTTGGTGGTTATCCAGAAAAGGTGGGACACGGGTTACAGACCAGCGCTGCTCAACCCTCTCTACTGACTATTTTCGCGGTCTTAATTACCTGATTAATGAGGAGCAGGATCTGGCTATTGACCTCTTCTCCAAATTACTGGATGAGGATCCAAGTATGGTAGAGACACATCTGGCTCTAGGAACACTGTTTCGCAGGCAGGGTGATACCTCTCAGGCAATCCATCTACATAGCAACTTGATCAAAAGTGACACTCTGAGTGATGAACAGCGTAGTCTGGCTCTGCTGGAGCTGGGGCGGGACTATATGAAGGCAGGTCTTCTTGATCGTGCGGAACAACCATTTATTGACCTGATTGAGCTGGGATCTTACAAGGATGATGCTTATGAGTGGCTGGTGACTATATATCAGCAGGAGAAAGAGTGGGATCGTGCAATCAAAATGTTGAGAAATCAACACAAGAAAGGGTCTAACAATGCTGCAACAATCGCCCAGTTTCTCTGTGAAAAAGCGGAGATAGCCCGTACTGGAGGGGATCTTAATGAGGCTCTTCATCTAGTGGAGCAGGCCCTAAAAGAGGATCCGGTAGCTGTTCGTGCGACCATGATAAGAGCAGAGATTCTCGCAACCAGGGGAGAGGATGAGGCTGCTATAGGCGAGTACAAGAGAATAGAGCAGCAGAATGCCAGCTATATCCCAAACATTATCGATCCCCTTCTGGAGATTTATCGCAAAAATGGAAACCCCGAGGATATTCTGCACTATCTGACCAACCTGTTAATGCAACATCCCAGTACCACGGTGCTATTGGCGGCTGTTGAGCAGGTTCAGTTAATGAGCGGAGATAGAAAGGCAGAACTGTTTCTGGTGGATCAACTAAAGAGTCGGCCGTCAGTTCGTGGTCTTGAACGTCTGATTGAACTAAACCTGAGACATGCAGAAGATGACAGGGCGAGAGAGGGGCTCTATGGGCTGCAGATATTGACCAGACAGCTACAGGAAGAGAAGCCAGAGTATCAGTGTAGCCACTGTGGATTCCAGGCTCACCACCTGCACTGGCAGTGTCCAGGGTGCAACAACTGGAATACCATTAAACCAATTGTGGGTGTCTCTGGAGAGTAGTCAGGAGCTATGCTGACAGTTCAGCATTGATTGAATTCAATGCATTCAGAGGATTGTCCGCTCCTGTAATTGGGCGCCCAATAACCAGCCAGTCGCTACCCAGAGCAACAGCCTCTGCTGGAGTCATGACCCTCTTTTGGTCGCCGGTTGCACTTCCGGCAGGGCGAATTCCCGGGGTAACAAGGCGGAACTCATCTCCCAGATCAACTCTAAGTGAGGAGATCTCTCTTGGTGAACAGACTACACCATCCATACCCGAGAGCTTCGCCAAATTTGCAAGGCGGAGCACCTGATCAGCAGGGTCAATATCCAGACCAATCTCTGATAGATCATTACGGTCCATACTGGTCAGAACAGTTACCGCAATCAGTAGTGGTGCATCATCGTGATCAGTAAGTGCCTCACGTGCAGCCTCCATCATCTTGCGCCCGCCGGAGGCGTGGACATTTACCATCCATACCCCAAGATCCGCTGCTGCCCTGCATGCGTTTGCTACGGTATTGGGAATATCGTGATATTTCAGATCAAGAAAAACATCAAACCCCATTGAGACAAGCTGTTTAACTATATCCGGACCTGATCTGGTAAAGATCTCCTTGCCAACTTTTACCCTGCAACCAGCAGGATCCAGCTGTTCTGCCAGAGCCAGAGCTTGCGCTGCATCAGGAAAGTCCAGGGCAACAACAATTTTTGATTTATTCGCCATAGACTATATCTTCTTCGCCTGCTCTACAGCATTACCGATATAGTTGGCAGGAGATAGCTGACGCAGAGACTCCTTGGCCTCGTCGGGGATATCCAGCTCATCAACAAATGTGAGCAGAGCATCCTTGGTAATTCCATGGCCACGAGTTAATGCCTTCAATTTTTCATAAGGGTTCTCAACCCCATATCTGCGCATCACAGTCTGAATTGGTTCAGCTAGCACCTCCCAGGTATTATCAAGATCCTCGGCAAGCCGTGCCTCATTAATCTCCAGTTTGCTGATGCCACGCAGGGTAGAGTTATAGGCAATCATGCTGTGAGCTATACCAACACCAAGATTTCTCAATACCGTAGAGTCGGTAAGATCGCGTTGCCCACGAGAGATCACCAACTTTTCGGCAAGGTGTCCCATAAGAGCATTAGCTATACCAAGATTTCCCTCCGAGTTTTCAAAGTCGATTGGGTTAACCTTGTGCGGCATAGTTGATGATCCAACCTCTCCCTCAACTGTCTTCTGCTTGAAGTATCCCATCGATATATACCACCAAACATCTCTGTCGTAATCGAGCAGAATGGAGTTGAAGCGACTGATTACATGGAAGAACTCTGCAATATAATCATGTGGCTCAATCTGAATGGTATATGAGTTCCAGCTTAAGCCGAGTGACTCGATAAAGGTCTGCGCGATCTGCTCCCAATCAAGATTTGGATAGGCAGAGATGTGGGCATTGTAGTTGCCTACAGCGCCATTTATTTTTCCTAAAAATTCAATCTGATTTAGCTGTGCACGCTGTCTGCGCAGCCGATAGACCACATTGGCAATCTCCTTGCCCATGGTTGATGGGCTTGCTGGCTGTCCGTGTGTACGGCAGAGCATTGGGATATCTGCAAACTGATGTGCCAATGCTGATAGTGCATCAATGATCTCATCCATCTTTGGCAGAACGGATTGGGTACGCGACTCTCTCAGCATAAGCGCGTGGGAGAGGTTGTTGATATCCTCGGATGTACAGGCGAAATGGATAAACTCACTTACCGCCTCCAGCTCACTGTTGCCGGCAATTTTCTCTTTTATAAAGTACTCAACAGCCTTCACATCATGGTTGGTTGTACTCTCGATGGTCTTTATGCGCTGGGCATCCTCCTCGCAAAAGTGATCAACCATATGGTTAAGAAGATTATTTGCATGCTCTGAAAAAGGAGGAACCTCGGATATATCGCTGTTTGCAGCCAGCATCTGTAGCCACTTGATCTCAACCAGAACACGGTGACGAATCAATCCAAACTCGCTGAAAATCATGCGTAGGTCACTGGTTGCGCGACCATAACGGCCATCTACAGGAGAGACGGCGGTGAGAGAACTAAGTTCCATGAAATGAGGTTCCTTGAAAATATTGTATTGATTGCAATTTGTAATTATAACCACAGAGGGAGGTGAAGGGCAGAGAGAAAAGTGAGACGAGGGGGTTACAAGATGAGAAAATGACGAGATGAAGACAAAGAGAGAGAAAGAGGGGTGTGGGGTGGTGCAAGATCTCAAGCAGGATCTTGTCTTTCAGGAGAATCTTTTGGGAAATCAACTGACATTCAATACTACCTGGGGGATTTTCAGCCCCAGGGGGGTTGATGATGGTACACGACTGTTACTGAACTATTTGGAGGTTGGGGCAGAGGAGACGATTATTGATATCGGCTGTGGGTATGGGCCATTGGGGCTGGCACTTGGGGGGCACGCTCACAAGGGTGAGGTTCATATGGTTGATAGAGACTATGTGGCAGTGAAGTATGCCAATAAAAATGCTAAAACCAACCAGCTGAATCACTGCAGGGCATATCTCTCCAACGGTTTTAGCGAGGTTCCTAAAGATATCCGTTTTGATACAGTGGTCTCCAATGTACCAGCAAAAGTGGGCAGAGAGATGCTGACAATTTTATTATGTGATGCTAAAGCCAGGATGAATCCTGGAGGAGAGATTGTTGTGGTTACAATCAATGGATTACGTGACTTTATCAAACGTAATTTCAGAGAGGTTTTTGGTAACTATAAAAAACTTAAACAGGGCAAGGCTTACACTGTAGCCAGAGCAGTAAAGGAGTAGACTTAAGGCTCCATATTGTATTGGCCAATCAATCTTCTCAGGCGAGGACGAGATACCCCGAGAATTTCACAGCTTCTTCCCTTGTGCCAGCCGGTGGCATCCAAAACGCGCAGTACATGTTCACGCTCAACTTCCTGGAGAGATCGGTTGATCTGATCACTGACTGTTGCTGCCTGTTGCAAAGTTGAGTTTAGGGTTTCAGCAGGAAGATTGCTGGAGACGTTCTCGCCGCAGATGTTTTCCGGAATAAGATCCGGGGTTATGGAGTCTCCCGGGGATAGTGCAACAAGTTTGGTCAACAGGTTTTCCAGTTCACGGATGTTGCCAGGCCAGCTGTATTGTTGAAAACAGTTAATCACCTCCATGCTTATCTGGTTAACATTCCTGTCCAGTTCATGGTTGATGCGATCTAGCAGGCTACGTACCAGATCAAGCAGATCATCTTTGCGTTCACGAAGTGGTGGAAGGTGAATGGTGACTACCTGCAGACGATAAAACAGGTCAGCACGGAACTCACCATTTTTTACCCGCTCCTCAAAATTGATGTTGGTGGCAGCAATAATCCGTGCATCATTGGTTACAGGATGTTTGCCACCAACAGGGGTAAACTCTTTCTCCTGCAGTACGCGCAGCAGTTTTGCCTGCATGTTTGGTGATAGCTCTCCGATCTCATCGAGGAATATGGTCCCTCCTGCAGCGAGTTCAAACTTGCCCAGCTGTTTTGAGGTCGCACCGGTAAATGATCCCTTCTCATGTCCGAAAAGATCAGACTCCAGCAGGGTCTCAACAACGGCTGCACAGTTGACCGCAACAAATGGGCCATCAGCCAGCTTGCCAGAGTTATGAATGGCATTGGCTACCAGCTCTTTTCCAGTTCCACTCTCACCAGTAATAAGAACAGTGGCAGGGCTCTGTGCCACCATACCTATAGTCTTGAACACCTCTCGCATAACACTACTGTGGCCAACCATGGTGGAACGACTGTTTGAGGTTGAGGCAGGCTCAACCATCTGTTCAGAATGACTGTCTTGTGAGAGTAGACGGGATATGGATTGATCCATCTCATCAATATCGATTGGTTTGTGGATATAATCATCAGCCCCATTCTGCATAGCCTGAATAGTGCTCTCCATATCATGAAAGGCAGTAATCATGATTATGCGAGCCTTGGGGAAGGTGGCAACAAAATCCGGCAACCCTTCGAGTCCGGTTTTACCAGGCATCTGGATATCCAGAATGATGATCTCAGGAGGAAGTGGCATAGCAGTCCCTGATGCAATTCCATCATCAACATTATGACTGGTTGTAACAGTGTGTCCTTGGGCACCAAAATGGAGCTTCAGGGTTCTGCAGCTAGCATCATCATCATCAACAATTAATATATTTGCCATATTCAACTCACTCTTAAGATCATCTAGTTAGTCATCATGACTTGATCTTGGGTTTATCAATAAGTGCCTCTGTTTCAGTTTGAATAAATGTATCTGGGGTATCGGAAATTTCAGCTACAGAGATACTCTTGTCATGGTGGTTAACCGGAAGTGTTATAACGACACAAGTACCAGTTCCATTATTGCTCTCCATTGATATGGTGCCATTGTGTTGTTCAATAATTCGTTTAACGATTGCCAGACCTAGCCCTGTTCCCTTTGCTCTCGTGGTGACAAAAGGTTCAAATATGGTCTCTCGGTAAGATTCATCTATTCCTGTGCCATTGTCACAAATCTCGATCTGAACGATTGACCCACCATCGTGAATATCCATACGTGTATTGATAACAATTTTTGGTGTCTCTGGAGCCGCCTCGGTAATGGCATGTATCGCATTGCTGAGTAGATTGGTTAGTACGCGACGTAGTTTGGTCTTGTCGACCTGCAGTGTAGGTAGTCCGGCCGGATAGTGGGTGATGACATCAATCTTGTTTTCAACAATCTGCTTCTGGATAGTATTGATGGCGGTTTCGGTTAATTTATCAAGACTACTCCAGGAGAGGTCCAGATCATCCGGTTTGGAGTAGGCAAGTAGCCCATCAAGAATGCTCTCCATATAACGAATCTGCTGTAATCCAATATCATGTAGTTCCACCTCTTCTGCATTGCCACTGCTCTGTTTTCTGAGAATTTGTAGCCCCATCTTGATGGATGAGAGAGGGTTACGCAGGTCATGGGCAACCATACTTGCCATGCGTCCGACCACGGCAAGAGTTTTGGATTGGGCTAGTTCATCTTTTCTTTTCTGAATCTCTTCCTCAAGATTTTTACGTGTTGTGATGTCTTCCTTAACGGAGAGGAAGTGGGTTATTTCTCCCTCTTCATTGCGAATTGGTGACATTAGGGCAGACTCCCAATAGAGCTCACCACTCTTCTTTCTGTTATGAAGAATACCGCGCCACTCCTTGCCACTGCTGATTGTCTGCCATAGATTCCGATACTCTTCTGTCGAGGTCTCTCCAGATTTCAGAATGCGGGGGTTCTTGCCAATAACCTCCTGTGGCAGGTAGCCGGTAAGCTTGGTAAATTTTGGATTGACATACTCAATCCTACCGGTGCTATCAGTAATCAGGATTACAGCAGGGCTCTGTTCAGCAGCACGGGCCAGCTTGGTTAGCTCCTCACGAGTCTGGTGTTGCTCAGTAATATCCTGCCCAATACAGGTGATACTCTCTACCTGATTTTCATCATTAATAGTGGTTGTCGATGTCCATGCAATCAGTCTCTTTTCACCACGAAAGTCAACAATATAAGATTCATGGTAGGTTGATCCCTGTCCACTCTCTTCACCATCCAGAATCTGCTCTATTCCATTACTACTGTCACCATCAGGGACAAAATTTTCGAACCAGTTTTCTCCTATCACATCACTGCGACGTTTTCTCAGTAGATGTAACAGGTAGTTGTTACAGAAGAGGATGTTGCCATTCAGATCAATAGTTAGTGCAGCAAGATGTATCTCTTCAAGGGTGTCACGGAAGCGTAGCTCATTTGCCCGCTGTAGTTCATGCTCTTCCCGGCGCATGGTGTTATGGGTGAGAATTAGTGACAACAGCGAGATAAAGAAGAGAATGGCTGTATAGAGCAGCCTGTTTTTTTGCAGAAAACCAAGTGGTGTGGATTCAAGGCCAGATACCGGCAGATGAGAGATAATCTTCCAGTTATATACATTTAACTGATCGGTATGGATTGTGTGGTCAGTTGTGCCTGCCCTTATCTGGGCAACTCTAAGAGGGTTTATGGTTAGATGTGAGAACAGGCCATTGTGTGTTATGAACTGCCCTGATTTTGTGCCACTAATATGGTCCCATTCATTTCTGAACTCATTGCTGAAAATGTTGCCAGGACTGTCTAGCATGAACCCCCACTCTTTTTCCGGATTGTTGTGGCTAAGCCAATATCCATTACTATTAACCAGATGAACCCTCTCCGTAATGGATGCTACAGCACGCCTGAAGTTACTAACAAGTTCAGCACCAAGATAGTTGAGTACAATCATGCCCTGATGCTCACCTGATGGTGAGTGAATGGGAGTGACAAATCTGATCACAGGTTTGTATGGTATCTCTAGACTGTTTTTCTCAATGTTGAGATCCATGGGGGAGAGATATACCTCACCATCAAGCAGAGCTAGACCCTCTTTAATGTAGTATCTATCAGACTTGTTTTGCAGTTCTGTATTGGCAACCAAAACCCCGCCCTTGTTGCTATAGTTGATGCGACAGAGCTCGTTACCGGAGTTGTCTATATAACGGATCTGATCATATATTCCCTGGTTGTTGGCAAAACTCAAAAATAGTTGATTGATGTCACTCTTCTTTTTGTCCATCGCCGTCTTGTCTGTAAACATGATGTTATCCATCTGTTCTGCAAGGAAGAGCAGGTCAGAGACAATCTTTGAGATATCCTTGGTAATCATCTCTTCGGCAAGATGGATATTCAGCTGTTCTGCTCTCTTGGTTGAGTCTCTGCGCACCTCATAATCAGAGTAGAAATGGATGGTGCCAGCCACAAACAGCACCAGCACCATAGGCACCAAGAAAAACATGAAGAGGCGACTCTTTTTTAATAGTGATGGTGCGTAGTGGTGTAGAGTCATTCGCAACGACTCCTTATCTCCAGCTCAACACGGTCCAGATATTCAGGAATGGACTCATCTCCATCTCGGGGAACCAGAAAAATCAACTTTGCGGCAATCAGATATGGTCTTCTTGACTCCTCCCCGGCAGGACGCTCATCTCGCAAATCTGCCTCCAGATAACGCAGTGCCTCTTCAGGATCCCCGCAGTAGCGAGGGAGAGAGACCTCATTGGCATACCACTCAATTGCAGAGGAGACAGAGAGCATCAGTAGCACCACCACAGCAACAAAAGGGAAGATCTTGCCAATTGGAAAGGTGCTCCCATTAATGTTTTCTCTGTTGCTCATGAGATAGGGAGCACTGATTTGCTGGATGGTGACCATGCAGAGTGATTAAATGGTTGAGGCTTGTGGGAGTAGGATGCTGTCTCCGCCATCAGGATCTCTGCAGACAGATCTTTACCCTGAGAAATTCGATCACGAACTGAGACCCCACCAAGATAGTTGGCAGCAATATGGAGACCTGGAGATGATGATATGTTTGATCTTATGGCCTTAACCCTGGCGGCATAGTTGCCATGATAGAGGGGGAGGGCCTCCTGATGACGGTTCAGCCGAACCATATCTGGAGCACCATGAATCCCCAATATTGGTTGCAAAGCATCCATGCTTCTCTCTACCACATAATCATCATCCCACTGGCTGATCTCTGGATGACGTGCTCCACCCAGATAGGTGGTTAAAAGCGTTTTGCCTGCAGGGGCCCGGTTGTTGAAGAGGCTGCTCATCCAGATATTTCCATTAAATGGGGTCGCCTCTGATTTTGGGGTAAGAAATCCTGTGCCATCCAATGGATGATCAATCTGGCTACGCTCAAAGCCGGTGTGTAGTACAGTGAGAGGGGCGTACTCGATTCCATTAAGCAGCTGGCTCGTCTCTGGGGATATGGTGTTCAACAGTGCAGCGGTTACTGCTGCTGGGGTACTGAAGATAATATGGTGAGCACTCTGTTTGACCTCTTCAGCACCAGCAGATGTTTTTTTATTTCCAAACACCAGCCATTGCGGATGTTCTGTTGTAAAGCCTGATGATCTCTCAATGGCTGTTGCCTCATGGTTGGTACGGAAGCGGATTCCTGGTTGTTGTGCCAGTTGTTCAATCAAAGTAGACATGCCTCCATCGAAAGAGAATGTCTCGGTAACACAACCGCTCTTTTTGCGGTTGATTTTGTGAATCAGTGCTCCTGCTGTAAGGCTGCCATATTTCTTCTCCAACGCGGTCAGTCTTCCAAGTGTAGCTTCGGCATTGGCAAGATCAGGATCGGAGGCGAGGGTTCCAGAGACAAATGGATCCATCGCCTTATCCAGCAGCTCTCTGCCAAAACGGCGATTAATAAACTCGCTTACGGTCTCGTTTTCGCTACCACCACGAGGGATGAATGGCTCGGTCATCATTCGCAGTCTACCCCCCATACTCCAGTTTTTCGAGAAGAGAAAGCTCTGCATGTTCATGGATATGGAGTTCAGTTTGCCCTTTTGTAGCAGATAGCGATTCTGCTCTGCAAATTGAGTGCGACTGCTTTTGAACTGCTCCAGCCCACTTCTTGCAACCAGATCAGCAACCTCTGGACGGAAATTCAATAGTAGTGCAGCTGCCTGTTCCATCTGATATCCGGCATGTTCTGTAGTCTGGATTTTGCCGCCAGGACGGTCATCACGTTCCCAGATCTCAACCTCCATTCCTGCCTGACTCAGCCACCAGGCGGTTGAGAGGCCAGAGATGCCGCCACCAATCACCAATACCTTGCGGCTCATGGTTTGGCTCCCTCTTTTGTTGAGGCGCGCGGTCTCTTCAGCTCAGCCTTCATCTTGTCGAGCATCTCGCGATCGAGAATCCCGAGACCCTCACCATTTTCGCCCTGATGACTCTCTACATGGTTGCGGATCTCTCCAAAACGTTTCTCGGCCTGAGGGTTGTCCTTGAGGCGTGGAACCCGTTTCTTGGCAATATCCCAGGCATCGAAATTGAGCTCATCCATCCCGAATCCACGTAGCCTGCGCACCGCTTTCATCATCGCCCGATTACGAAAACGGGTAAGGTCATCAGGGGTAATTATGGATAACCCCTCGCGACGCGCACTGAATTCGGCCGCTTTCTTGATTCCGGCACGATTGAATTCTGGAGCACCCTCAACCCGTTTTAGGGCAACAGGATCCCACTCAACTCCAGCCAACTGGGTATCAATAATTATCTGAATATCATCAGTAGTTACAGTTATTGAGTCACGCTGTTTTGCCTCTCTCTCTGCAGCTGCCTCCAGTGTCGGTTTCACAAACATAACAACCTGTGGCTCTCTGTCGGAGAGGAAAGCGTCAAGTAGATCGCTGGCACTGTCCTTCCAGTTGAGTTTGCGACCCGGCTCGTCCTCAGCCTCCAGCCGATCCAGTAGTTTGGTATTGACCTCCAGTCTCCCCTCGGTGCGGGCAACATCCTCAGCTACTGCACGCACCCCTTCACGCAGAAAGGAGGGGGTATCCTCCAGCCGCTGCTGTGCCTCGGTTGTCCAAACAATCGGGGTCAGTCCACCGTTACAAGGTGAATCGCCGAAAGGCGAGAGAGGGTTCCCTGGGGTATTACTGCTGTTGCCATCTTCATGACCCGGACGTTGTGGCATATTGGAGCCAAAGCGTCTGCTGGAGAGCTCGGTCAGCACCTCGGAGGTTACCTCGGAGAGTCCCTGTTCCAGCACATGTTTCTCGGCACGTTTCTTTACCATCTTGCGGAGAAACCCAGGAACCCGGCTGAGCCTCTTTTCGGCCTCAGCGTTCCAGCTAACCTCTCCTCTCTGTGTGGTATCCAGTGGCTTGATCACCGCTCCACCATGGGGATGGTATGAGCACCATGGGTCGGTATCCATCAAGTCATCACCCAGAGCCTTGGGACGGGCCCGACAACCTCCACAGAGGATCTGGTATTCACACTCTCCACACTTGCCACCCAGGGTTGGGTTTCTCAGCTTCTCAAAGGTCTCTGACTCATCCCAGATCGAGAGAAAACTCTGTTGGCGGATATTGCCCTCCTCATCAGGGATGTAGGGGCAGGCAGTCACTCCACCCTCAGGAGTGACTCGACAGTAGTGAGTGCCGGCAATACAGCCGCCACCCTCGTACCCCTCGGCGCGGGTTACCGGGCTGGTGGGATCATTCTGATAGGAGATGCGTTTGTAGTGGGGGGCGCAACGGGCACGGATCATCAGATCCGGATTCCTCTTTTGTGCCTCAATAATCTGTGATAGTGCCTGTTCATATCGCAACGGGGTGATGTCCGACATCTTCTCTCCACGCCCGGTACAGACCAGGAAGAAGATGTTTAGCAGGTGGGCACCAACTGACCTGGCAAACTCCACCATGCCGTCGATCTCATCGGCATTCCCCTCGGTAATCGAGAAGTGGACCTGGAATGGGAGGTCGTGTCTGCGACAGGCATCCATTCCGGCAAGGGTCTTCTCCCAACTCCCTGGGCAACCACGAAACTGGTCATGAAATGATGGGTTGAGAGAATCAACGCTGATCCCTGCTCCCATCGCACCAGCTGCCTTGAGGGACGCTACTCGATTCTCGGTAAGTAGCACCCCATTGGTGCCAATCACGATGGATAGTCCAAGGCTGGATCCATGCTCTACCAGCTGCTCCAGATCCTTGCGTAGTAGTGGCTCACCTCCGGTCAACACCACCATGGTATCGGTACTGCGAGCAGCTACCTCATCCAGTAGTTGTTTAACCTCATCAGTAGAGAGTTCACCGTCGTCACCATGCTGCAGGGTTTCCGCATCAAGATAGCAGTGGCTGCAGTTGAGGTTGCAGCGCCTGGTCAGATTGACGGCAAGGAGGAATAGATCTGCCGAATCCGCAGGGGTTACACCTGCTGTTTTAGCGTTATTTATGGATGTGTGATTGGTTTTTTTCATGGTTTGAAAATAGTGCTAAAACAGCAGGTTTGAGCTCATTATTTCATTCCTATTTATATTGATCCGGATTGGACTCGGAATGGAAGCCGCTGCCCATCTCCCAGGTATTGCTAGCCTTGTCGACCGCGGCATGGGTAACATGCTCCAGCCCAAGATCACGCGCACAGCGTTCTACCTCTAAAACCACCATCCCCTTGACGAAATCTGGAATCTTTTCGATGCGAGCCTTCGCATCGACATCCCACTCCATGGAGGAACTCTTCTGGCTGGAACCAGCTGCCCACTCGCTGTATTTCTCCTCAACAAGTGTTTCGGTGATCTCGGTTGTCCCATGTTTTCGGGCAAACTTTTCCACCCTCTGACGGGTCAGATTGCGCATAAATCCCTCGGGGATCCGCTCCATCCGTGCCTCGGCATCATCAGCCCATACGATGTCGCTATTGTTTGGTTTGGTGACAGCCTTTTTTCGATCTCTCTCTTCTCCCATCTTTGCCAGATTTGCAAAGGGGCAGAGGCTTGCCTTTTTCTCCTCTTTGGGGACTGCACCGCTCTCCTGGTTACGCATGGTCTCTTCCATCGCCTTGCGGGCCTGCTCCAGTCCAGCCTCAGCAACCTCAAGCGTGATATCCTGATGGCCGTGCTCACTCGCATATGACTCGATTCGATCCTTGCTGGAGTCGCGCATAAAACCCTCTGGCACTCGAGCCAGTCGGGCTAGGGCGGCCGCATTCCAGGTGTGGGCAGGGCTCTTATTGGAGTTTTCAATAAAATGGCGAATATGGTCAGTAGTTACCAGGTTGGAGCGTTCTCCTCGTGCCCGTTTCTCGGCACGCATGCTGAGGTTGCCACGTAGTGAGAGATCCTCAACTGACATTAGTAGTCTGGTTGCCTCTTCATCCCAACGCATGACAGCAGCAGTGACTCTCTTGGCACCATCCTCTGGTTTGCGCTTCAACTCGCCTGCCTCGTAGGCATCAACAATCTCTCCCATTGCCTGCTCGGCATGGCCCGGCATTAATTGCGCGGTTGCCTCCTCCACAATTCGTTCGGTAATGACGGTATGACCACGCTCTTGGGCATAGCGCAGAATTGCCATTCTGGCCATATTGCGCACAAATGAGGGGACATTCTTCATTCTGGATTCCGCCTCATTTGTCCATGAGGTCGTGGTCTCTGCTACTACATCAATCTCTGGGCGATAGGTTCTCTGGCTTAGTAGTACCGCACACTCAACATTACGCAGTAACATCTCACTATTGCCACCAATATCCAGTTCATCATCGGCATGAATACCGAGTTTGCCAATAACCAGCAGGGATGGACGTGCATTGGCAACGTAGCGCTCAACTGCATCGTGGGCCTTGCCATCCAGCAAGGTGGTCTCAATCTCTACTCCGTACTCCTGAGCAATTGACTCTGCCACATCAAGATGCCCTTGATATATTTTGGCCAGGCCGGAATCGATGATCTCCTCGTGGAGCTTCTCCTGCTCCTTGAACTTGAATACCTTACCTGCCTCTTCCGAGAGAACACCGGCAATCCGGTTAAAGGCAACATAGTGGTAGTAGGGGTCAAAGGCAGAGATCACCTTGACCTTGCAGCCCCACTCATGTGCCAGAGAGAATGCAGTCAGCAGCCCACCATAGGCTCTCTCCGAGCCATCAATCGCAACCACAATAGGGCCACGATTAAGATTTATCTCAGGCTCCTTGATTACCAATAGATCAATATCAGAGCGACGAGCAACCCGGTCGGTTACTGTTCCCAGACGGCTGCCACGAATTGCCCCAAGCCCCAGTGCCCCCATGATCAGCAGGTCATACCTTCCGCTATTGGTCTCTCTGGTCAGTTCACGATAATTTTTACCCTCTAGTGGGCGGCGATCAAAAGAGACTTCGTTTTCATCAGCAAGTGCCTCAGCTTGATCCAGATAGGAGTCGGTAATGATGGAGAGTCCCTTGGTGATCAGATCATCATGGACATCTCGCTGACGCTCCAGTTCCTGCTCCTCGCGAAATTGCTCCGGTAGTCCACCCTCCATCTGACGAAAACGAACATCATGAAGTTTGGCCGCATAGACATGGGTACCAGTAATTGAGCTGCCCCAGTATGAGGCCATGCGAAAAGCCTCGGTAGTACCACGGTTGGAGTGGTCCGAGGAGTCAACGGCAAGAAGTATTTTCTGGTAGGTAGGAAGAGGATCTGGCTGGCTGAGCTGCTCCATCTTGACTACATTCTCATTCTGCATGTTATACAACCTCGTTTCTCTAGTTTCGCCTTTGCGGGAATAACTAATACTCAGGGGTTTTCTGATCCCCCTGACTTGTCGTTTATTGATCTTTGTAAAAAAACACATTAATTGTGCGGTTTTATAAAGACCCTAAACAGTCATCCCCCAATAGAGGGGGATGATGTTACGGGTTGTCTGGCCGTCTCTAGCTCACCATGTACCAGATGACAATGGTGAAGACGACAACCATGTTGATAGCTCCACCAGTAAGAACCATACGGTCAAACAGGGTGAGTTTTTCTGGAAGTAGACGTCTCATCACTTCATCTTGATATCAACAGTTACAGTATCGCCACCCTTTACAGTAGCCTTACCTTTTCCTGGCTTGAGGAAACCGTTAAATGCACGGACCTTGTACTTGCCTGGAGGTACGTTGTCGATAGTGTACTTGCCGTTACCATCCACCACCGCGTAGTAAGGGCTCTTGGCAACAAAAACGAAACCGTGCATAAAGTCATGAGCATCACACTCAACCTTCATTGCATAACCTTTTTTCAGTTTGACAGTTTTGGTGACCTTGCTTCCCTGGTCAGGCTGGCTAACGTTGGCAACGGTCTTTTTTGGACCTTTTACAGTGCCAGTCATTAACTCGTAAGTGTGTAGATTATGGAGAACAGGGTCAGAGTTGATAGCAGTCATTTTGCCACCATTCTGCATGATAGAGAGGAATGGGGTGAATTCACATCCCTTCTGATCAACATTGATCTCGGCTGGAGTGTCTCCCCATGCCTTACCAGATTTTACCTTGGTCAGATAGACAATTGTATTGAGCAGCGCCTTACCATTGGTCTGAACGTAATCGATGGTACGTTGGTCAGTGCCACATACAGCATTGTCTTTCTTTATATCATAAACTTTATGAGCAGACTTCGGTGCGGCCTTCTTCAGGGTTACAGTTCCAGAGATGGTGCCGCCATTAGCCACATCAACTACCTTGTAGCCAGCCTCAGAGCTGATTGGGGCGAGTGCGGCGGCAGTGATTGCCACAGCAGAGAGTGTCTTGAGTAGACGTTTTGAGGATTTCATAATAGTTGGACTCCTATGGTTAAACAAATGGTTAAAAAAATAAAAATTGATTGATGAAAAAGTTCGAAATAGTGGTTATGCAGCATCTCTCTGTTCCGATGCCTGGTCGGTCTGATAGATCTCTTCCAGCATCTCGATTACAAATCTGCGTTCTGCACTACTTTGCATTGACTCCAGTAGTGGCAGTAGATGATTTGCACCAATAACAGGATCAAGAATTCGCAGTGCTCTTCCCATATGTCTTGCCTGCTCTCCCGCACCGGCAAAACCGGCATCCAGAATCTTGAGAATCAGGCTCTTACTCTCCTCACTATTATCTTCACTACTGCTTAAAAGAGTGGTGATAGCATCGGCCGCATACTTTCTGACCGAGGGTTGATCATCCTCCAGTTTTTCACTGATCTTTTGCAGAATTTCACCGTTGGAGATCTCGTTTGTGACCATGTGTGCCTCAGAATCGGAATCCAGTTTGCTGGATGCAATGGATGCAAGGGCGCGTACTGACTCCATCCTCACTACAGTGTCATCATCATCGAGACGGTCAATCAGGGTAGGGATTGCGGCCCTGTTTTCCATAGCGCCAAGCGCACGAATGGAGGCCATGCGTATATCAGGATCACCAAAATGGACCTGAGAGATTAGCGTGCCCTGGGTGTCCAGAAGTTTAGGATTGGATGGATTGCTGGTAGCAATCTCGGCCAGAGCCTCGGCAGCCAGGCGGCGGATCTCATGGTCATCATCATTGAGTGCATGATTTAGTTCGTCTATTGCTAGATCGCTCTGTTTGCGCCCCAGAATAGTTGCTGCCATACGACGGACATCAGTATGGATGTCCTTGTTTTTGAAACGACGTTCACGGCGAACAGCTGCCTCCTCATTGTTGTCCAGAATATTAAGATACTCTTTGGTCTCTTCGTCATGTTCCTCTTCTACAGGAGCCTCATCCTCATCAAGCATCAGGGCAGTCTCAACATTGTCCATCGCAATGGTATCCAGGGTTGAGAGGCTCTCATGCCTCTCTCCTTCGACCGTTGGTGATTCCGGGAAGTCTGGCAGAACCTGTTTCTGGCTCTCCTCCTCGTTATCACTGTTGCTACCATCAGAACTGTCTGACTCTGCCGCCTTCAGGTCTACATCCTTGTTGAACTGTACCTCCTGAGACTGGGGTGCTCTCTCCCCTGTCTCTTCCTCTTCACGAGTCAGATCAATCTCTCCATGGAGAGCAGAGAGGATAATCTCGATGGGACGTGGGTGAGTCTCGCCATCATCATTCGAGGCGATATATTTATCCTCACAGTCCATCATGGAAACCAGTGCAGCCAGACGGACAGATTGTTCAGGGTCACTTAATGCATTGGTCAGGGATGTAACCCCGCTGTCAGTCACCTGATCCATTACTGCCAGACTGAGAGCAGCTTGTCGACGGATAGCCGTTTCGTTGCTGTCATCATCAAGTATCGCAACAAGCTTATCCTCTGCGTCACTGGTGTTCAGTTTTGAGAATAGCCTGGTGGCCGCAGTTGAGGTCTCAATATCGGAGTCACCAACCAGCTCGATGACTCGATCAATAACCTTATCTCCAATCTTCTCTCTCAGAACCTCTCGTCGCAGATTAGCCAAAGTGTTCAGTGATGTGGCGCGTACCAGTGCGCTCTCATCATCTAAAAGTCCTGTAAATAGATCTACTGCCTCCTGGGTAGGATTTTTCATCTCACCCAGCGTGGTTGCTGCATGTGCTGCTGCACTCCGCACCTCATCACTGGGATTTTTCAGCAACAGCATGATGGCAGGGAGATATTTCTTGGCATCCAGCTCTTCCAGTGCTTTTGTTGCGTGCACACGGACGTCCACATGCTTTGAACTCAATGCTCTACCCAGAATTTTGACGGCCTCGGCAGAGTCTGAACGCCCAAGAGCTGTAGCTGCACGTCGCTGTTTACGGACATCACCAGTTGTCAGAATTCTCTCCAAAGCCTGAATGCTCTCCTCTGTACCAATTTCGGCCAGTGAGCGCAGAATGTCTGGTTCTATATCCTCTCCCTCTATACTATTTAGTACCCGTTCCAGGGCCGGAACAGCATCTGCAGCCTTCAGTTTCCCCAGGGACTTGACGGCAGCAAGTTGGACATCCCACCATAGATCCCAGCCATCCTCAATAATCTCAATGCCTTCATCACGCTCTTCCATGACACGAACCAGTTCAGGAACAGCAGCAATATCACCAAGATCACCCAGGGCACGTGCAATGGCAGTTTTCACCTCGCCGTCTGGATCCTTCTCCAGGGACTCCACAAGCGCGGCGGTAACACCAACCCCACCAAGCTTGCCAAGGGTGGCCGCAGCATCAACACATACATCTATATCCTTGTCGCGCAGATAGGGGAGAACCCTCTTCGAGATAGCAGGTGCAATAGAGGGGTCTGTCAGTTTCCCTAGTGCCTGGGTAACATAACAGCGATCAGCCTCGTCACCATTCTCAAGGAGTTTTGTTAGTGCATCAATTGTTTGATCCAGACTCATAATTTATATATTCTCTTGTAAAACCATATTGTTGAACTCAACCTCTATATGCACAAGGTGTGCCAAATCTCGTATCTATTTGATATTTAATGAGTTGGTAACAGAGGTGTTGAGATAGTATCAGAAAAATTGAACACAATGTTCAATTGGAAGATATGTTCCATCCGTTATTGAACGAAACGTTCATTTTATGAACAATATGATGCTACCGCCATGATTGCGGAATTGAACATAACGTTCAATTTATTGTTTAACTATTTGTAAAATAAGCTGTTGTTATAAAAATAATTATTGTGGCACAGAAAATGCAAATAGCTGTGGGATATCGTTTTGAATACAAGAGTGAATCATGACAGAAAACAACGAGAACAGTAATGGCAAGCAGAGTGGTGAGGATACAACCTGGGGGCCAAAACTCTTTTTGGCGGTAACAGGTGGAATCCTCCTCTTTTTTTGGTGGTTTTTGATCTACTCGGGCGGTGTGGTTCTGCACCACTGATCTTCTGAATTTAGTTCATAACAAGGTAAATTGATGAAAACTGGAATTGCATTTGTGGTTGCCCTCATTGCGGCATTTTTTCTGTTCTACGGAATGGATCACATGATTATGGGGATGCAGGGGCTTCCTCTGAATCTTGATCTCACACCCGCACAGTAGAAGGAGAGTAAATCCAATGAAACAACGACTATTTTTCTGGCTGTTGCTCCTGGCTGTGGTCTCTGCAGGGATGTTTGGAGGAGATTTTGAATCTCCGTCACTATTTAATGAGGCTGTTGCCTCTGATGTTGTCGCGGAAAAGAGTGCAGAGCTGGCGCCAGCCCCTCAGCCGAGCCGTGGTGACTATCCCAACATAGGGGTCAGTAGCCGTGCCGTTGTCTGGGTGATAGCACAGATGCATCTCTTCTTTGGCGCTCTCGTTCTGGCCGTCCCCATGTTTGTTGTGGGTATCGAGGTCATGGGCTTCAAGAGTGGGGATGACCGTTACGATGATATGGCTCATGAGTTCATGAAAATCAGCATCACTGCATACTCTATTACCGCCCTGTTTGGTGGAACCCTGGCATTGGCACTGTTCCTGCTGTATCCCACATTCATGAACTACATGATGGAGGTGTTTGGGGCGCAGATGCTGGTTTATGCAGTGCTCTTTTTTCTTGAGAGTTTCTTCCTCTATGTTTATTACTATGGGTGGGATGCTCTCCGCTACGGTAACAAGAAGTGGGTTCATCTCTCGCTGGGAATGATGCTAAATGGTGTTGGCTTGACACTCATGTTTGTATCAAACTCATGGGCAACTTTCATGATGGCTCCATCCGGGGTTAGTGATGTGGGCGCGGTTGTTGGAAACATCTGGGAGGTTATGAAAGGCCCGCTCTGGAATCCGGTTAATCTGCACCGCTTTATTGCAAATATTGCCTTTGGTGGTGCTGTTGTTGGCGCATATGCAGGGTTCAAGTTTCTTGCAGCCAAGACCGAGGAGCAGAAAGCGCACTATGACTGGATGGGTTACACCTCCAACTTTATTGCCATCCTCTCCTTCCTGCCGCTACCGTTTGCCGGCTATTGGCTGATGGCAGAGGTCTACGCCTACTCTCAGCAGATGGGAATTACTGCAATGGGTGGAATCCTTGCCTGGCTCTTCATTGTGCAGGCTGTGCTGATTGGCACAATCCTGTTGGCGGCCAACTATTATCTCTGGTCGGGAATGTCTCGCACCGAGGGGTCGAAGCGTTATCAGGGGTTCATCAAGTGGATTGCCGGAACCATTGTGATCTGCTTCCTGATCTGGATGACTCCACATACCTTGTTGCTTACAGCTAGTGAGATCTCTGCACTGGGTGGCAGTCATCACCATATTCTTGGCCCATTGGGGATCATGCCGGCGAAGAATATTGCGGTCAACCTGATGTTGATCATGACCTTCCTCTCGTTCCAGCTTTATCGCAGATCCGACAAGGTATCAACAGTCTCATGGGCGCCGGTTGGTAATGCATTGATGACCGCAATCTATATTGTAGCGATCGTTAATATCATCTTTGCCGGGGTCTATTATGGATACTTCACCAACACCGTTTACAAGGTTGGTTCCAGTGTGACTCAGGTAGTCTCTACCCTGATTGTCATTATTGCCGGCGTCATTATTGACGGCATGATGTACAAGAATGCAGAGGTCAAATATCCAGCGATCTGGGGCAAGGTCTCCAACCGTTCACAGTATGCACTGTTTGCCCTGCCTGTCGCCTTTACCTGGTTGATGGGGTTGATGGGGTATGTACGCTCTTCGGTCAAAACTCATTGGCACATCTATACGGTGATGAAGGACAACTCACCAGACAACTATATTCCGGCCATAGGATATGCAGGCAATATGGTGACATTGGTAACGGTACTCTTTATTGTTTTTGTGCTGTTTGTCTTTTGGATTGCCAACCTTAGTCAACAGAAGCAGACCCTGCCGCAACCAGTGGACAATAGCAACGGAGGTGCAGAACAGTGATAAATATCTCTGCACAGCGTGGGCATGTACTGGTTGCAGTGCTGGGTTTCAGTATGGCACTGGTCCTGCTCTTCACTTTTGTGGCAAATATTCTTCCGCAGGTTGAGGGTGAGGCTCCAGTAGATAAGAAGGTTGACCTTGGTGCTCTTACCATGGATGGATTTGTCTCCATGGGTGAGGAGCTGTTTAAAGGGAAGGGAACCTGTACCCTCTGCCATAACAATCTGGGGCGTGCCCCAGATATTTTGGCCCTTAATATGGTTGATACTGCGGCCGAAAGGTTGGCAGATGAACGTTACCAGGGGGTAGCAACTGATACGGCTAGCTACTTCAATGAGTCAATGGTCGATCCAAGCATCTATGTTGTAGCAACCTTTGGCAAGAAGGGATCCAACGATACTGAATCCCCTATGCCAACTGTCAACAAGGCTCCCCTCAACCTCTCTGTTATCGAGATGGACGCCATCATCGCCTTTATGCAGGCCAAGGATGGTGGTGAGATTACGGTTGAGCTTCCTACCGAGGCCCCTGCTGTAGTAGAGAGTGCATCCGGTGGCGGTGCCCCGGCCCCTGCAGCTAGTGGTGAGGAGGCGATAGGAAAATATGGGTGTAGTGCATGTCACGTCATCAATGGATCAGGGGGTGATCTTGGTCCAACCCTTGCCGAAATTGGCGGGCGTCAGGATGCGGCAGCCATTCAGCAGAGTATTGTGGATCCAAATGCAGTGATTGCAGAAGGGTTTGCCCAGGGGCTGATGCCGGCAGACTTTGGTGACAAGATGACAGTTAAAGAGCTGTCCATGATTATTGAATTACTGCAGAAGCAGTAAAGATATTTTTAACTATTTTATATTAATTCAAAATTGACTAACTGGAGATGGATATGAAGAAGGTAATGATGAGTGTGGTGGTAACTGTAGCTATGGCTGCAAGTCAATCTGTAATAGCTGATGCGGCTGGTGATTTTGCGGCGGGCTGTTTTGCCTGTCACAGCCCTGCAACTGCAGCTGCTGTAGGCGCACCTGGTATGGGTGACAAGGCTGCCTGGGCTCCACGTATTGCCAAGGGAATGGATGCGCTGTATGCGACAGCAATTAATGGTTCTGCAACCAACCCACTGATGATGCCACGAGGCGGAACTGGTTTGAGTGATGATGCACTGAAGGCTGTAGTTGATTATATGGTTGCGCAGTCCAAGTAATTTACCTGAAAAACCAAGAAAGAATTTTACAGTAGAGATATCTGGAGTAACTTCCCCATGAAACGATTTGGAATTTCGGCATTCTGGCAGGCCATTATTGTAACTATTGCGGCCTACCTGATCTTCACCAATGCCTTCCCTCCATTGATGCCAAAGTCACTGGTGATCCAGTTCATGCTGATCACTGTGGCGGGGGTGCTGCTCTATTTCTCATTTGATGACGAGCGTTGGGCAGAGTTTTTAAGCCCTATTCAGAATGTCCTGCGGGGCGGCGGTTTCCGTTTGACGGTTACACGTTGGTTCTTTCTGCTGGCAATTCCTGCGGTAGTCGGTTACACCACCTATGGGATGGTAAAACCCTCGCTCGACTCTCCGGTTGAGTTGCGTCAGGTCCATCCAGCCCCGCCATCAAGTGTAAAAATATGGGGCAAGAGTTTTGATCTGAATAGTCTTGAGAGCCCGGTCCGTACCGAGGTCTTGACTCAGTGGAAGGGGGGAGACAATGAGGGGGCTATGGAGACCTATAACGAATCGGTGAGTGCTGGTCGTGATGTCTACTATGGTAATTGCTTCTTCTGTCACGGTGATCTACTTGATGGCAAGGGCCACTATGCAGAAGGGTTTAATCCTCAACCAATTAACTTCCAGGATCCAACCGTAATTCCACAGCAGCAGGAGGCGTTCCTCTTCTGGCGTGCCGCCACCGGTGGTCCGGGACTCCCCAAGGAGGGAACTCCATGGAACTCGGCTATGCCAGTCTGGCATGAGATGCTGAGTGAGGATGATATCTGGAATGTGCTGATGTTCATCTTTGATTACAACGGACAGGTTCCACGCATCTGGAATCTTGATGACTCCGAGGCAGCAACCGGCATGAGAGATGCGGTTCTGGATGCTCGTAAGGATATCAAGGGGGATGATCTCTACCAGTTCCGCTGCATGGTTTGTCATGGAGAAGAGGGTATGGGCGACGGTGTTGCCGCCGAACTTATGTATCCAAAGCCACGTGATTTCACCTTGTCAATGTTTAAGTACAAGAGTTCTCCAGGAACGACTCTACCACTGGATGAGGATCTCTTTAATACTATCAAATTTGGATTGGATGGTACCGGAATGCCCGGGTGGGGCACCCTGCTTAGTGATGAGCAGATCAGCAGCCTGGTGCCGGTAATAAAATCATTCGATATTGCTGCCGCATGGCCGCCTGAGGATGCTGATGATGAGGATTATGATGAGGATAGTGGCCGCTATCTGAAGGATGATTTCCAGGTAATTACCGAGCGTGAGCCGCTAGAGGGGCAGATTGCATACACCCCAGAGTCGGTCGAGAAGGGCAAGGTTGCCTTTGAAAAATCCTGCACTGAATGTCATGGTGATACCGGACGAGGTAATATCATGTCTGGAAAACAGTTGGCAGATGACTGGGGAAATCGCATCTGGCCACGTGATCTGACCAAGCCATGGACCTGGCGTGCTACCAATTTTACTGCTGGCAAGACCCCGGAAGAGAGCCGTGATCAGACTGTTCGTAATATATATAGCCGTCTCTCAATCGGCATACCAGGCACCCCGATGCCGGCTCACCGTGCAACAGAAGAGGGAAACAAGGATCCAGTCAGTCTGGATGATCGCTGGCACATCGCCAACTATGTCTACAGTCTACGCGATACAACCACCCAGCTTGGTGATAACAATGTAATTCGTGCAGCCAAGATTGCTGGTGCGCTACCTGATACCATGGATGATCCTGGCTGGAGTGGTGCTGAGCCAACTACCCTGATGATGGTTCCAAATATTATCAAGGAGGAACGTCTCTTTACCCCTCTCAATGACGCAATTACCGTGCGTGCACTCTATAACAAGAATGAGATTGCTTTATTGCTGGAGTTTGATGATCGCACAGATAGTCGACCGGGTGAGGAGACCTCGGAGGGAATTCAGGATGAAGATCTGGAGCTCTTCTCCGATGCGGTTGCAGTGCAGTTCCCCAAGGAGGATGGATTTGAGACCTCACCTGTTGTGGTCAAGCCGCTCTATCGTCATGGAGATTCCAGGCACCACACTACCATGTGGTACTGGAATGCGGGTAGTGTAGAGCCAGCCGTTGCCGATTCCGGGATGCTGCTGGATGCTACTGGTCCTGACAAGAAGATTGAGCCACGCATTGGCGATAACTCTCTCTCTACTGAAGGCAGATGGAAGGATGGTCGCTGGCAGGTACTGATGAAGCGTCCACGCAATGGTGGTGGCAAAGATGGCAAGGTGGGGGATATCAACTTTGTTGAGGGTCGGTTCCTCCCAATCTCCTTTGCCAACTGGGATGGTAGTAATGGTGAAAAAGGTGCCAAACATACTCTTACCACCTGGACCTGGTTGGTGCTGCCACCAGAGATAGATGAGCAGCGGCTCTATGGAATTCCGGGGGGTGTCGCCTTTGCCCTCTTCCTTGCAGGGTTGATTCTGGTCAGAACACAGCGCAGAGGTGTTAAGTAATAGCCTCTGTAGCGGTAGTTAATTGATTGCCCTTGACTTATACCCTCACCGATATTTTAGGTGAGGGTATTTTTTTGGATGTAACGTTTTAGCGAACAGTTGAACGATTCGTTTAACTAATTCATCAGAGTTACAAAATAAGTGAACAAAGTGTTCACTTATTGATCTGTTGGTTGGGGTGTAGAAATAGACGTTATTGTTATAACTACCTGAATTATAAAGATTAAATAAAATATTACATTTTCTGGCACAGAAAATGCTTAATACATAGTGGTTATAAAAAATTGGGTGGGAATTATTACCCTAAAAACCAAGTTTTGATAGGTTCACTGGATTTCTGGTGAATATTTTTTGTTAAACCATACAACGGAGAAACAATATGGGAGAACGACTGAAAACAGTGCAAGGTGCAATCGCAGCAACGATTGCCCTGAGCCTGAGTGTCGGGGTATCCACAGCGGTTGCATCAGGGTCTCATGGACCAGTTGCCAAGATCGATGTGAATGCTGCTAAGGCTGAGCTCGGTAAACGACTCTTCTTTGACCGCCGCCTTTCTGGTGATGCGGGTATTGCATGTGCGGATTGTCATGATCCAGCTCACGGTTTTGGTAGCAAGGAGGCTCTGTCCCCTGGGTATCCAGGTAATGGACACTTCCGTAATGCGCCATCACTGGTAAATACAGGTCATAAAAAGACCTGGATGCATGATGGCCGTATCGGCACCAACCTCAATGATGTAACTCGTGAGATGCTTACCGAGGACTACATCATGAATATGGATATGCGGATGATGCAGGAGCGTGTTAAGCAGGATTCAGAATACCTGGCGCTCTACAAGGCAGCAGGCATGGGTGAGCCATCGAATGGTAATGTTCGTAAGTTGCTCCCAATCTTTATGAAGACTCTTACAACCCGCAATGCACCTGTTGATAACGGATCCATGAGTGATTCTGCAAAACGTGGTGGAGCAATCTTTGATGGCAAGGGTGGATGTAACCAGTGTCATACCGGTGCTCTCTACTCCGATGGTGGACGTCATAATACTGGTGTTCCAGAGAATCTGGATATCTTCCTCGATCCAATGAACCATCAGGCATATCTTGCCTATGGTATTGCGGCCGGTGTTGAGAATATCTTCAACACTAAGCGTGATATTGGTGCAGCGGTACAGACTCATGAGGCTGACGGTTCAGACCGTGGCATGTTCATGACTCCACAGCTACGTGGTCTCAAGTATAGTGCTCCATACATGCATAACGGCATGATGGCTACACTTGGTGATGTGGTTGAGTTCTACAACCAGGGTGGCGGTCAGGATAGCAATAAAAGCTCTCTGCTCAAGCCATTGCGTCTGACTGACAGTGAGAAAGCTGATCTGGTAGCCTATCTTGAGGCTCTTTCCGGTGATGCATTGACTGGTGACGAGTTTGTATGGTCCAAACCATTCCCTGCAGAGTATGAGGTGATCGAAAACTGGCGACAGGTCGATAACCGCACTCGTGCACCAATCAAATAAGCGATTAGGAGAGTTAATTATGTTTGAAAAGAAAAACAGAAACCCAATCGCCGTTGCTGTCGTAATGACTACAACGTTGATGGTTGGATGTACCTCGCAGGCAGGTTCTGTTGCCACCGAGACTGCAGCTGCTCCAACAGTTGTTGCCTCAATGGATAGTGGAACACCTGTAGTAGCACCTGGCCTTAAACCAGCCGGCGCCTCAATCAACCCACCTCTGGCGGCACTTGGTCCTGTACCAGTTCCTCCAGACAACCCCATCACACCTGCAAAAGTTGAGCTTGGCAAGATGTTGTTCTTCGAGCCTGCAGTTGGTGGTGATACCTCTACCCCTTGCTCTGCATGTCATGAGCCAGATCAGGGTTGGGCATGGGCCGAGGATATCTCTCGTGGATACCCAGGTACTGTTCACTGGCGTAACAGCCAGACTGCAGTCAACTCAGCCTACTACCCACGTCTCTTCTGGGCAGGTTCTGTATCCTCATTAGAGGCTCAGGCCAAGTCTGCAGCAGGCGGTGCGGTTGCTGGTAACGCGGAGTTCGATATTGTTGAGGCCCGTCTTGCTCTGATGCCAGAGTACAGACAACGTTTCAATGAGGTCTTCGGTGACGAGATGCCTCTGTACAGAAATGCATTCCGTGCGATTGCCGCCTTTGAGCGTGCAGAGCTGGTTCAGCGTGATGCACCAATTGATAACTACTTCAATGGTGACGATGGTGCGCTGAGTGAAGAGCAGAAGCGCGGTATGGCTCTGTTCAACGGCAAGGCTAACTGTATTGAGTGTCATAACGGCCCAATGGCTACTGACTTCAACTTCTATAACATTGGTGTTCCTACCCTGGAGCGTTGGAAAACAGATGGTCTGGCACAGATCACCTATCGCTATGAGATGTATGCCAAGGGTTCCAATGAGAAGATGTATCGTGACTCAAAAGGGGATCCAGGATTCTACTTCCGTGGTAAGAACAGCTGGGACAAGGGTAAATTCCGTGTTCCATCACTGCGCTACACCATGTATACAGCACCTTACATGCATAACGGTACACTTATGACTCTGGAAGATGTTGTTGACTTCTACAACGATGGTGGTGGCCATAATGACTACTCCAAAAACAAGACTGATCTGATCAAACCTCTCGGTCTGACTGACGAAGAGAAGGAAGATCTGGTTGCGTTCCTGGAGGCGTTCTCTGGTGATGAGATTGCTATCGAGCGTCCAGCAATGCCTGGTTATGCACCTCTGTTTACCAAGGCAGAGCTGATGATGGAGAAGAAATAATGAGCACTAAAACAGAAGTGACAAAGAAAAGAGAGGACCAGACTGCTGGTGAGCACGGCAAGTGCATGCTCAACCGCCGTCAGTTCCTGATGTACAGTGGTGCTACTGCAGCCACTGCGAGCACTGTCTCTCTTACCCTGTTCCCAGGAACAGCCAAAGCTGTACAGACCAAGGCGCGAGTAGTTGGTTATCCTCGCAAACTGGTTGGTAAGCTGAGTGAGATGAAGGATAACGTTCCAGTAATGATCAACTATCCAGATAACGGCAAGAACTCCATGGCTTCCATGGTAAAGACTGGCGTTAGATGTGGTGGTGGAGTTGGTGCTGGACGTGACCTGGTTGCATTCAGTGCGCTCTGTACACATCAGGGTGGCCCACTGCTAGGACGTTATACTGCGGTAGATGAGCATAGAGTCATGGGTTCATGCCCACTGCATCTATCTACTTACGATGTAACTCGCCATGGAATTATCGTCTCTGGTCAGGCTTATGAGAGTCTGCCACAGGTCCTCCTGGAACTGGATGGAGATGATATCTACGCAGTTGGCATGATGGGGCTGATTTATGGCCGTAACCAGAACCTGATGGAATCTTAAGGAGAAAAAGATATGTCTACAAATTATTATCTGCCAGAAGACTCCGCACCATTGCCACCCAAGCATGCGGAAGTCCTGACTACAGCCTGTGACTACTGTATTGTTGCCTGTGGCTATAAAGTCTATCGCTGGCCTGTTGGCTCTGGTGATGGCGGTCCAACTGCTGATGCAAATGCATTCGGTCAGGACTTCCCAACCAGTGCTCTTCAAAACTGGGTAGCCCCTGCACAACATAATGTTGTTATGCATGGCGGTCGTCCACATAACGTGATCGTTGTTCCTGATAAGGATACCAAGGCGGTTAACAAGACTGGTGACTCCTCCATGCGTGGTGGTCTACTTGCAGCCAAGTGCTACAATCCAAAGACCCCTACTCGTGATCGTCTCACCAATCCAATGGTACGTATCAACGGTACCCTTCAGCCAGTAAGCTGGGACTTTGCTCTCGATATTGCTGCTGAGGTTGGTAAATATGTCATCAAGAACCATGGCGCCAATGCCTACTCTGTGAAGACATTCTCTTACCAGTATCTTGAGAATACCTACGCGATCAAGAAGTATGCACGTCGTAACGTAAATACTGCATCCTTCACCTTCCACGATACTCCATCTGACGTAACCTCTACACCAGGTTTCCGTGATGCTGGTTTCGATAACTTCGGTCCATCTTACGATGACTGGGGTGATGCAGATGTGCTGCAGATTCATGGTACTGATCCATATGAGACCAAGACCATTATCTACACCCAGTACATCAAGCCTGCGATTGAGCGTGGAATGAAGACTATCTGGCTGAATCCTCGTGAGACTGCCGGTATCGCCTATGCAAATAGCAAGGGTCCTGATCAGACTATCCACTTCCAGCTAACGCTGGGTACCGATACCATCCTGATGGGTGCAATCGCCCGTGTCATCTGTGAGAACGGGTGGGAAGACAAGGAGTGGACCAAGAAGTGGATCAACAGCAAGTGGGAGACCTCTTCAGGCTTCGGTCAGGGTACTCGTAATAC
>CAYQBY010000012.1:0-39138 GCA_964415865.1 uncultured Piscirickettsiaceae bacterium | reverse complement strand
GACTAGTTGGATAGGATATGAGGCTAGTCTCCACTGATAATGGATATATAGATAGTTAAGTTTGACTTATTTTGGTTTGCACGCATATGGCCACACTACCTTTGTATTTGTTGGAAAAATACGACCGTCAGTAGTCTTGAAAGGAATAGAAACATTCTTTTGCTTATCAGAAAGGTCTTTAATTCTATGGGAGCTTAGTGGATCACCACGCATTATAGCTATTGGGTCTAGCCATTGTCCTCTAGCTGGAATCATAACTCGTTTGAATACGAAATCTGGGCTATTACTCCAGTAGGCGGTCATATGAAGATGATAATGACCTTTGCTTCCATAATGCCGCCCTGTAGTTCCTGTATTGCCCGTTTCAGCAATAACCTGCCCCATCTTAACCTGATCCCCAACGTTTAAATCTGGAAGTTTCTTTAGATGCTTGTACTCAATAAAAATATATTTTTCCATGCCGGTATCTCTTGGTGCATGTCGTACCCATAATCCAATACCACCAATACCACCAGCCATACCTTCATGTTTAGCTATAATCTCGCCATCTGCTACAGCAAGCAAAGGTGTTCCATTTGGTTGAGGAATGTCGATGCCGCCATGCAACCCCTGAAAGAAGCGAAATGGTCTGCGAGAACCATCACCACGAAAGGGAGAGGCAAATGGTGATGTAACCTTGGGGCAGTCAAAATCATTTGGATAGATTGGATTCAGCTCTGTACTAAAGAATCCACGCTGTTTCATTGCCTCCATGTTGGCGTTACCAGGAACGAAAGCACCCATGATTTCTGGATTCTTGCCCTTACCTCTTTTCATTCTAGGAAAATCACCGCCTCTATTGCCTTTCATCCAACCACCACCTCCACCGAAAGCTTCGGATGGTATTGGTTGTAGTAAGCACAATACAGCAATTAGCACAGAAAGATTATGTCTCATAATTTAATTTCCATAAGTTGAGCTCTGAAGAAATGATGGATGTTACTTGTGACTAAAAGGTGTAACACACAGAACATGTATCATCCATCATGTTATCGTACTACCAGCTTAAACTAATAATCACTCATTGTCCTTTCGATGTGTTTTTTTAGAGCTGTATGGCTGCTCAGGATCGATTTCAGAAATTCCTTATGAATGCTTTTGGTGCAACATTAATTGTTATGCATAGTTATTGTGCGCTGCATGTTTAATGCAGTACGTGCCCGTATTATCATTTGTCAATAAATACAGTATGTTATGAAGATGGCATGATTCTTGAAACTCTCCATGATAGATGTCTAAGGCATCAATTTAAGAAATCAACTTGGAGATGTGGAAATGAAAAAAGGAATCATGTATTCGTTGTCAGGAGTGGTTGTGTTTATGGCGATATCGCCTGTACAGGCAGCTGATATAGGTAGTGGATTTGACCTGTCTGGAAATATGGCCATTGCGTCAAATTACATATGGCGAGGCCAGACGCAGACAGGAAATGAGGAAGCAATTCAGGGAGGTTTGGATTTAGCGCATGAAAGTGGTCTGTATCTTGGAACCTGGGGTTCAAACCTCTCCAGTGGTACCGAGTTTGATTATTATGGCGGCTATGCAACTGAATTGGCTGGGGTTGGTTTTGATCTGGGTGTTATTGCTTACCGGTATCCACAGAGTTCTAGTAGCAATTTTGAAGAGAGCTATCTTGGTATAAGTAAAACACTTGGTCCTATTGATACGGGGGTGACATTCTACTCCGGTCACGATTCATCGCCTGATGCGTGGGAGCTCACTTTTGGTGCTGAGATAGCTGGTTTTGGTGTTAGTACTGGATATACTGATTATGACAGTACATCTAGTACAAATTATGGTGAGACAGTAAGTTTTGGAGTCTCAAGAGAGGTGCTTTCAGAGTCGTGGCCAGTTGAACTTGGTCTTGTGTATACAGATTTTGATTCTGATGGTGGCTCATCATCTGATGAAGATGATCTGACTTTTACAATTGCTAAAAGCTTTTGATGCAAAATAAGTCAGGTGTAATTTAGCTCTGTTTGTATTGGATATTCCCGGGCTACCATCTGTTTGGTGGTCCGGGTTATTGTTTTTGTTCGTGTGATGTGTGGTGTATTTTAAAAGTTGTGCCTTTGCATTCAGGGCACTCAGGGATGACCGATGTCTCATCAATCTGGATAGTATTTCCACACTGTACGCACTCTAGCTTTCCCATTCCGACAACCTCGCCACTGTGATAGTTCTGGGCGTGGCGTGCTGCTGCACTCAGACGAGTTAGTGCAATCTGGGTAGGGTCGGCAATCTGGGCAAACAGATCTTTGAGTCTGTCCTCAATCAATGTCTCTTCCATATGGAACCAGCGTCCCAGATCCTCGCCAGTCTCTGCCAGATAACTGCCTGCTGCCTCAAGGTCTCTCTCTAGATATTCTCCTATCTGCTCCATCTCTTCTCTGGTGAGTTCATCGAGGTCAGAAATCTTCTCTTTTGCATCATTGATTAGCTGTTTTAGTGATGGCAGCTGGTCTCTGTTCTCATTGATTGCATCCTGAAGATGGTCTCGCATGGTGTGGTACAGGTGGATGAGTGCAGACTCTTTATTTGAGGACATGGCGTATTCCTGGATCAGTAGTTTTGACCCCTATATCGTAGCACTATTTACCGGTTTTTTTCGATTCAGAGTGTGGAGTGGGGTAACATTACCGCTTTCGCAAATATTGAATAAGAGTGATGGAAGCAGGATTCATGGAAGAACAGTATCACCCCCAGGAGATTGAGCTGGAGGCACAGCAATTTTGGGATGAAAACCAGACTTTTAGTGCAGAAGAGAACCCTGACAAGGAGAAATTTTACTGTCTTTCAATGTTCCCTTATCCCAGCGGCAAGCTCCATATGGGCCATGTGCGAAATTACACTATTGGTGATGTAATCTCCCGTTATCAGCGCATGCAGGGGAAGAGTGTGTTGCAGCCAATGGGATGGGATGCTTTTGGTCTGCCTGCTGAGAATGCAGCAATCAAGAACAAGGTTGCGCCAGCGAAGTGGACTTACCAGAATATGGATGAGATGCGTGGACAACTGCAGCGTCTTGGCTATGGTTATGACTGGTCCAGGGAGATCGCAACCTGCCGTCCGGAGTATTACAGATGGGAGCAGTGGATGTTTACCCGCCTTATGGAGAAGGGCGTGGTATACAAGAAGAATGCAGTAGTAAATTGGGACCCTGTTGATCAGACTGTGTTGGCAAATGAGCAGGTGATTGATGGGCGTGGATGGCGCTCTGGTGCGATAGTAGAGCGTCGTGAAATTCCACAGTGGTTTATGAAAATCACCGACTATGCGGATGAGTTGCTGGAAGGGCTGGATAGTCTTGATGGATGGCCAGAGGCAGTGCGTACCATGCAGGCTAACTGGATTGGCCGTTCTGAAGGGCTGGAGCTGCAGTTTGGCTCTGATGGAGATGCGCTGACTGTATTTACTACCCGTCCTGATACCTTGATGGGTGTGACTTATGTGGCGGTTGCTGCCGAGCATCCATTAGCTATTCAGGCAGCTAAGGGAAACCAGGAGTTACAGGCATTCCTGGAGGAGTGCAGCAAGATGGAGACCTCCGAGGCTGCAATGGAGACCATGGAGAAAAAGGGCATGGCTCTTGGGGTAACTGTATCTCACCCTGTTACAGGTGAATCTATTCCAGTCTGGGTCGCCAACTTTGTGCTTATGAGTTATGGCACAGGCGCAGTCATGGCTGTTCCCGCTCATGATCAGAGGGATTGGGAGTTTGCTACCAAATATGATATTGAGATCAAGCCGGTAATCAGGTCTGCTGATGAGGATAGTGCTGATGTATCGGAATCTGCATACACAGATAAGGGGAATCTTTATAACTCAGGTCAATTTGATGGTCTCGGCTTTACAGGGGCACTGAATGCTATTGCTGATTATGTTGAGACCGAGGGCAAGGGGCAGAGAAAGGTAAATTATCGCCTGCGTGACTGGGGTGTTTCACGTCAACGCTATTGGGGTTGCCCTATCCCGGTTATCAATTGCCCATCCTGTGGTGCGGTGGCTGTTCCTGAAGAGCAGTTGCCAGTAGTGCTGCCTGAGGATGTAGAGTTTGACGGGATCGGTTCACCTATCAAGAAGATGCCGGAGTTTTATCAGACCAGCTGTCCTAAGTGTGGTGGTACGGCAGAGCGTGAGACAGATACTTTTGATACTTTTATGGAGTCATCATGGTATTACGCACGCTATAGTTGCCGTGATCAGGATGAGCAGATGCTCGACTCTCGTGTGGATTACTGGGCACCGGTAGATCAGTATGTTGGTGGTGTAGAGCATGCCATTCTCCATCTGCTCTACTCCCGTTTTTACCACAAGCTGTTACGCGATGAGGGGTTGCTGCACTCTGATGAGCCATTTAAAAATCTGTTAACCCAGGGGATGGTTTTGAAGGATGGGGCAAAGATGTCTAAATCCAAGGGGAATACAGTTGATCCTCAAAACCTGATTGATCGTTACGGTGCCGATACTGTACGTCTCTTTATCATGTTTGCGGCACCGCCTGAACAGTCTCTGGAGTGGTCAGATTCAGGGGTAGAGGGAGCGTATCGTTTTCTAAAAAGGGTGTGGAAGCTTGTCTATGCACATGTCAGTGCTGGCGTCTGTAGTGGAGTTGAGTCTCTACAGGGAAACCAGAATTTGACCAAAGAGCAAAAGGATATGCGTCATGCGGTTCACCATACAATCCAGAAGGTCGGGGATGATATTGGCAGGCGCATGACATTCAATACCGCAATTGCCGCTGTTATGGAGCTGACTAACCAGCTTGGTAAGTATGAAGATCAATCGGAGCAGGGACGACTGATTATGCAGGAGGCTCTGGAGGCCGTTGCTCTGTTGCTCTCTCCAATGGTTCCTCATGTGTCCCACAGACTATGGAGTGCGCTGGGGCATAATGGCGCAGTCATTGATGTTACCTGGCCAGAGTGTGATGAGGACGCCATGGTTAAGGATAGTATTCAGATGGTGGTGCAGGTTAATGGCAAGCTCAGGGCAAAGCTGGATGTTGCTGTTGGTGCCAGTAAGGACGAGATAGAGAAGATGGCTGTTGAGGATGAGAATGTAATCCGTTTCATCGAAGGAAAACAGCTAGTTAAGGTGGTTGTGGTACCAGGGAAGCTGGTCAATCTTGTGGTAAAGTAGACATGATGAAATCGATAAAAATAGCTCTGATCCCTATATTACTTATAGTTTTTTTGCTGCAGGGGTGTGGCTTCCATCTGCGAGGAGCGGTAATTCTGCCCAATGAGATGGAGTCAACCTGGGTTGATGGCTCAGCGGTCTCGATAGAGTTGGCGCGTTCAGTTCGTGAGGGGGTTCGTCGAACCAATGTTGGTGTGGTCTCAAACGAGTCAGACGCAACTGCAATCCTTGAATTGAGTAATGAGACATTCTCGCGTCGGGTTGCAACAGTTGATAGCAGTACCGGAAAGGTTAGTGAGTATGCACTGAATTATCAGGTTGACTGGAAGCTGAGATCAGTTGATGGTGCAGTGATAGATCAAGGACACCTCAAGCAGAATGAGGATTACAAGTACAGCGGTACAGAGGTTCTCGGAAAAGAGCAGGAAGAGAAGTATCTGCGTGAGGTTATGATCCGTGAAGCGGTTCGTGATCTGCTACGCGCATTGCGTCATCGATGAAGGTAAAGCCTGAATCACTTGTAAACCATCTAGAGGGAAAAACTGCTCCTGTTTATTTATTGAGTGGAGATGAGCCTTTGCTGTTACAGGAGGCCGCGGATCAGGTGCGTTCAGCTCTGAAGAGAGATGGCTTTGAAGAGCGTACAGTACTTACGGCAAACAGGGATTTCAGTTGGTCTACCTTGACCACAGAGGGTAATGAGCTTTCACTTTTTGCTGAGAGAAAGGTGGTTGATCTGCGATTGCCAACAGGTAGGCCTGGTAAAGATGGCGGCAAGGCTCTTGTAGAGTGGTGTGAGAATCCTCCTGAAGACAAGGTGCTGTTAATCGTCTCTGGCAAGCTGGATAAGGCATCACAGAAAACGAAGTGGTACAAAACTGTTGAGAGTGTCGGTGTAACGGTGCAGATCTGGCCGGTTGAGGTGCACCAGATGGAGCAGTGGGTTGCTGACAGAATAACCAGTATGGGGATACAGGCCACTCAAGATGTGGCCGCAATTGTTGCGGAGAGGGCAGAGGGCAATCTTCTGGCTGCAGTTCAGGAGCTTGAGAAGCTGATGCTGTTTATTGAGCCTGGCACAACTGTTGATGGAGAGATTGCCAACAATACTGTCTCTGAGAGTTCAAGCTTCAACGCATTCAAGCTTGCAGATGCCGTTCTGGAAGGGGATCGCCCCAGAGCACTGCGAATTCTCCATGGACTGAAAGGTGAGGGCGTAGCAATTCAGGTGGTGCACTGGTCAGTTGCACGTGATTTTCGTGATCTTGCAGCAATGGGTTTGGAGCACTCTCCATCAGCATACAAGCCATTGGAGTACAATCCGATGTGGTGGAAGAAGCAGCCACTTCTGATGGCGGCCCTGAATCGTATTGGGGCCCAAAAAATTACTGCACTGGTTCGTCAACTAGGGCTTATCGACCGTGCAGGCAAAGGGATGATGGACGGTGATCCTTGGAGTGGTCTTGAGGATTTTGTGGTTCGTGCCACTGTAGCTTAGACAGGAAATAGATATGGATATTCAGAAATATATGCAGGAAGTGGGAGAGCGTGCACGCATCGCTTCTCGCGCTATGACTCGAGCAGAAACAACATTGAAGAACAGGGCGCTGGAGGCGACAGCTGATCTGTTGGAACACTCAATGGGACAGTTGCTTGATGCAAACAGGAAAGATATGGATGCTGGTAGAGAGCAGGGCCTTGATGATGCTCTGCTGGATCGCCTGGAGCTCAATGAAGAGCGCGTGCAGGGCATGGCAGAGGGTTTACGACAGATTGCAACACTGCCTGATCCTGTTGGTGAGGTAACGGATCTTAACTATCGTCCGTCTGGAATTCAGGTTGGCAAGATGAGAGTGCCACTTGGGGTGATTGGGATTATCTACGAATCTCGTCCCAATGTAACTGCAGATGCTGCAGCACTCTGCCTTAAATCTGGTAATGCAGCAATTCTTAGAGGAGGCTCTGAGGCATTTCACTCCAACCAGGCAATTGCTTTACTGATCCAGCAGGGGCTTGCAGAGGCTGGTCTGCCGGCTGATGCAGTACAGGTGGTTGAGACGGCTGACCGAGAGGCAGTTGGCGAACTGATAACCATGAGCCGATATGTAGACGTTATTATTCCCCGAGGAGGCAAGGGGTTGATAGAGAGGATTAGTGAGGATGCGAGGATTCCGGTCATCAAGCATCTCCACGGTATCTGTCATGTCTATATCGATGGTGAGGCCGATATGGATAAGGCCATTGAGATTGCCTTTAATGCCAAGACCCACCGTTATGGGGTATGCAATGCGATGGAGACGCTGTTGGTGGCAGAGGATGTGGCCAGTAGTTGCCTGCCTCCACTTGCCGCACGTTATCTGGAGAAGGGGGTTGAGTTGCGTGGTTGTGAGGCTACCCAAAAAATTCTGCCCGGTATTGTTGCCGCAACTGATGAGGATTGGGATGAGGAGTACCTGGCTCCAGTGCTATCCATTCGTGTGGTCTCAGGTCTGGAGAGTGCGATGGACCATATACATCAGCACAGCTCTGGCCATACCGAGTCTATAGTAACCGAGAGCTACAGTCGGGCACGACGCTTTATGGCAGAGGTGGATTCCAGCTCCGTAATGGTGAATGCATCGACCCGCTTTGCAGATGGTTTTGAATATGGTCTGGGCGCAGAGATTGGTATCAGTACTGACAAGATCCATGTGCGAGGCCCTGTTGGTCTGGAAGGCCTTACCTCACAAAAGTTTATTGTGCTTGGTGATGGACATATCAGGCAGTAATCGTTGGGTGTTAAGCCATCCCATTGCGCTGTATAGAAGCGACATAACAGACCCTTGTGAATAGTGTTTCGACACCAATTGGTGTTATGGGCGGGACATTTGATCCGGTCCATTATGGTCATCTACATCCCGCAGCTGAGGTCTGTGATGGGGTGGGGATGGAACAGATACGTTTTGTGCCAAGTAGAGTTCCGGTACATCGTGATCAGCCGGTTGCAACGTTGGCGGATCGCGTTCGATGGCTCCAGATGGCGGCTGCTGAATTTCCGCAATTTGTGGTTGATATGCGAGAGGTGGAACGGGATAGCCCGTCGTGGATGGTACTTACACTGGAATCAATGGCGCATGAATTTCCAGACTCTCCACTCTGTCTTATCATGGGAATGGATGCATTTCTCAAGCTTGATAGCTGGCACCGCTGGGGGGATCTCTTTGAGTATGCGCATATTGTAGTTACACATAGGCCAGGATTTGATCGTCCCAGTACTGATAAAGCAAATCAGCTGCTGGATGGTCGTGAGGCTGAGAAGATGGATGAGCTTTATGTCCTGCCCAGAGCAGCAGGAGGCAAGATATTTTTTTATCCAGTTACTCCTCTGGAGATATCAGCAACGGAGATCAGAAAAAATATCAGGAATGGTGGTAGCTCTGCATCCATGGTGCCGGAATCGATCAGAGATGAAGTGGATCACTGTTATAGAGACAATTAAATAGAGGAATAGAGTAGATATGTTGATTGATGAGCTGGAGAGGTTGGCAGTTAATGCCCTGGAAGAGCTAAAGGGAAATGAGATTTCGGTTATGGATATATCCGAAATGACAGATGTAACCAACCGGCTGATTATTGCCAGTGGAACATCTAGTAGACATGTCAAATCATTGGCAGAGAATGTGGTGGTAGAGGCAAAGCGATCTGGAGTTCTGCCTTTGGGCAGAGAGGGAGAGGAGTCTGGAGAGTGGGTGCTTATTGATCTGGGGGATATTGTGGTCCATGTAATGCTCCCGGAAACCAGAGACTATTACAATCTTGAGAAATTCTGGGCAGATTTCAAGAGAGAGGATGGGTGAAAATCACTCTGATTGCTGTTGGCCGGAAGATGCCGGCATGGGTTGAGCAGGGGTTTTTAGAATATGCCCGCCGTATGCCACGTGAATGCATGCTTGACTTGGTGGAGATTGAGGCAGATAAGCGTGGTCGTAGTGGCTCTCCGAAGAGGTGGATAGAGCAGGAGGGAAAGCGGATTATTACAGCTGTACCAAAGGGTGATATGGTTGTTGCCCTGGATGTGGAGGGCTCGTCTTGGTCAACCGAGAAGCTATCATCCAGTATGGGAAGCTGGATGCAGGGAGGAGCTGGGGTCTCTCTGCTGGTCGGAGGTCCTGACGGACTCTCTCAGGAGTGCCTGCAACGTGCTCAGCAGAAGTGGTCACTATCTAAGCTGACGCTTCCTCACCCTCTGGTCAGGGTTGTAGTTGCCGAACAGCTGTACAGAGCGTGGACTATTCTGAGTAATCATCCATATCATCGTTCATAAAGCCCATTATTCATAATTCAGAAAACTCATTATTCATAAAACTGGTTAGGTTAGAATCTAACTCAACTATGTCCAGTTCAAGAGCGAGCAATTTGTGAGTACAGAAATCCTTATTAATGTAACCCCGCGCGAGACCCGTTCTGCGATGGTGGAGAATGGGGTGTTGCAGGAGATTTATATTGAGCGCAGAGATCATCTCAGTATTGTCGGCAATATCTACAAGGGAAAGGTAAGCAGAGTGCTGCCTGGTATGCAGGCTGCTTTTGTTGATATTGGCCTGGAACGCTCGGCTTTTTTACATGCATCTGATGTTCGTCCCAAAGAGGTGAGCGAGGAGATTGAGTGTGAGCATGAGCCTGATCAGATTACTGACCTGATATCAGATGGTCAGGAGCTTATGGTGCAGGTGGTAAAGGATCCGTTGGGAACCAAGGGCGCACGTCTGACCATGCAGATCTCCATTCCATCCAGATACCTGGTGTTTCTGCCGGCGGTTCAGTGTGTGGGGGTGTCGCAGAGAATTGAGGAGGAGGGCGAGCGGGAACGGTTGCGGGCAATGATTCAGAAGGCTGTGGTTGATGGTGGTTATGGAGGGTTTATTGTCCGTACTGCTGGTGAGGGTGTGCCGGAAGAGGATCTGCTGTATGAGGCTAATTTGCTTTACAAGATATGGGAATCTGTTCAGGAGGCAAACAGAGAGGCCAAGGCGCAATCTTTGGTTCATAGTGATCTGCCTCTGGAGCAAAGAATTATTCGTGACCAGCTGAAAGACTCGGTGGAGCGTGTACGTATTGACTCCAGGCAGGCTTATGAGCGCTGCAAGGAGTTTGCGGCACGTTTCAATCCAGAGCTGGCATCTCGAGTGGAGTACTATCCGGGAGAGTGCCCAATATTTGATCTCTACTCTGTCGAGGACGAAATCCAGAAAGCCCTGCAGCGCAAGGTGCCCCTGAAGTCCGGCGGTTATCTGATTATTGATCAGACTGAGGCGATGACCACGATTGATGTTAATACAGGATCTTTTGTTGGTCACCATAATCTGGAGGAGACAATCTTCAAGACCAACCTGGAGGCAACACAGACAATTGCACGTCAGTTAAGACTGAGAAACCTTGGTGGAATTATCATTCTTGATCTTATTGATATGGAGGATGAGCAGCATCGTCAGCAGGTGATGCGGTCACTGCAGAAATATCTGGACCTGGATCATGCAAGAACTCATATAAGTCAGGTCTCCTCGTTAGGACTGATCGAGATGACACGCAAGAGAACCCGTGAGAGCCTGGAGCATGTTCTATGTGAGGATTGCCCAACTTGTGAGGGTAGAGGTCATCTCAAGACACCGGAGACGGTTTGTTATGAGATATTCCGTGAGATCATCAGGGAGTCTCGCCAATATGATGATTCCAGGGAGTTTCTGGTGCTTGCGGCACAGGAGATTACTGATCTGCTGCTGGATGAGGAGTCGGCAAGTCTGGCAGAGCTGGAGGAGTTTATTGGCAAGCCTGTTCGTCTTCAGGTAGAGACCTATTACACACCTGAACAGTTTGATGTGGTTCCAGTCTAACCATCTGCTCTGGTGGAAAAGGTGATGCAATTTATTCGCAGCCTCTGGGGAACCTTCTGGATTCTTGTGGCCGCAATACTGGTAACGGCAGCGTTGAGCCTGGTGCTGATGCGTACAGTGCTACCAGGCAGCGGGCTCTTTCATGATGATTTGGAGTCATGGGTTGAGCAGGAGATCGGGATTCCGCTGGAGATAGAGGATATATCATTCTCTCTGGAGGGCCGCACGCTGGAAGTATCCGCTCATCACGTTACTCTGTTTGATCCAGAATCCGGAGAGGCTCAGATCTCTTTCAAGAATGGAGGGATCAAGATTGATCTCCTATCATCCATAGGCCTTGGTGAGATTGTTACTACCTCCTTGTCAATTGAGCGCCCGAAGATATCGGTAGTGCACCATGAGGATGGTAGCCTGACAGTTGATGGGGTTGGTGATGATGGTGACGCTGATAGAGAGAGCGAGAGGGTATCTGCATCATCTATAGGTTGGTTATTAAGTCAGCAGTCTCTGGTGATTGAGAATGCGGAGATTCTGATCACAGAAAAATATTTTGCGCCTATGCAGTGGCACCTCTCTGATGTTGATCTTTCTCTGGTTAGCTCTGGGTATCGTCACCAGGCAGTTGGCAGTATGGTGGTGGGACAATCCTCAAATCCGATTAACATTAATCTGGAGTGGTTTGGGGATATGCTGAATCCACAAGGATGGGATGGACAGATGCATCTCCATGGAAAGAGTGTCGAGCTTGCCAGTTTTGTGGGTGGAGATAAAAATCCATGGGGCCCATTGGTACAGGGTCGTGCAGATGTTGAATGGTGGGGGGAGTGGCTCTCAGGACAATTGGAGAAGGGACGAGCAACCCTTGATAGAGATGATGCCTATCTTGAATTGCCAGGCCTCGCCGGAGGAGAGTTTTTCTGGAAGAAACAGAGAGAGCAGGAGTGGCAGCTGCAGATGGATCAACTGGTATGGGGTGGAGAGAATAAAAGTGAGCGTATAAACCACCCTGCCTCTGCACTAATTGAGCGCAAGATAGATGAGTCAGGTCGGGACATATTGACGGGCATGGTTGACAGGGTTCATCTGGTCTCATCACCATCACTCTCGGGCCTTTATGCAGAGTTCACAAGTGGAGAACGAGGGGTTTTGGCCTCTGGTGATCTGCAGCAGATAAAGTTCAGATCTTATCCTGATGGTTCTGATCTTATGCATGGCATTGAACTGAGGATGGATCTTCACCAGTTCTCTGTTAATGGATTGAAGGGAATGTTGGGGCGTGCTGTTTCCGGAATCAATGGCCAGCTGCAGTTTAATGAGCGAGAGGGGCTATTTTCTCCTGTGGCTGGCAAGTTGCTTATGGAGCTGGATGGTATCTATGCTGATCCGCTTGAGCTGGATCTGCATCGTGGCAATGTTTTGTGGAAACAGTATCCTGCAGGCCTGCTTCTCTCATCGGATATGTTGGATGTAACGTTTGGTGAGCTACATGCCAGTGGGCAGGCACAACTTCTGTTGCCTGCTGAAGGAACTTCTCCGCTGCTAGACCTACAGGCTAGGGTTAAGGCAGAGAAGGTGTCTAAATTAATGGAGCAACTACCAGAACCAATAATGAATAAGCGTTTGGTTAGGTGGTTAAAGAGGGGTCTGCGCTCTGGTGAATTGATAGATGGAACAGTGGTGCTTAAAGGGCCGTTGGATCGTTTTCCATATGATCAGGGCGGTGGTCAATTCAAGAGTACATTGCAGATTAATGAGCTGGATCTCAATTACACAAAAGGGTGGCCAGCTGTAACCAATGGCACAGCGCTGCTGAAATTTAATAATAAGTCGCTACAAGTGGCAATAGATGGAGGAGAGATCGCCGCTCTTCCTGTTAATAAGCTTGTCATGACAACTGAGCAGTTAGGCAAGAGCCCCTTGAAAATTTATGGACAGATTGTCAGTAACAGCAGAGAGTTGCTGCATACCCTCGAAAATACCCCCTTAAGCAGAAAGGCCAGAATCATTAACTCAATGGCTGCACTGGAGGGGGACGCGATTCTTAATCTGGATATTGAGGTACCAATAGGTCAAAACAAACCTCTGCAGGTGGATGGCTGGGTAGAACTGCACAGTAATAAATTGATGGTTGCAGAGATGGATATTAGTGTTGATAAACTACATGGCAATATTGAGTTTGATAATGAAGGAATCTCCATTGAGCAAGGGAGAGGGGAGTTTTTGGGGGCTCCACTGCTGATTACAGCATTTACCTATGGTGATGAAGCGCAGAGTGAATTAGTGATAAATATAGATGGTGGAGTAGGTGATGGATATCTGAAGCAGTGGTTGGGTGATAGCGAAATAATCACCATTTCTCCTCCAAATAAGGAGGTTGACAGTGGTACCCCAAATGACTGGAGCGGTCGTATCAAGATCGGATTGTCTGAAGATAGTGCTGGTTCTGAAGAGAGGTCAATCAATATTCACCTGCATTCGGACTTGAAGAATATGGCGTTGCATCTGCCGGCACCATTGGATAAGCAGAGTGATGAGAGTTGGCCCACTACTGTCTCCATGGAGTTCAGTAACGGTAACCTTCATAGAATGAGCCTCTTGAGTCCCGAACATATTAAGACAAATCTAACACGGGCTGTGGGTGGTAATGAGTGGAGTGGAACTATTCTGGTGGGTGATATAGAGAGTGGTGATCTGGCAGCAGATGGCCAAGAGGGTATCTCTATCCAGGGGACAGTGAAGCGATTTGATCTGGGAGAGTGGGCTAGATGGCAGAAGGAGTTTACAAAAAGAGCAGAGAATAACACCAAATCAGATTTAGCCAATTGGCGTCTGCGCAGGGTGGCGATTGATTCTGAGAGGGCAGATCTGTTCGGGCAGAAACTTGATCATCTTGCATTGATGGCAACTCCTCACAAGGATGGATATTGGGGTATTGGCCTGAGTAGTGATCAGCTACAGGGAAAGATCAAGATTCCTGCTGATGGAGATGGGGTGATGATAGTTACTCTGGATCACGCATGGTTAGGATCAGATGAGGAGATAGATCAGGAGGGACAAGGTGGTGCAATACTAGCAGAGACGGTTGAGTTTGATCCTGTACAAATTCCCTCCATGAGTGTTCTTGTTCAGGATACTAAAATTAACGGGATAGCTTTGGGTGAACTCCAGATGCAGACTCGCAAAACAGATAATGGCCTATTTTTTGATGACGTAACATTGAAGTCAGGAGCTATGAGAGTCTCTGCACAGGGAGGTTGGTTGAAGAGGTCGGGATCATCACTGTCCAGATTTAATATCCATGCAACCGGTAATGAACTTGGTAGGATGCTCGCGCTCTTTGGGTATCAGGGGGATATCGATAAGGGTAGGACATCAGTCCAGATCAAGTCGGAGTGGCCTGGAAATCCTACTGACTTCTCTCTTGGTTTAATGGATGGAAGCATGGAGATTGGAGTTGATACTGGCCATCTCAGAGATGTGGAAAATAGTGTTGGCAGGGTGTTTGGATTGTTGGGGATTCACACCTTGACTCGCCGTCTGGCCCTGGATTTCTCAGATATTACAGACAAGGGGATGCCCTTTGATTCAATTCATGGAACCTTTATGGTCAAGAATGGACACGCACATACAAGTGACATGAAGATTGATGGCCCGACCTCAACTATCAAGATTACGGGCAGAACTGGAATTGTTGCTCGGGACTATGATCAGATTGTCTCAGTTAGTCCTAAGGTATCAGAGACTCTTCCAGCAACAGGCGCAATGGTTGGAGGGCCGGCTGGCGCAGCAGTCGGCGGAGCAGTATTGCTATATCAAAAATTATTCAAGAAGGATGGGTTGATAACTACACGCTACACCCTGACAGGAAGTTGGGATGATCCACAGCTTGAACCCATAAAGAAGAAAAAGGCCATTCCTCCGGTGAGTGAGCCGGTTTTCCCATAACTGAAAATGGAGCTTCAGAAATGAATAGAGTGCAGTTGGCCACAGATCTGCTGCTGGATCCTGGGGAGATCTCAAGAGCTGTTATTGAGAATACACTCCACCATATTATGGGCAGGGAGATGGATTATGCTGACCTCTATTTTCAGCAGAGCCATCATGAGTTCTGGTCTCTGGAGGATAGTGTAGTACGTGACGGAAGCTATGATATTGATTCTGGTGTGGGGGTCAGGGCAATACATGGAGAGAAAACAGGCTTTGCTTATTCCGATGAGATTAGTAACAGAGCTTTGATGCAGGCCGCTGAATCGGCACGTATTATCTCGCGAAGTGGCAATAGTGGAAAAACCAAAATACCCAGTGGGATTGTAGGTGACAGCAAAAACCTATCCCTATACCTCTCATCCAACCCTATGCTTTCTGTAACTGCAGAAGAGAAGGTTGAGTTACTACAAAACCTCGACAAGTGGGCACGAGCTGCAGATCCACGGGTAATTCAGGTTATGGCCAGTATCGCAAGTGGCTATGATGTGGTGCTGGTAGCGGGAAGTGATGGGACGTTTGCTGCAGATGCGCGCCCCCTGGTAAGACTTAATGTGTCTGTGATTGTGGAGCAGGATGGTCGACGAGAAAATGGATCATCTGGCTTTGGTGGTCGTTCTGATTTCTCGTTATTGCTGAATTCCAACGAGGCTAAACAGAGTGCCAGGGAGGCTGTGCGACAGGCATTGGTAAATCTGGAGGCCGAAGATGCTCCGGCTGGAGCGATGGAGGTGGTGTTGGGTAATGGGTGGCCTGGGGTATTGCTGCATGAGGCAGTTGGACATGGGCTGGAGGGTGACTTTAACCGCAAGGGTACATCAGCATTTTCTGGTCGTTTGGGAGAGCAGGTCGCCAATCCGCTCTGTACTGTAGTGGACAATGGAACCATGGAGGGGAGAAGAGGTTCGCTCAACATGGATGATGAGGGGACAGTAACAGAGAATACAGTTCTGATTGAGAATGGGGTTCTCAAGGGATATATGCAGGATAAGAACAATGGTCGTTTGATGGGAACATCCTCCACGGGTAACGGGCGCAGAGAGTCATATGCGCATCTGCCGATACCAAGAATGACAAACACCTATATGTTGCCAGGTAAGCATGACCCTAAAGAGATTATTGAATCGGTAGAGCATGGTATTTATGCAGTAAATTTTGGAGGGGGGCAGGTTGATATAACCTCAGGTAAATTTGTGTTCTCTGCAAATGAGGCATATTTGATAGAGCAAGGGATTGTAAAGAAGCCACTGCGCGGGGTGACACTGATTGGGAATGGGCCAGAGGTTATGTCAAGAATCACCATGGTTGGTACTGATCTGGAGTTGGATCGTGGAATTGGTGTGTGTGGTAAGGATGGCCAGAGTGTCCCTGTTGGAGTAGGGCAGCCAACTCTGAAAATCAGTGAGCTGACTGTTGGGGGAACCGAAGTATGAGGTCGAGCAACCGAAGTATGGGTGCTGAGCAAAGCAAACTGGAGGAGCTTACAAAGCAGATTCTGGATGAGGCAAAACGGCAGGGAGCAACAGCAGCAGAGGCAGGAAGTAGTGTCGAGGTGGGGTACTCAACCACTGTTCGAATGGGGGAAGTGGAGACTATAGAACACCATAAAGATAGAGGAATGGGGGTTACGGTCTATTTTGGTAACAGAAAGGGGACAGCAAGTACCAGTGACTTCTCGACCAGCTCAGTACGGTCTGCGGTGAGTGCGGCATGTGATATTGCGCGCTATACGCAGGAGGATGAGTATGCTGGATTAGCAGATCCGGCGCTGTTAGCCTCAGAATTTCCTGACCTTGAATTAGAGCATGATTGGAGTATTGGAGTGGAGGGCAGTGTTGATGTTGCCATGGCATGTGAGACTGCAGCACTAGAGCGTGATTCACGTATTGTTAATTCAGATGGCGGATCTGTCAGCAGTCATCACTCCACCAGGGTGTATGGTAATAGCAATGGTTTTCTTGCGGGCTATGGAGGTAGTCGTCACGGTATCAGTTGTGCAGTAGTAGCCAAAGATGACTCCGGAATGCAGAGAGACTATTGGTCCAGTTCGTCACGTAATCCCCAGATGCTGGAGAATGCAGAGGATATTGGCAGAGAGGCAGCGCAACGTACGGTAGCGAGGCTTGGAGGTAGGACAATAGAGACCATAGAGGCTCCAGTTATGTTTGCAGCGCCTGTGGCAGGCAGCCTGCTTGGTCATCTGCTTTCAGCTATTAGAGGGGGAAGTCTCTATCGTCAGGCATCTTTTCTACTCGATCAACTTGGGGAGAGGATATTTCCCGAGTTTGTGAACATACATGAGCAACCACATCTGCCGGGTGGTTCAGCCAGCGCCTCTTTTGATAGTGAAGGGGTTGCAACCCGGAAGAATGAGTTTATAACAGACGGGGTCTTAACCAGTTATGTTCTGGATAGTTATGCTGCCAGAAGGTTGGGTATGAAGACTACCGGGAATGGTGGAGGAGTACGTAATTTAAGAATTACTCATAGTGAGCTTGATCTGGGTGGAATGTTGCGTGCGATGGGAAGTGGGTTGTTGGTAACCGAGATGATGGGGCATGGGGTTAATGTAGTGACAGGAGACTATTCCAGAGGCGCATCCGGTTTCTGGGTTGAGAATGGAGAAATTGCCTATCCTGTAGAGGAGATTACAATTGCCGGAAATCTGCGTGATATGTTCAGGCAGGTAGTTGCAGTGGGGAAGGATATTGATGCACGCGGTAATATACAGACAGGATCAATTCTTTTGGAGAAGATGAGTATTGCTGGTGAGTGAGCTATGGTATCCCTACACCAGAAAGAGTGTCGCCAACCCAAGGAAAGATAAGAAGCCAACAACATCGGTGACCGTGGTCAGTACTACATAGCCTGCCAGTGCAGGATCGATTCCTACTCTTTTTTGAACAACCGGAATAATAACTCCTGACAGTGCAGCGATTATAAGGTTTATGATCATCGCTGCGGCTATGATGGCTCCAAGTTGAACATCACCAAACCAGATCCATGCAACTATGCCGACCACGAAAGCCCAGAGTGCTCCATTGAGCACCCCCACAGCTGATTCTTTGACAATCAGCCAGCGGGTATTTGAGTCATTGATTTGATTTAGGGCTATACCACGAATAACCAGGGTAAGGGTTTGACCTCCAGCAATACCACCCATGCTCGCAACAACCGGCATTAACACTGCAAGTGCGATTACTTGCTGCAGAGTATCCTCAAAGATGCCGATGACCCAGGCTGCAAGAAATGCAGTTGCTAGATTTAGCCCTAGCCACAAAGTTCGTCGTTTTACGCTGGCTCCTACTGGAGCAAACATATCCTCCTCTTCATCAAGTCCAGCTCTACCAAGCAGAGAGTGATCAGCCTCGTCTCTAATAACATCTACAACATCATCAATGGTGATTCGTCCCAGCAGTTTGCCACGTTTATTAAGTACAGGTGCTGAGATCAGGTCATGACTTTCAAACAGATTCATAACCTCGGTATCTGCCATCTCTGCAGAGATTACATCACACTCCTTGACCATAACATTTTCAACACGGGATTCAGGGTCCATTGTCAGAATAGTGGAAATGGGAAGTAGTCCAATGAAAATATCATCACGGTCAACCACCATAAGATTATCTGTGCTCTCTGGTATGGTTCCACGCATGCGCAGGTAGCGCAAAACAACATCAAGTTCAATATCTGGACGGATCTGAATGGTGTCGGTGTTCATTAACCCACCAGCACTGTCCTCAGGGTAAGAGAGAACCTCCTCAATACGTTGGCGATTCTGTTGATCCATTGACTGCAGCACTTGCTGAGTCTGGCTGTATGACATGTCCTGAAGCAGGTCTGCCATATCATCAGTATCAATATGGGATGCGGCTGCAGCTAGCTCCTCGCTGTCCATCTCCTCCAGCAGCCCGGAACGAACCTCATCATTGAGGTGCGGCAGGATCTCTGCTCGTTGCTCAGGTGTTAGCAGCTCCCATAGTTTGGGCCGTTCCTTGGGGGGGATGGATTCAATGAGATGAGCACTATCGGCTGCGTGAAGTTCACTAAATAGTGCCTCTATCGGTGCCAGCTCATCGTGCTCAATGGCCTGGGTGACAGATGATACCCACTGTGTTCTCTTTTCCTGTTCTGGAGTATCTGCCATGATCGTTATCGTTCCTGCAGTTTGTGTTACTCGTGATCCGGGTTAGAGCGGTTCAGTTTCTCAAAGAGCTGGTGTACTTCGTTATGGAATGGTGATTTTAGTATCTGTTCCACTTGAGGTTCCACTACATCCAGTCGTGTATTCAGCACCACCTGTTTTACCTCTGACACTACAGATGGATTCATGCTGAATTCTCTAAGTCCCATCCCCAGTAGTAAGCGGGTATAACGGTCATCTCCAGCCATCTCTCCACACATTGAGACTGGAGTTCCGCTTTTCTTTCCAGCCTGAATAATATGGTAAATCAGTCTAAGTATGGATGGATGAAGAGGGTCAAACAGGTAGTTTACCTGATCATCAGTACGGTCAATGGCTAGTGTATATTGGATGAGATCATTTGTACCAATGGAAAGAAAGTCCATCTTCTGTGCAAATCCATCAGCTGACAGTGCTGCACCAGGTGTTTCTATCATGGCTCCAATCTGTAGTGACTCATTAAAATCAATCTTCTCATTTTTGAGATTTTGTTTCTCTTGGGCAATATGGTTCTGAACCTGAATAATCTCCTGCATACTGCTTACCATTGGGAGCATCATGCGAATATTCCCATGTGCGGAAGCACGCAGGATGGCACGTATCTGCGGAATTAACAGGTCAAGGTTTTTCAGGGATAGTCGAATGGCTCTTAGCCCCAGTGCGGGATTATCGGCCCCTTCCATGTCAGCAATAGCTGGAATTGGTTTGTCAGTTCCAATATCAAGTGTGCGTATGGTGAGAAGTGCACCATCTATCTGCTCGACTACAGATTTATAGTTTTCATATTGCTCCTCCTCACTTGGTAGATCATCTCTATTAAGAAAGAGAAATTCAGTACGGTAGAGACCAATATCATTGCATCCAACCTGGTGCATCGCCTCTATATCATCTTTAAGTTCAACATTGGCCTGCAAAGAGATATGGCTGTTGTCTCTGGTAACGGCAGCCTGGGAGCGTAATTTTGCAAGTGCATCCTGACGAATTTTTTGTTCATCTTGCAGAGCTTTATAATAATCTATGATCTTCTGGTCGGAGTCGATCAGAATCATTCCGCTATCGCCTTTTATTATTAATGGCTCACCATCATGAAGATAGCGATGGATGTTTCCCACCCCCATCACGGCAGGGATATGGAGGCTTCTGGCAAGAATGGCGCTGTGAGAGTTAGGTGCACCATGTTCGGTAATAATGCCAGCTACGTTCTGGTGATGAAACTGAAGGATATCAGCAGCAGTCAGATTGTCAGCAACAATAATACGAGGAGCGCTCTCCTCTTCAGGGTCCAGCAGTTCCTGGGTGTCGGTCTCCTGCTGCAACAGCAGCTTCATAATCCGATTAATTACATGGTCGATATCATCTTTTCTGGTGCGGAGATAGGGGTCGTCCATCTCCTCAAAAACCTGCACCAGAGTGTCACGCTGCTGTTTTAGTGCCCACTCTGCATTACATTGCTGATGCCGAATCATTTTGGTTGGAGCACGACTGATTGCACTATCTTCCAGCATCAATAGATGGGCATCAATAAAGTCAGTAACCTCGCCAGAAACACCAGCCGGAACCGAGGAGCGAATGCCAATTAACTGCTCTCTTGCGGCCTCCAGCGCACTGCTGTAACGATCAATTTCAGCATCAATCAGATAGTCAGGTACGGTGTATTCAGCAATATCAGGTTGCCCATGCTCCATTAGGTAGGCTTGCCCAATGGCAACCCCCTTGGCTACACCAATTCCATGAAGCATGATACTCATTTGTGGTCTCGAAAGGCTGGGGGTAGGGCTCGTTATTACACTGTTACCCGGACCCGGCTAAAACATGGTTAGCGGTGGCTTCCCAGTTTTTCCTTGTGTTTAATGACCTGGCGATCAAGTTTATCAATTAGTCCGTCAACAGCAGCATACATGTCCTCATCAACACAGTTGGCAAAGATTTCCGCACCGCTCACATGCAGTGTGGCTTCTGCTTTCTGTCGTAATTTTTCAACACTAAGGACAACATGGACATTGGTTACATTATCAAAATGGCGTTCAAGTTTATCCATTTTCCCGGTGACATATTCATTCATGGATGGTGTGATCTCAACATGGTGTCCGGTAATATTTAGTTGCATAGTGTTTTCCTTACTCTTGTTGTAATAATCGTTTACGTTCATTCGAAGGAGGAATCGAAAGAATGTCCCTATATTTTGCCACGGTTCGCCGGGCAACTTTTACCCCTTTTTCAGCGAGCTCCAGAGTGATGCGGTGGTCACTGATGGGCTTTACTGGGTCCTCATTATCCACGATTTTACGAATCATCGCACGTACTGCTGTTGCCGAGGTTCCATCTCCATCTGCAGTATTGAGTTGGCTGGAAAAGAAGTATTTTAGCTCAAAGACCCCCTGAGGGGTCTGTACATATTTATTGGTGGTAACCCGTGAGACAGTTGACTCATGCATCTCAATGGCATCTGCAATGGTACGGAGGGTAAGTGCCCGCATCTTTTCAGCCCCAGCCTCGAGAAATTCAGACTGCACCTGGAAAATATGAGAGGCCACCTTGAACAGAGTCTCATTTCTGTTTTGTAGACTTTTCAGAAACCAGCGAGCCTCCTGTATGTTGCGACTGATGTACTCCTTATCGCTACCACTGCGTGATTTGCCCTTGATAGAGTGATAAAAAGGGCTAATTCTAAGTTTTGGGCTGGTTTCCGGGGTTAGCTCTATTGACCAGTGCTCCCCATCCTTCTGTACGATCAGGTCGGGAATGACATATTCTGCAGATGGAGGCTCAATTTTCTCTCCAGGATGAGGATTCAGGGTGCGAATCAGGGCCAATGCCTGTAGAACTGTTTCAGTATTGGTCAACAATCTTTTACATAGCAGTTCCCGATTCTGTTCAGAAAGCAGGTGGAAATGGTTTGTAACCCAGTTTAGTGCAAGCTCTTTTGCGGGGGTCTCCTCTGTGACCTGATGCAGTTGTATCAGGAGACATTCACGCAGATCCTTTGCTCCAACGCCGGGAGGATCAAATTGTTGTATCTGATGTATCTGGGTTGTTAACTCCTCCAGCTCAACAGGAGGATCAAGTTGAATGGTATTGAGTAAATCCTGAAGTGGAATCTCCAGATATCCTTCGGAATTAATTGCATCTATCAACGCAATCGAGATCCCGTGATCACGTTCAGAAAGGGGGAGAGTGTTCAGCTGCCATGTTAGGTGATCATGCAGAGAGGTGATTGAGGGGTGAATTTCCTGAGAATCGAAAATATCTGTTGATGAACTGTTACCCAGCATGGAGGGGATATCATAGGTGTCTTCCCAGCTACTATCGGTATCCAGCTCTGCAGGGATGGAGCTCTCGTCATCATCTGTTACCGGGAGTTCACTGGTTTCTGTTGGTACTGTTGTTTCGTCATCTTCTCCTTCCTCCAGCAGAGGATTATTTTCCAGGATATCCTGAACCTCTTGTTGTAGCTCAAGCGCAGAGAGTTGTAGCATGCGGATCGCCTGCTGTAACTGGGGAGTCATTTTTAGTGCCTGACCAAGGCGCACATGAAGTGATTGGCGCAACATAAGGGGGCTATATTACATCTGGAATTGATGTCCGAGGTAGACTTGGCGCACCTGGTCATGTTCAAGAATGTGGTTCGGGTCACCTTCGGCGATAACAGTACCCTCATTGATGATATAGGCACGATTACAGACAGACAGGGTCTCTCTGACATTATGATCAGTAATAATGACTCCGATACCACGCTCTGCCAGATGTCGAACAACCTTCTGTATATCAATAACAGAGATTGGATCCACCCCTGCAAAAGGCTCATCAAGCAGAATAAAACTTGGTTTTGCAGCTAACGCACGTGCAATCTCTACTCTTCGACGCTCTCCACCAGAGAGGCTAGCCCCTTTTGAATTTCTGATGTGAGTCAGATGAAACTCTTCAAGCAGTCTGTCTATCTCTGATTCCATCTCTGTATCATCAAGATCCTCTCTATACTGGAGTATGGCCAGCAGATTATCCTCAACGGATAGTTTTCTGAATACTGATGGTTCCTGAGGAAGATAACCGATACCCATACGTGCCCGTTGATGCATGGGGTACTTGGTCAGATTTGTACCATTCAGGTGGATAGTTCCATTATTTGCCTTGAGTAGGCCCACGATCATGTAAAAGGCGGTTGTTTTCCCTGCTCCATTAGGTCCAAGAAGCCCAACAATCTCGCCCCCAGTTACATTGATTGATACATCCTTGACGACCTGTTTTTTTCCAAAACGTTTTTCCAGATGTTTTGCAGAGAGTACAGGTTGATCAATCTTACTTTGCGGGTTGTTCATGGAGCAGGAGGTTGACGATAGTCGGAGTGAATATGGTCACAATTGCCTGGGGCACTGTCTGGACGGAAGATGGATTGCACTCGTGCTTTTGCACGCATCACATCATTCTCGATGTCATAGATTATACGCTTTCCTTTCTGTTCGCTCCCCTTTTGGCAGAATATGGCCTCTCCCCGAATATCATCTCCCAAGAGTCGAATCTCATCAGGATCTACCTGATAGACAATACGTTTGGCTGTACCCTTTACAGGCTTATCTCCGAGGTTTGGGGTCTGTTGAAAATAAGCACGTTTCTCTCCGTCCCCATAGATCAGAGCCTTTGTTACCTTTTTGTCAGGAAAAAATATTTCTACACGGTCGGCATCAATCTGCAGTGACCCCTGAACCATACGTACATCATTGGTATAGATTGCATAGCCCTCCTGTTCTCGCAGTTCGGCAGATTCGGAGTTGATCTCGAGAGGCTGATCTTTATCTGTTGGCAGGGCAAGCAGGGTGGATGAGAATAATATAGCTATGGCAAATAATATTTTGTGTGTCATGACGTGCGGTCCTCTTATTTGTAGTGTCCAGATGAGCTTTTCAGCAGGTGAATCTCACCAGTATCAAGATGCAGTTCTGCCCCAGTGGATGTGGTTGTGGTACGGTCTGTGGTGAAGGTTATCAATTCGTCGGTTTTCATGGAGTTGGTATCAAGAAACAGTTCAGCCTCATTCGTCTCCATTCGAGAAAAGCGAGGGCTCTCCGGATAATTTTGGTTAGCGATCACATTGCCCCGCATGGTTACCCGATTTTCATCTTCCCACTGAGTCCCCTCATCAGCATGCATATGCCATGGTGGATTGTCCGGGCTGTAGGTGGTGGCACGGGGCTGGATCAGTTCTGCACGATTGTCTGCTGGATAGTGGTCAACTCGGTCAGCACTGAACGTACTGGTAATTTCTCCAGAAAGATCCATCTTTTTGCGCTCCAGTGTAACCATGAAATAGTCAGTTTGTTGTGCAGGTGTGTGTTGTGGAGGCAGTTGATCTGGAATTAGATACCATGTTCCAGCCACAGCAATCAGTAGAATAATGGTGAGAATGTTTCTGCTGGACATGATTTATTGATGTGGTTAATTGGTGATTCCCGCAAGTTGTCCGTCAATCACAGACTGAAGCGATCCTTGCGCACCCATAATCATCTCACATGCGTCACGTGCAGCACCTTGCCCCCCTTGGTGCGGGGTAATCCAGTGAGAGCGGGAGCAAACCTCGGGATGAGCATCTGCAACTGCAATCGCAAGTCCCACACGAGCCATGACTGGCAGGTCAATAAGATCGTCCCCCACATAAGCAACAGCCTCGTGTCCGATCTGCATCTCTTCAGCAATGCCCAAAAATGCGGGCACCTTGTCTGCCTGTCCTTGATAGAAGTGACGAACCCCGAGATTTTGCATGCGGTGAGCAACAACATTTGAAGAGCGTGCAGTAATCACAGCAACCTCCACACCACTGTGCATCAGCATTTTCATCCCCAGACCGTCTCGTGAGTGAAACGCCTTATATTCCTGGCCATCATCTCCAAAGAATAGACGTCCATCAGTAAGCACGCCGTCGACATCAAAAATAACCAGTTTTATATTTTTGGCTCGTACCCTGAGTTCATCGCTCATCTCAATATTCATAAATGGTCCTATACAGCCTTTGCGTGGAGTAGATCCAGCATATTGAGGGCGCCGACTATCTGTTTGTGTTCATTAACCACAAATAGCCCATTGATATTTTTTTGATCCATGATGCTAAGAACCTCCTCTACCAGGAGCTCCTCCTTGACCGTTGTGCAGTTGCGACTCATGACATCATCTACGGGGGTTTGTTGGAGATCAACCTGTTGATCCATGGTGCGACGGAGATCACCGTCTGTGTAGACGCCAGTTATCTCCCCCTGTTGATCGACTACAGCAGTCATCCCCAGCCCTTTTGATGTCATCTCCAATAGTGCATCACGTACTATGGATCCGCTTGGTACTGACGGAATGCGTTCTCCCTTGTGCATGATGTCACCGACACGTAGCAGCAGTCTTCTCCCAAGTGCCCCTGCAGGATGAGAGCGGGCAAAATCCTCCTCGGTAAACCCGCGATGTTCCAGCAGGGCAACAGCCAGTGCATCACCCATCACCAGAGTTGCAGTGGTGCTGGAGGTGGGCGCTAGCCCAAGTGGGCAAGCCTCCTTTTCTACACTAATATCAAGATGAATATCAGATGCGGTTGCCAGGGTAGAGTTGGGTTTTCCGGTCAATGCGATCAAGGGAACCCCGAGTCGTTTGATGACCGGTAGAAGCATCAATAGCTCACTGGTCTCTCCAGAGTTGGAGAGCGCAACTACCACATCGCTCTCTGTCACCATACCAAGATCTCCATGGCTGGCTTCACCGGGATGAACAAAGAAGGCGGGGGATCCGGTGCTAGCAAGTGTGGCAGCAATCTTGCTGCCAATATGGCCTGATTTTCCCATACCTATTACAACGATACGCCCATTACAATCCAGCATGGCCTGGCAGGCAGACTCAAAAGTGTGATCGATCCGATCAAGCAGTGCCTCTATAGCCAGTGCCTCTTCCCGTATAACTGCCTTGCCCAGTACCGATAGTTTAGCTGTGTCATTCATGTGTTAATCGGAGATCTCTTTGTTTTTGTTATTGAATAGTCTGATAGTACAGTAGTCCCAGATAGCCAAAGAAGCAAGTAAGGAGCAACGCTCCCTCTATTCGTCCAATCATCTTGCTGGCTACCTGCTCAGTCCCGATGGGCTTGTTGTCGTTCCGAAATAGACGCACCATCACAAACAACATCAGGGTGAGTGTTGCCATGACTACGAAGTCTCGAGAGAGAACTTCCGGTTCAATCATTCCGGGAGCAATGAGTCCGGGGAGTGCCAATACGCCAAGGATGTTGAACAGGTTAGAACCGATGATATTTCCAATAGCCATATCATGTTCTCGTTTGCGAGCCGCAGTAATGGAGGCAGCAAGCTCCGGCAAGCTGGTTCCAATTGCAATAATTGTTAGCCCAATAATTAATTCACTGACCTCGAAAGCATGTGCTATCTCTACGGCGGCCCAGACAATCAGGCGAGAGCTAAGCAGCAGTGCAATCAGACCGGCAAAGGTCCAGAACAGGGCACGTTTTATTGGGAGTTGAGGAATCTCTTCATTAACCTCCGGACTCAGGCTATCTCTGGCGGCGCTCTCTTGGCCATTCTGAATCAGCCATACCATCAACAGCACCAGCGAAAAGAGCAAAATGGCTCCATCCAGACGATCCAGTGAGTAATCCAGCAACATCAATCCACATCCGCCGGTTACAAATATTAGGATAGGAAATTCCCTGCGCAAAATTTCTGACCGTACAGCAATTGGCAGGATCATGGCGGTTACCCCAAGCACCAGAGCAATGTTGGCAATATTTGATCCAAGGGCATTTCCAATACCTATGCCGGGGCTGCCCTCAATAGCTGCAAGTGAAGAGACCATCATCTCCGGGGCGCTAGTACCAAATCCCATGATGACAAGACCAATAACCAGGGGTGAGATATTAAAATGTTGGGCGGTTGCAGCAGCCCCCATAACAAAACGGTCGGCACTCCAGACCAGTATGGCGATCCCTGCTGTAATGGCAATTAAGTTCTCGATCATGGGGGCATAGTATAATCCATCAATGTCACTAAATTACGGGATCTTTGGGTGAGCCAGACAAAACAGGAGACAGTTATTCCCCTGTTACGGTTAGGTCTGTTTGGCTGGAGGAGTGGGTTCAGTGACTCAGGTATCTTTCCGGATGATCTACCAGATGACTGGAGGCTTACGTACCTCTCCAATATGGTGGATCGTATTGTTATCCCTTTTGAAACTTTCAACAGTGCCGATGTAGATGAGATTAAGGAGTGGGAGGAGGATACCCATGAGCAGCTTGGTTTTTTTCTCTCCCTCTCCTCCTCGGAACTTTCTGCTTCTTCGAAGGTGACAGAAGAGGAGATATTGAAAAAACTAAAACTATTGCAGGGTAAATGGCTGGGGGTGGTGCTGTATGGGGATGATAATTTTCAATATAACTTCTCCTCAAATATTCCGGTATTCCGGATGGTAGAGCTCTCCGTGGATGACCCGCTGATGGAGGTCGTTGTCTCGTTGCAGGGAGGGGATGGGGTTGCTCTACTCCATGCCTCCAGGGAGCTTATGCCAATGGAGATGAGGAGTTTGATTGAGTTATTGAAAAATCAGGATATCGATACCCTGATTTTTGTCCCAGCTCCAGGCTTGGGCAGTAATCTTGATAATGCAGAGGTTATCTCCTCATTATTGGGGTAATAGCTACTACAATTGGCCTCTGTGTGGCGAGTTGGGCATAATTCTTACCTTAACTGTTTACCATTAGAGAGCGGCCGGTGCCAAAACCATATAGACATAGAAAAAAGCCCCAGAAAAGAAGGCGTTCTGATGTGCTGGTACGTATTCGTGATCTTGAGTTTGTCCACGAAAGTCGTAGTGGTGAGAATATGCCGCTTTTTCAAGGGATCAACCTGGATATTCACCGGGGTAAAATTGTTGCCATTATGGGCCCCAGTGGAACTGGCAAGACCACGCTGTTACGTCTTATCGGAGGACAGTTGACTCCTCTGGCGGGCACAGTTCATGTGGACGGTAAAAATATCTCTGAACTTGACCACAATTCACTCTACTCGCTACGTAAACGTATGGGTATGCTGTTCCAGAGTAGTGCCTTGTTGACTGATATGACAGTGTTTGAAAATGTTGCTTTTCCACTGCGGGAACATGCTGGTCTGCCGGAGTCAATGATTCATGATCTGGTGCTGATGAAGCTGCAGTCTGTTGGTCTGCGTGGTGCCAGAGACCTTATGCCATCTGAACTTTCAGGGGGGATGGCACGTCGCGTGGCATTGGCACGAGCTATTGCTCTTGATCCCATGATGGTTATGTATGATGAGCCATTTACTGGTCAGGACCCAATCTCCATGGGCGTATTGATGAAGCTCATTCGTGAGCTGAATCGAACCCTGAGATTAACCAGTGTAATAGTCTCTCATGATGTTGAAGAGACTATGGCAATTGCTGATTATGTCTATCTGCTGGCCGAGGGCAGGGTGATTGGTAAAGGGACACCTCAGCAGCTACAACAGAATAGCTCAGCCTGGATAGGGCAGTTTATGCAGGGTGCCCCGGATGGTCCTGTCCCCTTTCACTATCCGGCAGAGTCCATTGAGCATGAAATGCTGAGGTCTATATAATGCGACTGCTCTCTATTTTCAGAAGGCTGGGGCGCGGACAACTTTTTCTGCTCAGTATATTGGGAGGCATGGGTAGCCTGTTGCCTCGCTTCGGACTGGTGATTCGCCAACTGTACTGGATTGGTGTCCACTCCCTGGTCATCATCATAGTGGCGGGAATTTTTGTGGGGATGGTGTTGGGGTTGCAGGGTTACAACACACTGGTTGATTTTGGTGCGGAGGAGTCCCTTGGAGTGCTGGTAGCGCTTTCCCTGGTTCGTGAGTTGGGACCAGTTGTTGCTGCACTGCTATACGCAGGCCGTGCAGGTTCTGCACTGACAGCAGAAATTGGATTAATGAAGGCGACTGAACAGCTCTCTGGAATGGAGATGATGGCAGTGGATCCAGTCCAAAGAATTATCTCCCCACGTTTTCTGGCCGGTTTTCTCTCAATGCCGCTGCTGGCGGCACTCTTTACAGTGTTGGGTGTGTTCGGTGGTTATTTTGTGGCAGTTCCCCTGTTAGGGGTAGATGACGGTGCTTTCTGGTCACAGATGCAAGCACGGGTAGATTTTTATGATGATATCCTTAACGGGATTATAAAGAGTGTGGTGTTTGGGTTTGTAATCACCTGGATTGCCCTGTTTGAGGGGTATGATGCAACACCAACCTCAGAAGGGGTCTCCAGGGCAACAACCCGCACCGTAGTGCATGCATCGTTAGCAGTATTGAGTCTTGATTTTGTATTAACAGCGTTAATGTTTAGTGCGTAGGAGTAGGGCGTAGAATGGGACAGGATAGAGCAGTAGAAATCTGGGTGGGTCTTTTTGCAGGACTGGGAATAGTCTCTCTGTTTGTGCTGGCCTTCTATGTTGGGAACCTGAGTAGCTACAACAGTGATTCGGGGTATCCTCTGGAGGCGCGCTTTGATGAGATTGGTGGCCTAAAGGTGCGAGCACCAGTGACAATGGCTGGTGTGCAGGTTGGTCGAGTAACAGATGTGCGTCTGGATAATCTGGAATACCGGGCAATTGTGGAGATGAGAATTGATCCGGAAAAACTACCGTTGCAGAGAGTCACGGAATCGGGTGAACAGATGGTAGATAAAGAGGGAGTGCCAATTCTGATTCTGTGTGGTGATGAACCCCCTGCAGAGAGTGAGATTGCACTATTTCCTGAGTGTGCAACGGTACTGTATGATGATGCTGCAGCATCAATTCTGACAGCTGGCATGTTGGGAGAGCAGTATATAGGTATAGAGCCAGGTGGAGGAGGAATGACATTTCTGCTGCCTGGTGATGAGATCAGAATGACGCAATCATCAATTGCTCTGGAGCAGGTAATTGGCCAATTTCTGTTTAATCAGGTGGATAAGGAGTAGTTGTGTTGCCGCATTTGGGACTAACGAAGAAACAGGGTAGTTTTTTCTGGATTTTACTGGTCTGGATGCTGTTTGGTGCAGCAGTGGCGGCCGAAGAGGGGCCTGATCTATTGCTCAAAAATCTGACTGAACAGGTTATGGATCAGCTCCTGCTGGAAGAGGATCTTATGAAGACAGACCCAGATCATACCCAGCAGGTTGCAAGAATGTTGGTAGATGAGTTTGTCATGCCTCACCTGGATATGAAGTTGATGTCGCGCTGGATCATTGGAAAGAGTTGGCGCAGGGCAACTGCACAACAGAGACAGCAGTTTATGGACGAGTTCACCGGGATGTTGATTCGTACCTATGCAGGTGCTTTGCTTGAATTTCGGGGCAAGACTGTAACTTTCAAACCCTTTCATCGTAATCCAAAGCGCAAGGATGCAGTGGTGCGTTCAGAGTTTTCCGGAGATGATGGTGGGCCATCAATACCTGTACTGTTCCGAGTCCGGCAGGACAAGCAAAAGGTATGGAAAATATTCGACATTATTGTGGATGGAGTGAGTCTGGTGAAGAATTATCGTTCCAGCTTTGGGGCAGAGATTCGCAAGGTTGGCTTGGAGGGGCTGATAAAACGTCTTTCAACTCATAATAAGGATAAGGTGGAGGAGAAAGGATGAGTAGCCTCTCCTTTATTGTTGAGGAAGATCACCATATTGTTCTGAAGGGAGATATGACGTTTGTGACAGTCGGAGATGCCCTGCAGGAGTCATATAACTATTTTTCAGGAGATGAGGGACTCAGGGTTGACCTGCGGGGGGTCAGGCGAGTCGATAGTGCTGGGCTTGCCTTGTTGATTGAGTGGCTTCGTCGTATGAGAGGGGAACAGAGAGAGGTTCAATTTATGAACTTTCCTGACAGGCTTGAGGGGCTTGCTCAGGTTAGTGGCGTTGGTGAAATTCTGAATGACATCACCTGCACTTGATCTGGTTAAGGTTCAGAAACAATTTGGTAAAATCAATGCCCTGCGAGGAGTTGGTTTTAGTGTGGAACAGGGGGAGTTCTTCGGTCTTTTGGGCCCCAATGGTGCTGGCAAATCAACCCTGATAAATATTATGGGCGGCCTTGTGCGCCCGTCGGCTGGCCATGTAAAGGTAATGGGATATGATGTTGTTACCCAATATCGACACTCCAGAAGCAACATTGGCATTGTGCCTCAAGAGCTGGTTTATGACCCTTTCTTTACTGTATGGGAGATGTTGAAGATTCAGTCCGGATATTTTGGGTTGGGCAGAGAGAATGACAATTGGCTTGAAGAGTTACTGGACACTCTAAAGCTTGCAGAGAAAAGAGATGAAAATCTGCATAATCTTTCGGGAGGAATGAAGCGGCGTGTATTGATTGCCCAGGCGCTGGTGCATCGTCCGCCTGTGGTGGTCCTGGACGAACCCACAGCTGGTGTAGATGTGGAGTTGCGTCGGGCACTGTGGGATTTTGCACACCGTCTACATAAAGAGGGCCACACAATTTTGCTGACAACCCACTATCTTGAGGAGGCGGAATCAATGTGTGATCGAATTGCCATTCTCAACAAGGGAGAGCTGGTTGCGTTGAGCGACAAGGATACATTGATATCAAAAAGTTCATGGCTGGTAGCTGTGGTTGAAAAATCATTGGATCTTACCTCCAATATATCTGAACATATCAGCTCTGCAGTGATCTCAACCAGCAGAAACCGCACCCAGATTCGTCTTTCCCGTGTTGAGCAAGAGCAGCAGCAATTGCTACGACAGCTTGCTGGCATAGGAATAGATGGAAGCCAGCTGCAGTTTCGTGAACCAACCCTGGAAGAGGTATTTCTCGATTTGACAAGAGATTCCGCATGACAACAGCAGAGAGACCGCAAAATTTGTATGGTTGCTGGACCCTGTTTCGTAAGGAGGTATGGCGGTTTCTCAAGGTTTTTGTACAGACAGTACTGGCACCAACAGTATCAACTCTGCTCTATCTGCTGGTTTTTGGAGTGGTCTTTGAGGAGGCTGTAGTAGTCTATGAGGGGCACAGCTATAGCAGTTTTTTGATCCCTGGACTAGTTATGATGGCACTGGCTCAGAATGCATTTGCCAATGGATCATCCAGTATTCTGCAATCCAAGATGAATGGAAATATCATTTTTATGTTGCTGGCACCGCTATCATCTTTCGAGTTCTATATTGCCTTTGTTGCTGCTGCAATACTTAGAGGGTTGGTTGTGGGGATAGGGGTTATGGCGATGGCAGCACTGTTGGTAGATGTTGAGATCTATTCTGTTATCCTGATCCTGTTGTTTGCCACGCTCTCCAGTGGCGTAATGGGTGCGATGGGGGTGATAGCTGGTATCTGGTCAGATAAATATGATCACCTCTCAGCCTTTCAAAACTTCATTATTCTGCCACTAACCTTTCTTAGTGGCGTGTTCTACTCAATTCAGGACCTCCCGCCATTTTGGCAGCAGGTATCTTCCTATAATCCGGTCTTTTATATGATTGATGGTTTCAGGTATGGGTTCCTGGGGATCTCTGATGTCTCTTATCTGCATAGCATGATAGTGGCGCTGCTGTTTTTTGTGACACTCTCGCTACTCTCCATCGGGATGTTGCATTCCGGCTATAAGTTGCGGGAGTAGGCTGACAGTTATGGATAAGTTAAGAATTACAGGTGGTAAACCACTTCATGGACGGATCAGGGTTTCCGGAGCCAAGAATGCAGTGCTCCCAATTTTGGCCGCCTCGTTGCTGGCAGACAGCCCTGTCTCTATCCGTCGAGTACCGCAGTTGCGTGATGTCAGTACCATGCTGAACCTTTTGTCAAACATGGGTGTAGGTGTAGTGATGGAGAGTGCGGATGGTATTGGTGTTGATTCATCAACAATTACCGACCCATTTGCCGATTACAGCTTGGTCAAAACCATGCGAGCATCAATTCTGGTGCTGGGGCCGCTGTTGGCAAAGACCGGAAAGGCAACGGTCTCTCTGCCTGGTGGGTGTGCAATTGGGGCAAGGCCGGTCAACCTGCACGTTGACGGACTACGAGCTCTGGGTGCTGAGGTATCGGTGGAAAATGGATACATTCATGCTATGGCAGATCAGTTAAAAGGGGCGCGTATCCTGTTCGATTCAGTAACCGTTACCGGCACGCAAAATCTGATGATGGCTGCTGCACTGGCAGATGGAGAGACTGTTTTGGAGAATGCCGCACGTGAACCGGAGGTAGTTGATCTGGCCAGCTTTCTCAACCAGATGGGTGCCAACGTCAGTGGTGCTGGTACAGCCACCATAAGGATTAATGGCGTAGAGTCGCTGCACGGTATTGAATACAGTGTGATTGCAGACCGGATTGAAACCGGCACATATCTGGTTGCAGCAGCCATTACTGGCGGCAGTATCAAACTAGTGGATACCAGCCCTCTGTTATTGGAGTCGGTACTGCTCAAGCTGGAGGAGGCTGGAGCAGATATTGAGATTGGAGACAATTACATTGCTTTGAATATGGGTGGCAAAAGGGCAAAGGCTGTTAGCCTTACAACCTCACCACATCCAGCCTTTCCTACCGATATGCAGGCACAGTTTATGGCTCTTAATACAGTTGCCGAGGGGGTTGGAATGGTTACTGAAACCATATTCGAGAACCGCTTTATGCATGTTCCAGAGCTACAGCGTATGGGGGCCAAGATTCAGATACAGGGGCATACCGTGATGGTTGAGGGGGTCGAGTCGCTGACCGGCGCAAGGGTGATGGCTACCGATCTGAGAGCATCAGCAGGATTGGTTCTAGCTGGTCTTGCCGCCAAAGGTGAGACAATTATAGATCGCATTTACCATATTGATCGTGGTTACGAGACAATAGAAGAGAAGCTTATGCAGCTGGGGGCGGAGATTGAGAGACTGCCTTGATCAGGGTTAAAATTTGTGGGGGCAATCAGTTACAATAGCGAGATGAACAGGCCATTAACAATTGCCCTCTCCAAAGGGCGCATCTATAAGGATACTCTTCCTCTGTTGGAGGCGGCCGGGATTCGTCCAATCGATGATCCAGTTACCAGTAGAAAGCTCATTCTTGACACCAATCTTGATCATGTAAAGGTGGTTGTGATTAGGGCGACTGATGTCCCTACTTTTGTAGAGAGAGGAGTGGCAGATATGGGTGTGGCCGGCAAGGATGTGCTAATGGAGTATGGAAGCAATAACCTCTATGAGCCACTTGATCTGCAGATAGCACGCTGCCGCATGATGACAGCCGGAGTGGTAGGTGCCCCTGCCCCTGATGGACGGATGCGAATTGCTACAAAATATGTGAACTCTGCCAGAAGCTACTTCGCCTCGCTCGGACAGCAGGTTGAGATCATCAAGCTCTATGGAGCCATGGAGTTGGCCCCATTGGTCGGACTTGCTGATCGTATTGTGGATCTGGTAGAGACAGGCAACACCCTGAAGGCTAATGGTTTGGAACCCCTGGAGGAGATCGCGCAGATTAGCTCCAGGCTGGTAGTCAATAAGGCATCCATGAAGATGAAGAGTCAGCAGGTCAAAGAGCTGATTCAGAAGTTGTCAGTAGCAGTAGAGCAGCGGCAAAAGGCTGGATGATGAGAAGACTGAATATGTCAGATGGCAGCTTTCAGGCTGACCTGGATCAGTTGTTGGCCTGGGAAGGAGTCTCTAATGAACAGGTCAACCAGACTGTAAAGGAGATTCTATCTGCTATTCGCAAGCGTGGCGATGAGGCGCTTATTGAATATACCAATCGCTTTGATCGACTTTCAGTAGATAATATGGAAGCACTGAGCCTGCCTGGTGAGCGCTTGCAGCAGGCACTGGATGGACTGCCAGATGAGCAACGTACTGCTCTGGAGCATGCGGCTGAACGGGTGCGCCTCTACCATCAGCACCAGAAGATGGAGTCCTGGAGCTATACTGAGGAAGACGGCACAATGTTGGGGCAGCAGGTTACAGCGCTGGATAGAGTGGGGCTCTATGTTCCTGGTGGCAAAGCCGCCTATCCATCATCAGTGCTGATGAATGCAATTCCTGCCAAGGTTGCTGGAGTTGAAGAGCTGATTATGGTGGTTCCCACTCCGGATGGAGTGGTCAACGAGCTGGTTTTGGCTGCTGCCGCAATTTCCAGTGTTGATCAGGTCTATACCGTGGGAGGGGCGCAGGCTGTGGCGGCCCTGGCTTATGGGACAGAGACAATTTCCCAGGTAGACAAGATTGTTGGACCCGGCAATATCTATGTTGCAACAGCCAAGGGGATGGTCTTTGGCAGTGTTGGTATTGACATGATTGCTGGCCCCTCTGAGATTCTGGTGGTATGTGACGGCAAGACGGATCCAGACTGGATCGCAATGGACCTATTCTCTCAGGCTGAACATGATGAGGACGCACAATCAATTCTGATCTCCCCAGACATGAGTTTTCTGGATGCAGTGGAGCAGAGTATTGAAAAATTACTGGATGGAATGGAGCGTGCTGACATTATCCGTACCGCACTTGCGGACCGCGGGGCATTGATTCAGGTGGACGATATGAATCAGGCGCTGGAGGTGACAAACCATATTGCGCCGGAGCACCTGGAGTTGTCGGTGGATGATCCTCAAGCTCTGTTGCCAAATATTCGTCATGCAGGTGCGATATTCATGGGGCGCTATACTGCAGAGGCACTTGGAGACTACTGTGCAGGCCCGAATCATGTTTTACCAACATCCAGAACTGCGCGATTCTCTTCGCCGCTTGGGGTTTATGATTTCCAGAAACGCTCAAGTTTGATCATGTGTTCCGCAGATGGAGCGTCAGAACTTGGACAAACAGCATCCATACTGGCGCGTGGAGAGGGGTTGACCGCCCATGCCCGTTCGGCAGAATATAGAATCAAAGAGTAATGCCAACAATTTGGACTATTGTGAAGTTTTCGGATAATCAGTGATGAAAGAGTGGATTCGCCCAGAGATTCAAGCACTTTCCGCTTATCATGTTCCCGACCCCGGGGACTGGATCAAGCTGGATGCAATGGAAAACCCATACCACTGGCCAGAGACTCTACAGCAGCAGTGGCTTGAGTCCGTAAAATCCGTTGAGATCAATCGCTATCCAGATCCATCAGCACGTGAGTTATCAGTGCTCCTTAAGCAGGAGATGGGAGTGCCTGATGGTCATGATATAGTGCTGGGAAACGGTTCTGACGAACTTATCCAGATGCTGCTACTGACTGTCGCAGGGTCTGGACGCTCTGTTATGGCACCAGAACCTACCTTTGTCATGTACAGAATGATCGCTGACTTTGTGGGCATGGATTTTGTCGGGGTACCATTGGATGATAATTTTGCACTTGATATGGAGGCTATGGTCGTAGCAATTGAACAGCATCAACCGGCAGTGATCTTTCTTGCATATCCAAATAATCCAACAGGTAATCTGTGGAAGAGGGAGGATATTAAGAAAATTCTGCAGATTGCTCCAGGCTTTGTAGTGGTGGATGAGGCCTACCACGTTTTTGCTGAAGAGAGCTTTATGGGGCTGTTGCCAGAGTATGAAAATCTACTGGTGATGCGTACCGTATCAAAAATGGGTCTGGCGGGATTAAGGTTGGGGCTTATGGCCGGTAGTCCGCAATGGATTGGAGAGGTCAATAAAGTGCGACTGCCATACAATATAAACGTACTGACTCAACATGCAGCAACCTTTATTCTTCAGCATGCATCAGTTCTGCATGATCAGGCGGAACAACTGCGAGATGATCGTGAAACCATGCTCAATGCCTTGAAGAAAATCACAGGTATCGAACAAGTCTACCCAAGTCAGGCAAACTTTATTCTGTTCAGGGTTTGTTGTGGCCGAGCAGATAAGCTGTTTGAGGGAATAAAGTCGCGTGGGGTATTGATCAAGAATATGAGTCCTGCAGGCGGTGCATTAACAGATTGTCTACGAGTAACAGTTGGTACAGCAGCAGATAACAGCAGGTTTATCGGTGCAGTGACAGCGGAACTTTCTACGGGATAGTTACAGCTCTTTTGGTGCAATAATAATGCGCCATGAGGAATCCTTACCGTTATGGATGCCGCTGAGCTCAAGAGTCGATCCGGGCTTCATATTTAGTGCAATGTTGGCTATCTCCTCACCACTCTGAATAGACTCCCCGTTGACGTGAGTGATAATATCTCCAGGAGTTAATCCAGATTTAGCGGCAGGCCCATTACGATAGAGCCCGGCCACTATTGCGCCATGGGTAGTTGCTACCCCAAATGAGGCCGCCAGCTCAGAAGTCAGATTCTGCATCTCCACACCTATCCAGCCACGTTGAACTGCCCCATGTTCAATCAGTTGTTGCATTACATGTTGAGTAGTTGATACAGGAATCGCAAAGCCAATTCCATGCGAGGCACCGGTCTTGGAGAATATTGCTGTATTAATCCCTATAAGATTTCCTGCACCATCAATGAGTGCACCACCTGAATTCCCGGGGTTGATGGCAGCATCAGTCTGGATAAAATTCTCCTGGCTACTGATTCCCAGTTTGTTTCTGTTGGTTGCACTGATAATCCCCATAGTTACAGTTTGGCCAACCCCGAATGGATTGCCGATTGCGAGTGCAATATCACCTACCCGCAGGGGAGAAGAGTGACCAAATGTTATGGCAGGTAGGTCATTCATCTCTATCTTTAGTAGGGCTAGATCAGTATCTGAATCACTGCCAATTACTTGAGCCCTTCCACTACGTCCATCATGTAGTGAGATCTGAATCTCGTCAGCACCATCAATGACATGATTGTTGGTCAGAATATAACCATCCCTGCTTACAATCACCCCGGACCCGAGACTGGTCTCCAGCCGTTTGCGTGGTACAACACGTAATCTGTCCCCAAAAAAATGACGGAAAATTGGATCATCCAGCAGGGTAATGTGTCGCTCTGTTACAACCTTTGCGGTATTGATATTAACTACGGCAGGGGCAGCAAGAGCTACAGCATCTGCATAAGAGGCAGGGCCACTGCCAGATGTATGAGTTTGACTCTGCTGAATCTCTACCACAGGACCTGAGCGGACAAAAATCTCCGGACGCAGTAGCATCAGTAGAAAGAGGGCGGCCAGGATAAAGGTGAAAAGCCTTATTAGTGCAGTTGTGGTAGATGGATTCATGGTGCAGATAATAACGAAACTGTGATACAAATACCCATTGATTCACGTAACCTGGAGCTGGAATGGAGCGAAATAAACTGATCACTGCACTGGATGACTTGCTGGATGTAGGAAGTTTTCAAGACTACTGTCCCAATGGTCTGCAGGTAGAAGGGAGGAGCGAAGTTGGCTCTATAACCACAGCCGTTACCGCCTCGCTCCACGCAATTGAGAAGGCGGTGGAGAGTGGTTCTGATATGTTGCTTGTGCACCATGGTCTATTCTGGAAGGGGGATGATCCGCGAGTCATTGGGCCAAGGCAGAGACGCCTGAAGCTGCTTCTGGAGAATGATATTAATCTGGTTGCCTATCATCTACCGCTGGATGCCCATCCGGAACTCGGAAACAATGCACAGTGGGCAAAAGCTTTGGGCTGCAAGGTTAACGGCACACTGGAAGCTGCAGAGTTAGTTTGTTGGGGAGAGCTTGAGCAGCCACTTGAGGTAGACCGGTTGGCAGAAAAAATTGCACAGGGGCTGGATGGGCGCATCCCTCTGGCAATTAAAGGGCATCAACGCACAATAGAGAGAATAGGCTGGTGCAGTGGTGGGGCTCAGGATTATGTTGCAGAGGCAGCAGAGGCAGGCCTTGATGCATATCTGACTGGGGAGGTATCAGAGCGCAGTTATCATGAGGCGATGGAACGTGGTATCTGTTTCTTTAGTTGTGGACATCACGCCACGGAGAGGAGTGGTGTTCAGGCTCTGGGCAAATGGATCAACCAAGAGTTTGATATCTCACACCATTTTATCGACGAGGATAATCCTGT
>CAYQBY010000011.1:11685-42283 GCA_964415865.1 uncultured Piscirickettsiaceae bacterium | reverse complement strand
TGGCGCGCCCGGAAGGATTCGAACCTCCGACACCTTAGTTCGTAGCCAAGTACTCTATCCAGCTGAGCTACGGGCGCATGAGCGGCGTATTATATAGTGGGAATGGATCTAGTCAAGCAGTTTGACCCGACCGTTTCTATAACGATCGGGCTCTACTTGCGGCAAGATTACTGAGTTACAGTTCTCGCCTCTTCACGCTTTTTGGCAGCCGCGGCGCGGCGCTCTTCAACTGCCTTCCGATGTGCTTCATAGCCGGCTGTTGGATTATAAGCTGGGGCAGATGCATAGTAGCCATACTGATAAGGGTAGGAGTGAGTATTCCATCCGGTATCACCGTAATAGTCACCTCTCCAGTCACCATCAATATCGCTCTTCATATCTGTGTGTGCACGTCCGCTGGCATTGATGGTCATACTGAATGAACCATCCATGTCGGTAGATCCACGTCCGTGGCCACGACCCCGACCGTCAGAATAACCGTAACCATCCGTGTTACTCCAACCATCCCAACTATCATTGTCTCCGCCAAACCAACCAGAAGCGCTGGAGGCAACCAGTGTCAGTACGATGACAGCGATTACTTTTCTCATAACTCTTCTCCTAACCTTATTGACAAGAAACTACATCTAACGCAACTTGATAATATAAGGTAATACCAATATATCAAATTAGTTTTATTTTTAGTTGGTGATCGGTAATAAGTTAAAGTAATCAGGGAGCAGGTAGTTGCTCCCAGCCAGAACGGCTTGCGTGCGGTGCTATCTTAGTGAGATAGAGATGATCTCTCTTCTGCCCTATCAAGGATGATATCCTTCATGGCAAGGTAAATGCTACGACCCAACCATAGCAGTGAGATGACTCCTATAGAGCCGATGATGACCGCGTCTAGATTGTGTTGAATAATGCTCATAAATTTTCTCAGTAGCTCTCTCTATAGATACAAATAGAATACTGAGGATAATACAGAGCTGATCCTAGTGAATAAATACGTAAAACTACGTATTTTTATTTATTAACAGAGCCCTTATTTGTTTGTTAATCTACTTTATATATAATGTATATCACTATGTTTTCTTAAGGATTATATCGATAGCTTTATAGCATACAGCCTGTGCAACTGCTGAGGTTACAGCTACACTTGATCCGTACCCAAAGGCACAGTCCAGAGATAAACCCGGTACTCCAGGTTTACAGTGAGATACCCCTCCTGCTGCTGATGGATAGCGCTGCTGTTCAGTTGAGTAAACACATGGAATACCAAAACTACGGGTTGGGTTTCTTGAGAAATTATAGTTTCTGCGAAGCTCCGATCTAACCTTTGCAGCCAGTGGGTCATTTGCAGTTTTGGCCAGGTCACGTATTGTCACTTTTGTTGGGTCAAGCAATCCACCCGCCCCGCCAGTTGTAACTATTTTGATCTTGTTGCGTTTGCAGTGGTAGATCATTCTAGCCTTTACGTTGATTCCGTCGATGGCGTCAATTACACAGTCATATCCGCGCTCCAGGATATCCCTGATATTGTCGTGAGTTAGATCCTCCCCTATCACATCACATCTGCATTCTGGGTTGATCTCCATGATACGTTCATGCATCACCTTGACCTTTGAACGATCAAGAGTGCTTTCCAGGGTATGAATCTGGCGATTGGAGTTGCTTCTGGCAATTACATCGCCATCCACCAGGGTGACCCTACCAACTGCTGATCTGGCCAGGCTCTCGGCAACCCATGAACCGACTCCACCAATCCCAACCACGCAAATATGGCAGGAGGCAAGCTTCTCTAGTCCACTCTCACCGTAGACTCGAGACAATGCACTGAACCGCTCTGAAAAATGTGACATACAAACTACTACATTTCTGATGGATGAGGTTGAGAGGATACCTGATCTTTATCTTAAGAGGTGGTTTGATAGAGAGATCACTCTGGTATAATTCCGCGCAAGATGAGAATTAAATTCAACCGAAATGACAAGGGTGAGCTATCAGATGGTGACATCCTTCAGGATAAACACCCCATTAAGGTGAGGGTAACTGATCTGGATATATCATTCCTCTCACTGGTGTGGCTGGTCATGAAATTTATGATCGCATCTGTAGTTGCCACAGCCATTATCATGGTTATTCTGATAGTTATTGGAACTGGACTGGATCTGGATTTCCACTCACTACAATCAATTAAATCCATCCAATCAATGGCACCATGATGTTGTGCTGACACAAAAGCAAAGATTCACCGCTTTTACCGTCCTCCTGCTTCTGCTACTGACAGCCATCATCCTCGGCAGTATTATGCTGTCTGCCATATCTGTTGCTGGGTTACTGGCAGTTTATTTTTCTAAGCCATTAGATACATCGCCCCCTTTAGTAGAACGCACTCCAGTAGAGGAGAATGTGGCGAATGTCCCTGAGCCTGAGGAGATCAATGAAGAGATTGGGGAGGCTGCAGATGATACAGCTGAACTCACTGATTATCTGGCTGAAAACAGTATTGATAATACAGCTGATGAGATGCTTATTAATAAGGAGAGTGAGGAAGAGCCGTTTGAGATTGAAGAGACAGAAACCTCAATTGCCGATGAGGCAGACCAAGAAGATGACGATCAGTGGTTACCCACCAGAGAACGAGCGGATGCACTGCTGGAGGTTTGCAATATTTATGTTCGTTTCACTCAAACAGATCTCCCCATATCACTCCTGATTGGACCAGTTGAGTCTGGTGATATTAAACAACTAACCGGGGAACAACTTAGCGAGGCAATATCCTTTAAGGAGGATATGGATACCATCTCCTCAACCTTTGGATTTTCCGATCCACAGATGCTGTTTGACCATTTTCTATACGGGAGCATCAGCCAGGATAGAAGCAGACGTATTGAAGAGCTCCTGAATGTTATTGCCCCAAAGTTTTTAGAGAGCCATTCAATTAAGAATAGAGAAACCAGGGATGTGGTCTACAGCTCTATTTTTAATGAGCTGGTCGCAGTTGGAGAGTTCCTCCCTTCTGATCGTGATGATGTTGTTGATAAGTGGCACCAGGAATTTGTGGATATTTCATCGGAAGATGAGCCAGATAAAGAGCAACCTAATGATAATTCCGATGAAAAAATTGATTCCGCACTGGAAAGTATCGACAGGAGCAGAGTAGATGAGCTCCCTTCCCCTACTCTGAAAAAAATAGCACAGAGGTCTCAAAAAAAGGCTATTAACCCAAGGCTCAAAAAGATAGAGAAAGCCCAGAAGCTTGCAAAACGACACGGAGTCACCCTGGAAAATCTGATTCGTACGGAAGATACCAGCGAAGAGGAGAGCGACAAACTCCTGGATCTAATTGTCTCGGCACGAGGAGATGCTGGTGAGGAGTATTCAGGATATACAAAAGGTACAGCTGCAGATCTGCTAATTGAGTCTTTGCTTCGTGTACAACTGCAAACCAGGACTCTTGACCTATATAATAAATATCAACACCTTGCTGATTACGAGACCATAGAACAGCGCATTATGGATTCTCTTGTTCAGGAGTTTGGCCCTGTTGTTATAAAAAATCATCGCTCCTCCATTGAACAAAACCTGGAATGGGCTGCCAATGACGGCAATTAGAAAAAAGATTGTTGCTGCACTACTTATTGGTTCCGTGGGGGCGGTTGGTAGCGGCCTCTACTACATTACCTCACTTCTGGAAGAGATTACCCTGTTAAAGGGTTACCAGCAGAGTGCCGAACGGTTACTCAAGAAAAACAGAAAACTGGAGTCATCACTTGATAAAAGCCGCAATGATCTTGATAGCCATAAGAGAAAACTAACAGCTACAGAAGAGAGGCTCAATTCCACTAAAAAACAACTTGATGGAGCCAATAAAAAACTGGCTAAAATTGAGGCCAATAAGCCCAAGGGGATGAGAAAGATTGCCAAGGGCGCCTCAAAAATACCAATCGTAGGTTCTATCGCTTCGGTAGGGCTGATTGCAGCAGATGCTGCGCAAGCTGCAGAGGAGTGCTACAAGAAGCCAGAACAATGCAAAAAGGATGCCTCTGCATTCTACGAGGAGAGCAAAAAGAGCGCAGACAGAGGCGCTGAGAGCGCCAATATCTGGATTTCAGAACAGATGAAAGATGTTAAGAGCTATTTCTCTGATGATGCGGGTGCCAGATAGCACTGACCGGAGAAGGTGGTCTCTTTCTCTTTGTGTCCACGAATGCGCAGATATGGAGATGGGTCATAATGGACAGCCCCCATAACTTTTCCGCTTGATGCCTCAATAGAGCTGGTCTCAATCTTCAGTACGTCGCCATCGACAATTTTACGGTAACGATAGTTTGAATGGGTCGGAGTAATCTCCCACTCCTCGATAATACGATCACTGTTGTAGTAGGTCAGCGCAGTTACATTCTTGCTGCTTTGGTCTGGAACAGTCACCGCAACGTTATCAGTATGTGTAACCTCACCAGAGCCCTTGTTGATCTCATCCATGCTGCAGATCAGGTCAGTATTCTCTGCAGTTGCACCAAATGAACTTATTGTTAATGCTAGTAATACGGCTGTTTTTTTCATTTTTGTTCTCCTGACAATTTTAATCCTCAACATCACGAGGATAGTCCAGATCCTATTGTTTTGTCCACACCTTGTGTGCAAATACCGCGGAGACCAGCACCATAACAGTAGACCACCAGAGGCACCCCTCTATCCCCTGCTGTTGATAGACAAGGCCTGACAATACCGTTCCTGCAAGGCGTCCTCCTGCATTAGACATGTAGTAGAACCCAACATTCATGGCCACCTTGTCGTGATCCGATAGTGCCAGAATCAGAAATGAGTGAACAGCAGAATTTACCGCAAAAACCACTCCAAACATAGACAAGCCAACGATAGTAACAATCTGTGGTGACATCCCGCTATTCAGCATGAGTGCAATTCCGGCAGGAATGGTTGCGAGCAACAGCGCAGCTATAGAGGCTGTTCTTCCATCAGGAATCTTGTGAGACTGTCTTAACAGTAGTGGCGCTATCGCCTGAACAATCCCATAACCAATAATCCACAAGGCCAGGAATCCTCCAATCTCCATGTGATTCCAACCAAAGATTGAGGATAAAAATATTGGTAGCGCCACCACAAACCAGATATCCCTTGACCCAAACAGAAAGAATCTTGCTGCAGAGAGCCAGTTGATCTCAGTTGTTGTTGAGAAAATCTGTGAGATACGAGGTTTTGAGCTAGATACTCCAATATCATGTGGCAACAGGGAAACTGTCATAAACAGCACCAGCAACAACATACCTGCCAACAGTAACAGGGAGATTCTGAACCCCACAGAAGAGAGCAACAGCGCTCCAAGGAAAAATCCCGCCCCCTTCAATGCGTTTTTTGAGCCGGTCAGGGCAGATACCCACTTGAAAAGACGTGACTCCACACTGTTGCTGGAGCTGTCAGGCAACATCAACTTTACGCTGGCCTTGGCGCTCATCTTGTTCAGATCTTTTGCTATACCAGATAGTGCCTGTGCTGCCATCACATAGGGCACTGTGAGCCACCCCTCTGGAACAGTCAGCATCAAGAGAGCGCAAACCTGCAGCCCCATACCTATGTGCATGGTTAGATTCAGCCCAACTCTTGCCCCTATCCATCCTCCAACCAGATTGGTAACTACACCAAAAAACTCATAGAAGAGAAAGAGCATCGCAATCTCTAATGGGCTGTATCCTAACTGATGAAAGTAAAGAATCACCATCATGCGGATTGCGCCATCAGTAAGAGTGAAAGCCCAGTACCCAAGAGTTACTGTTAGATAATTACGAAATCCTGCGACTGATTCTGACATTTAGTAAACGTTTATATTCCTGCTCCTGATATGAAAACGAGTATACTTCAGGAGTCTATCAATCACGACATGGAGTCAGCAGGAATGAACTACACACAGGAACTGGTCGATGAACTGAATCTTCTGATGCAATTTGATCTGAACTCGATACAGGAGGGAATCAAGATTCACAGTAGCGCAGGAAAAGATATGGTCAGGGCTGCAGAACGGCTCCATGAAAAAGGTATAACCTCACAGAATGATGGCGGTTACCTGACTGACTTTGGGATTGAGTGTGCAGAGAAGGCCCAGACACTACACAGTGTTCTCAAATAGTTATATAACTGGGCAGGTACTCGAGGTCCTCCTCTCTATCAATATCTCTTAATGCTGGAAGTTGCTGCCAACGTACACCAGACTCTGATAGTCGTGCCTCTGTTTGGGCCATAACCTGGTTGCCCCCCCACTCAATATCGCCAAAAATAGTAGCAAGGTGGGGTTGGACTGACTGTCTCATTGCAATCAACACATATCCACCATCACTTGCCGGCACTATCACCACATCCGATATTTGTAGCTCTGATTCAACTCTTAGCAATACTGCTTTATCCAACTGCGGACAGTCACTACCAACCAGGATTACAGCATCATGCTCATTAAGCCCACTGCTTATAGCTGCAGACATTCGCTCACCAAGACCATCTCCTCTCTGACTATTACAAGTCAGATGATAATCTGCTTGTAATTGCTTAAATGAGTGGTCACTACAGTTTGGTGTGCCGTAGAGGGTGACCACGCCAACACCAGAGTGAACCGCCTGCTCAACAATATGTGATGTCATCTGCTGTTGCAGTAGAGCTGCTCCATCTCTTCCCAAGGCAGGTATCAGACGTGTTTTCGAATACCCAGGGACAGGAGCCTTGGCAAAAATTGCTATCTCGATCTTCATTGATACATTTTGGCGATACGGTGTGGTGATACCCCAACCCAGTATGCAAAACGGAGTCGCCACATCAGAACCACTGTTGTCACGATGCCGCGTTCCTCCCAGCGACGGCTGGAGGTTATGAGTTGCTGTTTCACACAGGCCGGTCTCCCCTCTCTCTTCAGTCTTTTGCTGAGTGCAATATCCTCCATTAGTGGAATCAATGGATACCCGCCAACTTTCTCAAATATGGTGCGTGTGAGAAAAATACCCTGATCTCCAGTTGCAATCCCACTCCAGCAGGAGCGGATATTTATCATCCTTCCAATAATTCTGAGCAGCGGATGCCTGCCGCTCAGATACAGATTGAAGCGTCCCCACATATTGTTATTGAGTGCCTCTACGACAGTGATTGCCGCATCCTCTGGAATCAGGGTATCGGCATGTAAAAACCAGAGTATCTCTCCTGCTGATGCCTTGGCTCCAATATTCATCTGGGATGCACGCCCAGCCTGGTCAGAGATAATCAGTTGATCAACATAGGGCTCGGCCTTGTTGCAGGTATTGTCACTGCTGCCACCATCTACAACTATTACCTCAACACCTGTTTTACGCATTGCCTGTAGTGGTCTTAGGGTTGCCTCAATTGCCGACTCCTCATTTAGGGTCGGGATGATTATGGAGATGGAGCTCAACTATTGTAGCGCCCCGCCGCAACTGGATCCCTGGCCTGCAGTACAGCCATAGCAGTGCCCTGCAACCTGTATTCCCAATCCGGCAAGGTCATCATCAAGCAGGTCCTTAAGCTCAAGAGGAGCTCCAGCACCATCTCTTAGTGGCAGATTCAACATCTGATTGAAATCACAATCGTAGATCATCCCCTGCCAATCAATACTTACCATGGTGCGACACATGACTGTTTCCAAATTCTCCTTCGTGTGGCTCTCTTGCAGCAGTGTCATATAAGCATCAAGCTCGCCTTTTGAGAGAAGCATGCTGCCGAAGCGGTGAATCGGAAGGTTGGTGATAGTGAGCAGTTGATTGAAGATAATTTCATAATTATCGAACAGATGCCTTTTATAGTCGGCCTCCAGAGAGCTCTGCGGTGGAGGTAGATGTGCTCCCTGAGGGTTGTATACCAGATTTAAAATTTTGCCTGTTGCAGCATCACCATAACCCAAAGCATTCAACTGACGCAGCCCATTTATGCTTAAATCAAATGTTCCGTTACCTCTTTGAGAATCTACATTTTCTTCTAGATAACAAGGCATTGATGCAACAACCTCAACCTTGTTATCAGATAAAAATAGAGCTAATCCTGCCTGATCTTTCTCCTCAAGAATCGTCAAATTACAGCGATCAATCACATGAATACCGAGATGTGTAGCTATAGATACAAGCTCTCTAAAGTAGGGATTCAACTCTGGCGCCCCACCAGTAAGATCCAGTACCAGAAATTTCCCGCTCTCAAGCACCCTGATGACCATATCAATGGTCTCTCGGTTCATCATCTCGGTACGATTTGGCCCTGCATTCACATGACAGTGGGTACAGCTAAGGTTGCATCGATAACCCAGGTTTACCTGAAGCGTTGTTAACTCTCCACGCTGAATATCGGGAAAAGCAATATCTTTTATCCTGGGATAGCTATCAAGCACTGCCTTAACCTCTTCTCCACCCATGAAGCCTGGTTACCAATCTCAATATACCTTTGGGTGCATGCTCACGCTTCCACACCCCAGCCACCCTCTGATTAATTTCCACAAATGTAGGATAGGGATGGATGGTTCCCAAAATCTTATTAAGTCCAAGACCATTACGCATTGCCAATACATACTCTTGCAGAAGGTCCCCCGCCCGTTCACCCACAATGGTAACCCCTAGAATCTTGTCCTTGCCAGGAACAGTGAGCACCTTGATCCAACCTTCCCGCTCTTCCTCAGCAATGGCACGGTCAAGTTCAGAGAACGGGAATTTAGTAGTCTCATAGGGGGTATTGCTCTTTTTGGCTCGGCTTTCATTGAGTCCAACTTCAGCAACTTCTGGTGTAGTAAAGGTGGCCCAAGGCAATACCGTCTCGTTAAGTTTGAACCGTTTAACAAAACCAAACAGGCTATTGATAGTGGCAGTCCACGCCTGATTGGATGCCGCATGGGTAAACTGGTATGACCCTGCCACATCTCCACAGACAAATATCGATGGGCAACTAGTCTGCAGGTATGCGTTAGCCTTGATCGCACCCTGATGAGTAATCTTTATCCCTATCTCCTCCAGGCCAATCCCCTCTGTATTGGCAACCCTCCCGGTCGCAAGCAAAACCTGGTCAAAGGGCACGGCAACACTTTCCCCACTCTCTCCACCATTAAGTTCCAGAATTTTCTCCCCATCTTTTACTACGAAAGCCTTGGGTTTTTTCTGTAGTAACACCTCTACTCCATCATTCCTAAACCTGTTCAACATATATTCAGAGACGTCATCATCCTCTGCTGGCAACAGTGCATTCCCGTGTCCGACCATAGTGACTCTTGATCCTAGCCGTGTGAACGCCTGCGCAAGTTCACAGCCAATCGCCCCGGTGCCAATCACCAGCAACCTGGCAGGAAGTTCCTTCAGCCCCCAGAGAGTGTCTGATGTAAGGTATGAGATCTGTTCTAGCCCCTTAATTTGTGGAATACGTGGTCGTGCGCCGGTGGCAATAATGATGTTTCGTGCTGTTAATGTTTTACCATTAACGGATATGCTCCATGGTGAGGTAATAGCCGCCTCTCCCTGCACCACATCTACTCCAAGACTGCGATATCGCTCCACCGAATCATGTGGCTCAATGGTTCCGATCACCCGATGAACACGTTCCATTACGGCAGCAAAATCCACCTTAACTGATGCATTAATAAACCCAAGCTCTTTTGCCTTGTGTAATTCGGTCACTACCCGAGCAGAACGAATTAGCGCCTTGGATGGGACACATCCTCTATTCAGGCAATCGCCCCCCATTTCACCTTTTTCAACGAGAGTAACCTTGGCGCCTACTGCAGCAGCAATGTAGGCAGAGACCAGTCCGCCAGATCCCGCACCTATAACAATAAGGTTTCGATCAAATGAGCGAGGCTTTCTGAACTGCATTAGCAGCAGCTACCCCCAGACTCTGGTTCTGCGCTACTGTTCTCGTCAAACGGCATGGTAGTACCACATCCATTAAAGATCCCGTAGTGGGTATCCCAACTACCAAAAAACTCGAAGTGGTCTGCAAAGCGGCTATCGTGCAACATTCTCCAGCTGTTGCCACAGACCGGTTCAATCTTGCCGGTCTCGAAATGGTGCCCCTTATCAAGCTCAAACAGATCCGGATGGTTCTCTACTGTCCCCTTGTAGATAACTGCTTGCCCATAATCCTCACAGCTCTCCTCTAACTCTGGAATCTTGAAGAGCCTATAGGTTGCGGAGTAGAAACGGTGTGGCCCCAGCACCTTCTCGATATCGGGGTTGTCGATGGCCAGTGGACGGTCCTCTACAAGGCGCGGATCGGAAAATCCACTGTTTTTAGCCAAGGTAAGAAAATCATTCCAGTAGAGAGCGCCACTGAGGCACTCCCCGTAGAGCAGCGGATCCTTTACCAGCTCCTCTGGCACCCTGCGCTCAGAGTAGACATCAGAGAAGTAGAGCTCACCGCCAGGCTTCAATACCCGCCATGCCTCACGCAATACTGCATTCTTGTCAGGGGAGAGATTTATCACGCAGTTGGAGACAATAATGTCAAAACTCTCATCCTCAAGATCAAGCTCATCCAGCTTCTCGATATACCCCTTGCGGAACTCCACATTTGGAGTGGAGTAACAGTAGCGATCGGCATGCCACTGGATGTGACGATTAGCTACCTCCAGCTGCTCATCTGTCATATCGACACCTACTACGTATCCGTCCTCACCGGTAAGACGTGCCAGCAGATAACAGTCTCGTCCCGAGCCACTACCGAGATCAAGGATTTTGGTTCCCTCAAGCTGTTGGGGGGCCACCAGCCCGCAGCCATAATACTTGGCAGAGACCTCATCATGAATATCAGCCATTGCCGCTTTCATCCACGGAGGCATAGATATATCCGTACAGCAGGCATCCGTCTGTAGATCACTGCTGGTGACCAGAATCTGGCCATAATATTTCTTTACCTCATCATGCATAACAACACGCCCTTAAAGTTCACAAAAACTATTTCAGAATAAGCGTTAATCATAAAATAACTAAGCAATCAATACCCCTTAAAAAATGATAAAAAATGGTTGTACATACGGAAATATCATCAATTAAAATGCAGTTTCTACTAAACAAAGAAACGACTTACAAGATAGAAAACGTAACTAAGGAGATGTAACGAAATGGGGAACTATTTTTCCGGAATATTTGCACGATCACCAATCAACCCACTACAGACACATATGGCCAAGGTTCAGGCCTGTATATCGGAACTGGAGGCACTGTTTGAGGCAGCCATAGAGAAAGATTTTGATAGCGTTGCTGCTGTCCAGAAGCGAATTTCTGACCTCGAACATGATGCTGATGATATTAAAAAAGAGCTACGCATCCATCTTCCAAAAGGGATGTTTATGCCTGTCTCTCGTGGCGATGTACTCAATGTATTAGCTATGCAAGACAGAATTGCAAACCGTTCAAAAGACATTGCCGGAATCATGACTTGCCGCAAGATGCAGATTCCAGAAGAGATTGCTGAACCATTTATGAAGTTGGTTCGGCGTAGTGTTGATGCCTCAGCACAAGCACAGGTTGCAATCAACGAACTGGACGAACTGGTTGAGACTGGCTTTCGTGGTGGCGAGGTAAAACTGGTAGAGAAGATGCTGACCAAGCTTGATACTATCGAGTCTGAAACAGATGTTCTTCAGCGCGAAATTCGTGGAACTCTATTCAAGATGGAGACAACCATCCCTCCTGTAGAGGTCATGTTTCTATATCAGATGATTGACTGGACTGGCGACTTGGGCGATCTTGCCCAGCGCGTAGGTAGCCGTCTACAACTCATGTTGGCACGATAGGATCTATTGATATGGATCATGCAACTACATATATTATTTTAGTCGCCGCCTTTGGTCTATTTATGGCATGGGGTGTTGGTGCTAATGATGTTGCCAATGCAATGGGAACCTCTGTCGGTTCTGGTGCATTAACAATCAAACAGGCAATAATGGTTGCCGCTATTTTTGAATTTGCCGGCGCTTATCTAGCTGGTGGTCAGGTTACAAAGACTATCCGCAAGGGAATCATTGACCCTTCAGTACTTTCCGGAACCCCCGAACTATTGGTATTTGGAATGCTTGCCGCTCTGTTGGCAGCAGCCATATGGTTGTTAATAGCATCTCATTTTGGATGGCCAGTATCTACCACCCACTCTATTGTTGGTGCAATTGTTGGATTTGCTGCAGTAGGTATCAGTGTTGATGTCGTCAACTGGGGAAAGGTAGGCTCAATTGTTATGAGCTGGGTTGTCTCACCAGTGACCTCTGGTGTAATAGCGTTTGCGTTATTCAGAAGTGTACAGCGGTTAATCCTTGATACCGACAAACCATTCGAGAATGCCAAGCGATATGTTCCAGTCTATATGTTTATGGTTGGATTTATTGTCTCTCTGGTAACTCTGCTAAAAGGGCTTAAACATGTGGGAATCAACTTCAGCATGGGTGAGTCATACCTTCTAGCCACAGTAGTCGGAATCACTATTGCGCTCATTGGGGCGGCAAAGATAAAAAACATAAAATGGGATCCTGATGCAGATAAAGATTTTCACTTTGCTAATGTAGAGAGAGTATTTGTTGTATTGATGCTAATCACCGCCTGTGCAATGGCCTTTGCCCACGGATCAAATGATGTTGCCAATGCTGTAGGCCCTGTTGCTGCTGTGGTAGGTATAGTTGGAAGCGGTGGTGAGATCGCATCCAAAACGGCAATGCCCCCATGGATCCTGCTGTTAGGAGGTATCGGAATTGTTGCTGGACTACTTACCTATGGCCACCGAGTAATGGCTACCATCGGTACTGGTATTACTGAACTTACACCTAGCCGCGGGTTTGCCGCAACACTTGCAGCTGCAACGACTGTTGTAATCGCTTCCGGAACGGGACTTCCAATCTCGACAACACATACCTTGGTGGGAGCAGTATTGGGTGTAGGTCTTGCCCGAGGAATCGGGGCACTGAACATGAAAATGGTTCAATCAATTTTTATGTCCTGGATCGTAACACTACCTGCCGGCGCACTCCTGGCTATTCTGTTCTTCTTCTTCTTTAAAGGGGTTTTCTTGTAACTTCACACCTAAACCCAGAACAAAAAAACCGCTCTCAGTATAAGTAGCCGAGAGCGGTTTTTTATTTAAAATAGATAGTATATTTAGTCTGTTGCTTCTGCCCGTCTTCCCAAGATCCGTGCCAGGCGGATAATTAACAGGGTTATCGGGGTGCCGTGAAGAAAGAGATCAAAGATATCCAACGGCTTCACAAGTGTTCCATCTGCTAGCATCCTCAATTTCTCCACCAGATGAGGCTCCGGGTGAGGAGGAAAAATTGCAGGCATTACTGCCAGCATCAATGCAATCAACACCAGGTGACCTAGTGGTATTTTGTCAATCCATTTCATTTTTATTTAAATATATCAGTTAGATACTTATCTATTTTCAACTATTTTCGAACGGATGCGAATAAGATCCCCATCCAACGCAGGTTGTCCGTGCCACCACTGAAAATCGGGTGACTGATGAACAACTCCAAGGTGCAGATTCTGCCTATGTTTTGCCAACGAATCCAGCAGATCATTACGTTCGCTTTGCGGAATTCCCCCCCCTTTCCACTTTAACAGTTCTCTAGCCTCAATCACCTTCATGGTGCCAATCTGTTCCATAGCAGCACCACTGGTTGCCAGGGTCTTCAGGTAGCGACTGGAGTGACATCTGCCGCAGAGCACGGGATCACCATCCTCTCTTGACTTCATTGCATGATCACCACCATATAGATGGCAGTAACCACATCCTGGGGTACGAGCTGTAGAAGTGGAAAATGGCTTATTCAGATCCCAACGTGACTCTTCCAATTTTAGAATCACCCCATGTTTTGAGGTCTCATAACTCTCTCTGTCTGCTCCTGTGTGACACTGTGTGCAGATTTGGTTGGCTCTGGATAGGGAGAGAGAACCATTATGTCTGCTGCCATGACAATCACTACATCCAATCTCAGCCGACGCATGCCTGCCCTGCTTATGGTCGTTTACCAGTGTTGCAGTAGCCATCTGATGACAACTGAGACACTCCTGCTCACTGTAAACCTGGTCTGGCAGGAACTCCTCTCCTTGAGATGAGTATGAGGCCATCAACATCAATAGCGGTATCAGAAACTGTCGCATCAATTATGCTCCCTGTTGTAGTCGGTATATTTTCCCTTGTTCCACAACTCCTTATCCTGTTGGCGAGCAACACTATCTTTGCTATCAGTTGAGTACAGTTTTTCTGCACTCTTCTCAATTTCCGCCAGGTCCTGCTCCAACGCGCGATGCGCCTCCTCTACCCCGGCTGTATCACCATGAGCAGCAGCCTTGTATCCATGTAGATTATCGAAATACCACATCTCGAAGTAATCACGTTCAATCTCCGAAACATTATAGAAGGCAGATGCTTGTCCTTCGAAGAACCCTATATGTGCCCGAGGCCAAAGTTTATCCATGGTGTCGTGTGGATATGGAGGGCGCTCTCCTGGGGGTGGATCAATTTTTTCCTCTGAACGGAGATCCTTTAGAATCTGCTCGGCAGCATAGAGTTTATCCCAGGCCTTTTTACGCTCTTGGTCCATCTCCTTGAGCCAACCACGAGACTCCTCCTCTTGGTGGCAATCCATACAGAGTTTGACCCAACGTTCACGCAGCACCTTATTACCAGAGGTGTTGGGGTTTATCTCACGAATACCAAACTTCCAGATGGATTTGTGGGCAACTGAATGAACCCCTTCCTCCATATGACAGTAGGCACAGGTTGGAGCCTTGTAGTTCCCTTTTTTAAGTGGCTTGCTCCAATCCCAGTCGCCCCCCTCCTCGCTGTAAACCTTTCCATGAGCCGAGGCAAAGTATGTCTTGTCATCCGGATGGGGCGGCCCAGAGTGGCAGGTTATGCATGACTCACTGCGCCGCGCCTCTGCCGCACTGAAACTGTGACGAGTGTGACAGGAGTCGCATTTGGTAGCTACCGAATGACACTGTAGACAGGAGAGCACCTCCGGTTTTGGTTTATCTACAAAATGTTTAGCATCAACAGCTCGCTCCATTGCCAAGGCATGGCTGGGGAATCCATAACGTTTTTCCTCCCCTAATTGAGCAAGCTGCGTGGTATGACAACCACCACAAATAGCTGGGGTTGGAAGATGAAGATCAGCATGATCATCCCCATGACAGGCTGGACACATAACAATATCATCACCATTGGATGGTGCAGAGTGTTTGCTCTCTCGCCAGTCACGCACAATTCCTGGAGTAAGTCCTTGATGACACTGAATACACTGTTTTCCACTGAACCTGCCCTCAATTACACTCTCTGGAATGTAGAAGTTCTCCGGATCCCAATACTGCTGCATTGGGTCTGGCGTCCAATCGTTTGAGTATAGACCGGCTCCTGATCCACTGCGACTGACATCCAGCAAAGTAAAGCCTGATGGAATAGCGATAGCTACCAATACCACAGCAATAATTACGTAACGAGGAACCTCTCTCCAGCGCAATATTCCAATCAATACCAGAGCAGCAACAAAGGAGATAGCAAACCATGCCAGGGGGCCATCAACACCTCCTGATTGGGAACCCATCCGTACGGCCTCATCCACTCCTCCCATCAGAACCTTGTGATCATCGGTATGGTGGGCCAGCAGAGTTGTTGGAGAAATTAACAGCGGCAATGCTTTAAGTATGTGATAACTATTTACCAGTTGTGCCGCAAGTCTTGATGCTCTCTCAATTACAGGTCGCTCAAGCACATCCCTGTGCCGCTCGTCTGTGGTCATCCGTGACCACAGACGCCTGTAATTGAGAGAACACCAAAACTTGCTCAAATCTACGGGGTAGATACTCATAACCGCCCCATAATCTCTGCAGCTACCCTGCGCCCATCTGCAATGGCTGTTACCACAAGATCGGGGCCACGACTGAGATCTCCCCCGGTAAATATCTTGCTGTTCTCTCTCTGCAGAGTATCCAGCCATGAGGCCTCCTCCTTGACCTGACCAAAGGCAAGAATAACGATGTCACACTCCAGTAGCTCCTCAAGTCCAGCGACACCAACACCAGGATCACCACAGAGACCAGCATCCTTTGTAGAGAGATTCATCAGCTTCACCCCACTGACTCTGCCATTCTCCCCAACAATCTCAGTCTGCGTCCTAAGGTAGAGAAAATTTACCCCCTCCTGACTGGCTGCCAATGCCTCCTTGGGGGTGGCACGAATCTCTCCCTCTGCCTTGCGACAGACCACCGTTACCTCAGCTGCCTGCTGACGTATGGCACTACGGGCACAATCCATTGCGGTGTCACCACCGCCAAGCACCACAACTCGCCTCTCCTCTATCTGCCGGTTATTGGGATGATCATAATCTGGATTGGCATGGCGCAGGTAGCTCAGGGAGTCAAACACCCCTCCCAGATCCTGCCCGGAGAGTGATACCAATCGTGGTTTCTGTGCCCCTGTTCCAAGGAAGAGTGCATCTGCACTCCCTGCCAGGGACTCGATCTGCTCAGTGGAACAGTGCTCATTGAGATGAAAGATAACCCCCATCTGCTCCAACATCTCCCTGCGACGAGTCAGAATTGATTTCTCCAGTTTGAATGAGGGGACACCGGTTAACAGTAGCCCACCAATCTCCGTCTCCTGATCATAGATGGATACTTTGCAACCTGATTTCACCAGATGCTCTGCGCAGGCCAGTCCAGCTGGGCCAGCACCTATAATTGCAACACTCTTGTTGTTTAGTTTGGCGGATCGGCTTACAGATAAGCTGCTGACTGCAGAATCCTCTAGTGCCATATCAGACACTGTCTTCTCTAGTACACCTATGGCAACTGCCCCTTCTGGCTCAGTCACCAAAGTGCACCCTCCCTCACAAAGGCGATTCTGCGGACAGAGACGACCGCAAACCTCAGGAAATGGATTGGTCTGATGAATTACAGTTGCAGCATCTGTGATCTTTCCAGCGGCAGCCAGCCCTAGCCATTCTGGAATTTTATTGGAGAGTGGGCAACTGTTGCGACATCCAGGAACGCCACAATTTAGGCAACGCCCTGCCTGTTCTTTGATCCATGAGATCTTCTCCTCTGTAGACTGAGTCACAGTTATCTCATCCCAATTACTGATGCGCTCTGCTGCTGGCAACAATTTCGGTAGTTTACGGGCTAGGGACGGTTGTGATGTACGCTTGAGCAGGTAATCTGCATTTTGCTTCAGACCACTACGCAACAAATTTCTTACATCCTTGAACTCCAGCGCATTAGTTGGACAGGAGACCACACAGCGACCACACCCCATGCAATCCTCCAGATCAGTGATTCGTCCCTCCGCCTTGCCCTCCTCCCAGACCAGAATCCCCATATCACAGACCTGCTCACAACGCCGACAATCATTGCACTGCTCCTGCTCCATCTCTATCCCATAGAAACCGGCATGGTTGAGCAATCCAAAGGTTGCGCCGTAGGGGCAGAGATAACGGCAGTAGAACCGATTGCCCACTGCTGGCATCAGAAAGAATGTTCCAAAGTAGGTGAGCCCTACCATTGCATAGAACATCCCAACAAAGGTTACTGTCCATGCAGATGGCGGAAACAGGGTAGCAACCAGAACCCCCATATAGATTACAAAGAAAAACCACTTACTATGGCGCAGTCGATGTGCCCACTTGCCGCGAATAGTTCGGTCTCTAAAGGCATAGCCAACTGTCTCACGGACACCCACACAGGGGCAGCCCCAGCCACAGACGATACGACGACCAAAGAGAAACACCAACCCTAGAATCAGGAAGAAGGTTATGGTTCCAGGGACGTGGATACTTGGAAAGATAGGCTGATTCCATAGATAGCCTACATATGGTTCAAATCTGGGTATCAGCCACGGGATTAACCACCAAAATATGGTGACCACAGCTACCAGTACGATCAAACGTTTTCTGGTGTAGCTATTTTTCTCGGCCCAAATACGCCATACCCCAAAACCAAGAATAACGGCATACTCGGTATAACGATTGAGCCAGATCGGACTCTCAAACCAGTAGAACCATGATTCATTAAGCCACCCCATAAAGGCGAGGGTAAAAGCTGCCATGGAAAGCCACTGGAACACCCTGGAATAACGGCCAGGCAGTGAGTCCTGTTCTGACCCTGTGCGCTTAACAGGTTGGTAGCGGATAATATCCTCAGCTATGGCCATCACCTGCCTCTTGCCGATATCTATTAACTATACGTGGGATAAAAGCGACCAAAGCAATAAGAGCCAGTGCAATAATTCCATTCTGAATCATCGACTCACTACCCTTAAGCGCCTCTCCTCCTGCATACCCCAGATAGGTGTAGGCGAAACAGGCTGGCAACATAAAGATCCAGGTAGCAACCACATAGTGGAGAAACGGGATTTTTGTCAAGCCCAACACATAGTTGAGTAGATTAAACGGGAAGAGCGGTACCAGTCTGGTAAAGGCAACAAAACGCCACCCTTCCTCTTCCACTCCATCGAGTATTTTCTTCATTTTTCCTGCCGCCTTCTGCTCCACCCAGTCAGATGCGACATAACGGGAGACAAGAAAAGCAAGAGCAGCTCCGATGGTGGCGCCAGTAAGATTTATCAGTGCTCCAAAGACAGGGCCAAAGAGTGCGCCACCAGCAAGGGTTAAAACAGTTCCTGGCATAAAAAAGACCGTAGCAACAGCATAAAGCGCGATAAAAAACAGCGGAGCCCATACCCCCGCATTATCAAACCATAACTGAATCTCAGCCTGGTTAATGTGATCACGCCACTGCCATCCAATAATCAGCAGCACAACAAGAGCAAAAATTAGAAAAATCTTTTTCATCGGTTATCCATCATAGAAAGGCTGGACAAGCATCTGATCCAACCTGTTATCACTAAAGTTACGAAATTGTGGTATCCCAATCTCCATCCCTATATGCCCCTCCTTCGGTTGCGCAATATATGTTCCCAGTAGACGATCCCACCATGGAAGGTTGAAACCAAAATTACTGTCAGTCTCGTTGCGGATTATAGAGTGGTGAACCCGGTGCATATCAGGGGTAACCACAAGCAAACGCAACCAGCGGTCTATAGAAAGAGGCAACCTGACATTGCTATGGTTAAACATTGCTGTAGCGTTAAGCAGCACCTCAAAAATAATAACGGCAACTACAGGTGCACCAATCAACAGAATTACACCAAATTTAATCACCATTGAGAGAATAATCTCAATTGGATGAAAACGTGCGCCTGTGGTGACATCATAATCGAGATCTGCATGGTGCATACGATGGAGCCTCCAGAGCAGTGGAACAGCATGAAAAAGTCTATGCTGTAGATATATTGCAAAATCCAATACCATAATGGCAACTAAAATCTCTAGAGCATCACCAATTTCAATCTGATTAAGGATTCCCCAGCTCTGCTCAGAGATAATTATTGCTACCCCTGCCGCTGCAACTGGAAAGATTAGACGAACCAACATAGTATTGATCACTACTATCCCCAGGTTGCTTCCCCATCTAACTACCCGCCCCATAGAGAGCTTACGGCGAGGTGCAATCACCTCCCATAGAGCCATGATGGCAAAAATCCCTAGAAATGCTGATAGTCTTATCGCATTCTCATTTGCTTCTATCTGAAGAAAAAAGCTCTCAATCACATCACTCTCCTTGACAGCTCAGGTTAACTGTTAGAATATTCATATAAACAAACTCGCATATGAGCATTAACGCATATCTTAATTTAACCACAGATTATGGAACAGGTCAAAAAGCTCTCATCGCTGTTCAAGGTGTTATCAGAACCAAATCGGTTACGAATTCTTACCTCACTGGGGCTTGAATGCAGACCCGTATCTGCAGTAATTGCTGATACAGGGTTAAGCCAGACTAACGTCTCTTTTCATCTCAGAAAACTCAGAGAGATGAATCTGGTACGTGGAGAAAAGAATGGAAGTTTTGTCTTCTACTGTATCTCTGATCCAGAACTACTGGATCTTCTAAACAGGTTTCAGGATTGGATCAAGAGGGCTTAATCAAGTAGATCAAGAATAGGATTTAGCATCATATCACTATCCCAATCTCTTCCCCCCACCGCACGATAGACGATCTCACCATCTGGATTAACCACATATGTTGTTGGTAACCCCCTAACTCCCCACTGCTGGGTGACTGAAGAGTCCAGATCCATCAACAACGGAAACTCGACAGGATACTCTGCAGTGAATGGAAAGATCATATCCTCATCCTCTCCTACATTTATGGCGAGCATCATTACACCTTTTTCCTTCAGTACCTCCCATGCACGTTGCATTGAGGGCATCTCTGCTCTGCATGGTGGACACCAGGTAGCCCAGAAATTAACAATTACTGGTTTACCTCGATAGTCAGAGAGATGGTGCATCTCCTCTTCAGAATCCATCAGCTCAAAATCCGGGGCTGTCATTCCACTAACAGCTGTTAACCCCTTGCCCGCCTTTTCTGCCATCACATTGCCAGTAAACAGTATAACTGCAACCATAACCAAAACTACACGAACAATCCTAACCATTACTCTCGTCCCTCTCAGCACATTGCATTCCAGCAAGTTTCTCTGTTACCACCTTATCCCCATGCTTCATCCTGATTGAGAGATCAAACTCTGCACCGGGATTAAGGCCAAAACTTATCATTCCCCAGTTATAGTCACCTGGTTCGAAACGTTGCACTGTAGGCAGTAGTGACCAGCGAAATGCAATCCTTGAGGCATTTGAAACTGACTCCTCTATCCATCTCTGTTCCCAATAATTACGATGAAGTGGCATCCTTATTTCTTGTTTGTACATCACATCCCAATGTTCCAGACTGTACTCTAGATGGTCGTTGCTACTGTTACGGAAAACTGCCTGAAAAACACAACTCTCCCCAACCATTTTGGACTTTTCTGACGAAAACCCTCTGCCAATAAAAAACGCCTCTGTCTGGTCTGGAGTCCGTTGGGTTAATTGCAGAGATATACCCCGGCGCTCCCAGCTCCAGAACCGTAGATCTGTCTCCTCCTCTACACCTGTTGTTACCTCGGCAAGAGTTGAAGTTGTGATTGAGACAAGAAAGATAATAATCAGCAGAGAGTTAGAAATCACGCCTGATCTCGACAAAGAGGCGATCATTATCTCCCCAGTTGGGCGGGTATTTTGCTGCGTCATACCAAATTCCACCTCCTGTAGCCGACCAGTTATCATCCAGATCATATGCGGCAGAGAGTCGTAGATAACCGCCCTCATCCAGAGAGCTACCATTACGCAGCAACACCCCTTTGAGATGGAGGGTCTCATTGTACATGTCACGACTGTAGGCAAATACATTCTGCCAGCTATTCTCATCTACATAGTCGGTTCCACCGACAAGAGAGCTGTCATAACTATTGATATGTCGCCTCAATACCTCAAATGAGAGTGTGGTATCGGTAATGCCGCGATACTCTCCACCCAGCAAGATATCCAGCCGTGACTTTTCATCTGCACCTGTATTGAAGTAGCGTAGTCCATCCGTTACTGCCGCTTCTCCCTTCCAAAGCCAACTTCCCTCTGCAATGTTGAGTGCACTACCTAGATGATTCACCCTGGCATTTCTCATTACATTTGAGGATCCGGTACCATCCTTATAGGCGGTGCCATAGTTTAGTCTTCCCCCATAGAAGGAGAGGTCCCAGCCACTGAAACGACCCATTGCAGAGAGCGCATACTCTGCATCATCCAGCCCATCTCCTGGAGCCTCTACTGGCACAGAATCACAATCACTCTCTAATGCAACAACTCCAGCTAATGAATATTCACTACCACAAGGTGCTGAGAGGTTGGCCCGGTTCTCCGGAATAAACATGGCAGTCAGCCGCCATGGACCACTGTAATAATCGCCTTTAACCATTCCTACAGGACGACGCAGGGTTTCAATATCCCCCAGCCCCGGCTCACGCAGATCGATTGGATTGATCACATCGTTGACCCGCAGATAGTCAGACTGCCCCCAAACCACAATCTGTCGTCCCATCTTAAGGTCAAGGTTGGGGGTCAGGGATCCACGTACCCAGAGCTCGCCAATCTCCTCATCACTCTCATAGGTGTCTAGCACCCCATCTGTGTAGTTGTTGCGCCCATTGATCTCATAGGCAAAGTCGTAGCGGAGAAAACCTTCTCCATGAAATTTCCATCCCTCACCAATCTTACTCTCTGCCTCAAGCCAAAGCTTGGTAGAGAGCCTGGTTAAGCGATCACTGGTTGGACTCTCCCCTGCAATATTCCAAGAGCTACCGGTAATCCAGTGGCCACGAAGATCCATCCCCTGCTCTTCAGTGACACTCTCATCGAAATCAGCTACAGCGTCCGCACTCTTATCATCAAAGCCACCCAGAGCATCATCGATAGAGAGATCAGCTCCTGGAGCAAGCTCGTCATCAAACCCACCCAGTACATCTTCCAGCAATAGCTCACTCTCAACTGCAGTAGCTGCTGTTGTAATCAGCCACATCAGAAGAGGCCAGCGCAGCATCAGTCAGCACCCTTCTCCAGACGTCTAACAGTGAACATATCTTGGCCAAGCTCCTGCCCATACTTGACACTGGAGTAACGAATCACTGTCTTATGATGGGTTCTTTTACCCTGCTTGGTTGTCATGGTTGTCTCCATTGGGGTCCAGACACCATCAATCTGCTCCAGTTTCTTTACATCCAGATAACGTAGCTTTCCCTTTTTTTCCAACCACCGTACTACACGTACCACCACGTGGTTATCCTTACGCACAAATACTACCGACTGTCTGTACCCTGTTTCCTTGATGGTCTCTTTAGATTTTGGCACAGATTTTATCTGCCATACGGGATGACCTTTTACCTCAGTCTCTTTCATCAGGGTAAATTCATAATCATCAAGATCTGGATCAGTCATATCGGAGTAGTTAAAGTCCGACCCCATAAAACTGCCACTCTTGTCATCATTGGCGATGCGTTTAGTCTTGTGTAGTGCTGGCAGATATAGCCACTGATCATCATCCTTGCCCGACTCATCATAATCATAGGTGAGAAAACCAGTATCTTTCACATCCGAAGGTGAGAGAAAAAAGAGTAGGCTGTAGCTATCCTCTCCCCTATCCTGAGACCATTTTTTCAACTTACGGATACGCTCCTTTCCTCTTTTGTCAATCAGGCGCATCTCCATCTGCATCAATGCATTATCGCCATCATCACGATCATTGACGGCATCCATAATCTCTCTAGCAGTGGGGTTTGCCGCTACCGCTATGGATATTGTTGAGAGCATGGATACTGTTATTACAGATTGATATATTTTGTTCACTGTTCCATTCCTGGCTGAGGGCGATCTACTTTTCCAAATATGAGAGTCATCAATGCCGGCGCCAACAACAGATCTGCCGCAAGTGCCAGGATAATTGCAAGGCCTGTCAACCCACCAAAATTAAACAGGTTATTCATCTCCGAACGCATAAAAATAAAGAAGCCGAGACTAAGCACAACAGTAGTCACTACCATTGCCCGCCCGGAGGTGTGGAGAGTATGGGTAATCGCCTCTACTGTATCACCACTTCTTCTATAGTAGCGCTGGAAGTTATGCATAAAGTGCACTGTATCGTCGACAGCCAACCCCAGGGCAATACTCCCTATCAACATGGTAAAGGCATCTAATGGAAGCCCAGTTATTCCCATCACTCCAAGCACAATGGTAATTGGTAGAAGATTGGGGATCATACTGATTAATCCCAGTCGTAAATGTCCAACCAATATAATCATCATTATGGTGATTACAACTGCTGCTATCGAGTAACTCTGCACCATACTGCTCATCATGGCATCAAGAGTCCTAGCGAAAATCATCATTAAACCAGTTACACTACTGTTTAGCTTACTGTCACCTTCTTCAGTACTGATAAAGGCACCATCAACGCGCTGCTGCACCTCATGTACCAACTCTGTATAAACCCCCGCATCACGCCATGGAAGCCTTAGTGTAAGTCTGGCTGTTCGTAACTCACTATCAACCATCTTCTCCAGATCATCTGATCCACTATTCTCAAATAGTAGCAGCTCCTGTGCCAATAACTCACGCTCTTGCGGAACCGCATAGTAGCTGCTCTGGTTCTCGTTTAGGGCCTGATTGGTTTCGCGCAGGATATCAACCACTGATATACGTTTGCCACTCTCCAACTGACTATCACCTTTACCCAAGGTATCAAGCTCATCCTGCAATTTTGCAAGGTTGGCCATCAATTCAGGGTCATACAATCCTTCCTGCTCTCCACTATCCACCAGAATCTCAACTGAGATGGTTCCCCCCATATCCCGATCAATATGTTCGGTTGCCTGACGAACCGGCTCATGAGCCGGAAACCACTTCAATACATCATGCTTGAATTCAAGCTGAGTGATTCCGGCAATTGCAATAATAAATAGCAAGGCAGCGCTCAGAACAACTTTGGCAGCATGATTTGTAGCAACTGCAACTGCACCATCTAGCAGTCGATCCATTCGGCTATCAGTTGTATTTACCTCCTTAGTGCTTTCACCATTATTGAGTGATATGGCGCGCTGTCTGACTGGAAGAATAGCAAGTAGTAATGGGAGAAGAATTAATGAATAGAACATTGCAAAGAGCACACCTGCCCCACCAAACCCTCCTAGCTCAGCTACTGCACCCAGCTCAGCTGTGGTGAACGAGAAGAGTCCTGCCGCTGTAGTCAGACTGGTCATCACTACCGCTAGTCCAGAGTGCCCGAGCGCGAACTGGATCGCCTCACCCTTATCACCTGTCTGATCGTAACGACGGAAAAATATAGAGAGAATATGTACTGAATCACCTATACCTACAGCAAGAATAAAAGATGGAAGAATCTGTGTTGGTAATTTGATTGGAACTCCGGTGACAGCCATCAATGAGATGGTTGCCAGCAGTGATAGAACCACCACAATCAATGGGATCAGTACACCACTCAGACGACGAAACAGCAGAAAAAGAAAAATAAAGATGATCGCAACCATGGTGAGGGTAAACTGACGCATATCACTCTGCATTGACTTTTTCAGAACCTCCATCACCACCGGTGAACCAGCCACCTCCATTGGAAAGTCATCACTCTTATATTGATCCACTAGTTTCATTACCGCCTGAACGACAGCACTATTCTCCTCATCAGTAAGGAAAACTCGTTCAACTGGTTCAACATCCATCTCATCAAACCCTGCCGACAGCTCATCTGCCACCTCCTCCTCAGAGAAGGCCTGGGTTTCAATAACAATAGTGGTAACTGTACCGTCCTCAGAGATCAGCAGATTCCTGTAAAAAGGATGTGCCATAGCCGCCTCACGAAGCTGCTCCATCCCTTCAGGGGTGTCTGGAAACGCCTCCATAAGATCCTCTACCAGCAACTCATCCTTCTTGCCGATGGTATAGCGCACATTTACCAGACTGGTAACCTCATCGAGATGCGGCACCTGATCCTCAAGATCATTGTGAAACTGTTTCAGCTTTCCCAGGAAATTGGGCGCAAATAGGTCTGCTGGACGTAAGGATATCAACACAACCTCTTCACGGCCAAACTGCTCACGAAAGCCATTGTAATCGAGAAGAATGGGGTCGTCGGCACGGAGAAACCCCTCATTTGAGGTGTCGATGGTGATCTTGGGCAGGTTGGATAGCAACAGTGCCGTCAATACCAACACAATCACCAATGAGGCCCACTTCCAGCGGATCAGCTGGCCGGCAAATGATACAAAGCCCCTTTCGATAGCTATTCTATTCATCATGACCTTCCTAATAATTTATTATTATTATTTTTTAGCAATCATAACAGCAAACTGTTTCCGCTTTGTTTCCTGCCACCAATACTTTCTGCAAGACAAATACTGTATTAATTAGAGCAACTTGGCATTTCTCAAGCGCAATGCATTGGTTACCACGGTAACCGAACTCATGCTCATGGCAGCAGCAGCCACTACAGGACTCAACATTACCCCGAAAACTGGAAACAGTACTCCGGCTGCTACTGGAATACCTAAAGTGTTATAGACAAATGCACCAAATAGATTCTGTTTTATATTTCTCATCGTTGCTCTGGAGAGGGCAATCGAATCAACCACCCCCTGCAGAGTTCCCTGCATCAGGGCGATATCCGCAGATTCAATCGCAATATCGGTACCGGTTCCTATGGCAATCCCCACATCTGCCTGAGCCAGTGCAGGAGCATCATTGATCCCGTCCCCTACCATCGCCACTCGCTCTCCCCGCTGCTGTAGAAGTCTGATTTGATCAATTTTTGCAGATGGAAGCAGCTCTGCAGCAACCTCGTCATCCTTTAATCCTAACTTGGCGGCAACCGCCGCTGCGGTAGAACGATGATCACCGGTCAGCATCATTACCCGAACCCCAATCTGACGCAGCTGATCGATTGACTCTTTCGCACCCTTCTTAATAGGGTCTGCGATTGCCAACATTCCGGCAATCTCTCCTTCCTGCGCCAGATATATTGGAGTCATCCCCTCTGCACCCCACTCCAGGCTCTTCTCAATCCACTTATGCAGGTTGATCTCGTGAGCCTCCATCATTGCACGATTTCCCAGTAGCAGCTTCCTGCCACCGATCTCTCCGCTGATACCCTGCCCGGTCTCACTATGAAAATTATCTGCGCTCTCCAATGAGATGCCACGCTCCTTTGCGGCATCCAGGATTGCTGTGGCCAGCGGATGTTCCGAGCCCATCTCCAGTGAGGCCGCCATCCCAAGCAGATCATCTTCACTGCTGTTCATTGCAGCCAGCATCGATACGAGACGTGGGTTACCCTCAGTAATGGTGCCGGTCTTATCCAGTACAACCGTGGTCACCTCACCAGACTGCTGCAGGGCCTCTCCATTACGAATCAGAATTCCCATCCCCGCAGCACGTCCAACCCCAACCATGATAGAGATTGGGGTAGCCAGACCCAGGGCACAGGGACATGCAATCACCAGCACCGTCATTGCCGCAACCATTGCATAGCTGAGCTGTGGCTCTGGCCCAAACCAGAACCAGACAATAAAACTTAGTGCTGCAACCACCACTACAATAGGTACAAAGACTGCCGCAATACGGTCCACCAGACGACCAATCTCCGGCTTACTGGCCTGCGCCTTGCGTACCATATCGATAATCTGCGCCAATACGGTTTCTCTGCCAATGTGGGTTGTACGCATCAAGAATGTGCCAGAGCCATTGATAGTGCCCCCTACCACCTTACTCTCAGTCTTCTTGCCAACCGGCATAGGCTCACCGGTCAACATCGACTCATCAACATGAGAGGAGCCCTCAAGCACCACTCCATCCAGAGGAATTTTCTCACCTGGCCGTACCCGCAGGGTCTCATCCAGTCCTATCTGCTCCAGAGGTAAATCGATCTCCTCTCCATTGCGGATCACTCGTGCGGTTTTTGGCTGCAGACCAATTAACTGCCGAATGGCAGCCGAGGTCTTGCCTCTAGCACGGGTCTCAAGGGCCGATCCAAGCGAGACCAGGGCAATAATTATGACTGCCGCCTCAAAATAGGCGTGTCTGGCAAGTGATGGAACCACATTTGGATAGAGCACGATAACGGTAGAGTAGAGCCAGGCAGTACCTGTCCCCATCGCAACCAGGGTATCCATATTTCCACGACGGTTCTTGAGGGTAATCCAGGCCCCACTAAAGAAATGGCCACCCACAAATATCAATACCAACAGGGTGATCAGGCTAATACCAAGCCAGACCAGCTGCCCCTCTTCCACAGACGGCAGAAACCCGCCCATTCCTAAAACAAAAAGAATTAGCCCGATAGCACCGGCAGAGATTGCTCGCCACCAAAGCCGTCTATACTCTTGCAGTTCGCGACTCTCCTTCTCCTCCTCATCTGCCAGACTGACCAGCTCTGCTGCATTGAAGCCTGCCTCCTTGATCGCGGCAATTAATTCATCAACATCAACCTCTCCCTCAACAATTGCACTGCGCTCACCAAGATTGACTGATGCTGATTTGACTCCGTCAACCTTCTGCAGCGCCTCCTCAACCGCAGAGACACAGCCTGCACAGACCATTCCGGAGATAGAGAGGCGTATTTCAGAACTCATTTCAGCAATGGTTTCACAAACCACTCAAAGTGTCTGTCAGAGAAAGTGCCATTCTGACTCATCTCAACCCTGCCATTACGATCAACCACAAACAGGTATGGAATAACCCCAGCTGCATTTCCCCACCGCTCCATCAACTTCGGATTATCTTCAGGATCAGCAATTAGCACCGGATAGGTGATCTCCAGTGAACGGGCATAATTCTTTACTTTTCCCCCTTCATCAAACCCAACCCCGATAATCTGCAGCCCCTGAGGACCATGCTTCTCCTGTAACTTGATCAAGTGCGGAACCTCATAACGACATGGAGCACACCAGGTGGCAAAAAAGTTGACGATCAAGACGTTCCCCTTCCATTCATCCAGATTTCTCTCCTTTCCACTACTATCATTCAGTACAAAAGGTGGAAGGTCACTCCACACATTCATCCCATCTATTTTCTCTGCTGATACCGACATTGCAGTAACAGATAGCAACAGAGACAATAGTAATCTTCTCACGATTTATCCATTCCTCTCTTTCCATATACCGTAAATTTTGTCTGACCAGTGTGTCTGTACCCATGCCAGAATGGAATCAATCTCCTCTGCAGCCAGCACGTCCTTAAAAGGTGGCATCTGTCCACCCAAAGGAATACCACCTTCTCTGACAGTTTTTTGCAACAAACTTAATGGGTGGTGCCATGCATGCGCACTACCATCGAGTGGAGGGGGTGGATAATTTCCATTCTCGTCAGTCTCTTTCCAATTTGGTATCGATGCTGCCTCTGGACCATGACAACTAGCACAATGGGTTTGAAAGAGTGGCCCACCCTCTGCAACCTGCTGCTCTGTGTACCAACGACCAGTGACACTTACACCTTTTTCATCAGATAAAAACGGTTGAGCCACAATAAACCCCAACACAAGAACCAACACAAAGAGTGCCAGCAATACTTTTCCATTCATTTTCAATTATTCCTAACGATATTTTCTAGTATAGATTATTTGACTGCTGTAACCATCGTATGAAAGAGATGATTCTGGTTACATCTCTCTTTTTGATCCCCTCTACTGGCGGCATATCACCAAACTTCCAATGATGAGCCTTAACTCCGCTCATAGCTGCACGGTAGAAAGCATTATCACCATGGTGTGAAGGCTTGTAATAATTGTGAATAAGTGGAGGCCCAAGTTCTGTGCCCCTGGCCCATTCACCATGACACTGAGAACAATTCTGTTTGAACTTACCCATTCCAACTGCCTGTTTGAAAGGAACTCTAGTACCATTATCTGTGGTTGCTGCACTAAGAACAGACGAACTTGTCAGCAATGCTGCCACTAAAGTCAGTTGTTTAATCATCATAAAATACCTCCCTGTTTATGTTTTACTTAATAACACCAGCTTGCTGCTGTTCCCTTCTGACAAATGCCACTATATCTCCCACCTGTTCAGGGGTGATGCCAGTCAACATTGGCATATCTCCATATTTCCAGTGATGCTGTTTAACACCATTTTTTACCGCATGGTAAAACGCGAGATCGGCATGATGAGAAGGGGCATAAGTTTGATTCAGCAGAGGTGGCCCCTCAGCACCACCTCCCAATCCGGGCCCGTGACAGCGAGCACAAACCTCCTGATAACGAACCTCACCATCCACCACATTGGCCTGATAATCAATAGCAGGGAGAAAGTTACGTGCACGAATTTTTTCTGGATCCAGAAGATCACAAGCCGATAGAAGAGTAGCTGAGAGCAGCAGAATCACAATTTTAACCATTACACGAACCCTTAATGATTACCCTTTTACGTAAATCGTAATCTTTTTAGATACCAGATTCTCAAAGTGGGTATGCTCCTCATCAGCCACAATCAATTGTAATGTATGCTCCCCGGGAGAGAGATCAAGTATGGTTCCACGCTCTCCTGCAGCAAATATCAGATGCTGATTTGTCTGTTGCATAGGCTCATCAAGATCCAGAACTGCATCCACATCCACCATCAAATGGAAATGGCCGCTATTGTGTTTGTCTACACCAGCTGGGGCAATCTTTACCTCAGGGGCTAAAAAAATAACCTTGAAGGGACTCTCAACCACTGCCCGGTCTTGTGGGCTGGAAATAGTTACAAGTTCACCACGATCATAGTTGCCATGAGCAACGGCAGCTCCACTCATCAACAGACCAACCATCATTGGAACAAGCACTAGTTTTCTGTTCTTCATAAATATCCTTATTCAGCAAAACCCTACAGGTGAGAACACCCATAGGATTTAGATTGTTGGACAATTATCGATTACGCTGTAACTCAACCAGTTCCTTGAGTGATGCGTCTATTCCAGCTAGATGTCCTTCAACTGTCTTCATATGACTCTGCTTTGACGCCATCATCTGTTGCATTATCTGAGAATTCATCATTGAACCATGTCGGTTACCCATCATCCCATATGGAGACTGCTGTTGATAACCCATAGGGTTACCCCACTGCTGCCTGCTCATCATGGGCATTTGCTGCCGGTTTCCCATCATCCCCTGCATCA
>CAYQBY010000011.1:0-11585 GCA_964415865.1 uncultured Piscirickettsiaceae bacterium | reverse complement strand
CCCTGCATCAACTGCGGATTCATTGGCATCTGACTCTGTTCACCATCTGCCATAACTGGAATTGAAAACATCATGGAGGCTACAGTTACCATAACCATCTTTGAACTTTTCATAATACTTCTCCTTGTTTCATGATTAACAATATGGTGACTCGTAACGTGAGTCATACGGAACGCTTTACCCTAAGGGAGGAGTATGAACAGGGTTGGCGGGTCAAACCATTTGATCTTGTAGTCCAGAATACTCCCTGAATGTAACTGCAGTTTGTCTCAAAACAGCTTTTTTGTAAGTGAACGTAACAATCTTCTACAGCGTTACAGAGGGTTACAAAACAATAGAGATTTTTTTCATGTCTGCGCTATGATTAATGCATGAACAGCAATCGAAACGCATGGCTGGTAAAGAGGAAGTTCCATATTTCCTCTGCACCAAGAAAACTGGAACAGCTTCCAGATGTACTGGATATTGTCTGGAACAGCAGAGGTAACAAGCTATCTCTAACGTATGATATTCGAGCAACTGATTACCTGACAGTCCTTAAACACCTGTCCAGTGCTGGTGTTATAGTGCGGCAAACCTTTTGGTCCCGATTGCTTGGAAAATTTCATCAATACAGTGACAGGACCGGACGAGAGAATGCATCCGCTCGTCCTGGTGCCTGCTGCAATAAACCACCTAAATAGCAAATATTACTTACGATCGCGGCAGTTCAAGCTCCGCTGCCACCCCTCCCTCAGGACGATTTTTCAAAACCAGTTCACCACCATGGGCCCGAGCTATATTTCTTGCAATGCTGAGCCCTAGTCCAGTTCCACCTGACTCCCGGCTTCTTGATTTTTCTACCCGATAGAAAGGCTCAAAGACCTTATCCAACTCTTCTTCAGGAATTCCTTCTCCATCACTATTTACAATTATCAATAATCGATCATCAAACTCCTCTAGTCTCACCCAGAGTTTTCCATTGCCATGACGTGCGCCATTCTCCAACAGGTTGGTCAGGCAGCGCTTGAGCTGTACCAGTCGGCCACGTGTCGGCTCTGTCACCTGACCCTCAATATCAAACCGAATACCAAGTGGTTCCAGGTCTTCCTGCAGACTCTCCAGTAGTGCCTGCATGTCGATCTGCTGCATCGGCTCTGGATTCTCTGTTCCACGCATAAAGTCTAGCGTAGAGATCACCATCTCCTCCATATGGTCAAGATCGGTCTCGATATCGGTACGAATACGGTCATTCTCCAGCATCTCAGCACGCAAACGGAGGCGAGTGATTGGAGTCTTTAGATCATGGGAGACAGCCGAAAGAATCCGTGCGCGATCCCCAATATAACGACTGAGTCGCTGCTGCATGGTGTTAAACGCCTCTGCTGCCTGTCTTACCTCTTTCGGTCCCTGGATCTCCAGTGGTGATCGGCTAATGTTCTTTCCCAGTGCCTCAGCCGCATTAGATAGTAACGATAGAGGCCTTGTTACCCAACGAACAGCAATCCAGGTCAATAACAGAACAGATATCATCAGCAATAGTAACGCAACCACCATACGAGTAGGCCATGCAAAGATCTTCTTGGGAATATGGTAATGGAAATCAACCCATGCCCCGTCACTCAACCTAACCTGAACATGGAATGATTTAACCTTCTCTTTTTCTACACCCCACATATTCTGCATTCTCATGCGGTGAGACATCATTTGACTCATCTCTGGATGGAGTCTATTCATCTCCTCATTTCCAACAGGAATTACTGCCTCAACCACCTCAACATGTACCTCATGTCCGGGCGGTAAACTTTTCTGTAGATACTCACGAAAAAGAAGGTAGAGCTGCTCATTCTCCATCTCTTTCTGTTCAGTCAGTTGTATATATTTTGATGTAAGAACCACCTCCAGGGGAAAGCCATTTAGTGCTTCAACCATCCTTTTACGCTCTGTATCAGTCATTGGATCCAGCAACTCTACGATGGAGCCAATTCTCTCAGCGCTGCCTGCCCCCATGGTCTGGTGCAGGACGGTGTCTCGATCATACAGATGCACCAGTGCACTTAATAACTGTGGAACCATTAACCCAACCAACAGGATTGCCAACAGTCGGCCATAGAGAGACTCTGGTATTAATCTCACAGAGACTTACTCAAAACTGATCTCCGGAACAAAACGATAACCTTCCCCTCTTAACGTATGGATAATTTGTGGATTTTTCGGATCCTCCTTTAATCTTTTGCGCAGACGCCCTACAAGCACATCAATACTGCGATCAAATGGCTGAGCCTCTCTTCCCTGACTAAACTCCAACAGCTGATCCCGACTCAGAACCCTTCCTGCATGTTCTATAAATACCTTCAAGAGTCGAAATTCGCCGCCACTGAGCGGCACAACCACCTCATCTGGTGATATCAGATGTCGTTGTTGAAGATTTAGTCTCCATCCAGAAAATAGTGCCTCAGTTGCCTCATTTTGAAGCAGTGACTCTGGCACACTGGAGGTGCGACGAAGTACGCTCTTGATTCTGGCCAGCAACTCCCTGGGATTGAATGGTTTTGAAATGTAATCATCAGCCCCCATCTCCAGCCCAAGAATACGGTCAGTCTCTTCCCCCATAGCGGTTAACATAACCACAGGAGTATTGGAGTGGGCACGAAGCTTTCTGAGTAACACCAAGCCGTCATCCCCTGGCATCATGAGATCCAGAATAATCAGATCAATCGGGGCCTGCTCAAGAGCGGAAAACATCTCCTTGCCACCTGCAGCAATTGAGAGACGATAGCCAGCCCTCTCCAGGTACTCCCTCAGCAGCCGACGGATCTCCGGATCATCATCAACTACAAGTAGGTGGTTAGATTTTGTCACTGTTACTGGACCGGATATCCAAGCTCAGCCAGTTTCTCTGTAACTGACTGCATCACCCCCTCATCCAGCCCCAAGGTTACTGTCTTATCTTCCACATTGACCTTCACATAGTCGACCCCATCCATCTCCGACAGGCTTGTCTCGATGGTGTTAGCACATCCACCACACATTACATTAGCTACGGTTACTGTCTGCATTTTATTATCCTCTTTTCTATATATATCAAATGATTGTTCAGTTTATTTGATTTTGATTATAAGATATTTATCTTATGCGATATCCAGCGTGACAAGCTACACATGCTGCCGTTACCTGGTTTAGTGAATCATAAGCTGCCAGGCGATCACCCTCCTCTGCGGTACGGGCAAACCGGCTTGCAGCCTTGTGCATGCCAGTTCCAATTGCCCGCATCTGCTGAGGCATGAATTGCGCCATATGACTGGCCCCGTGAAGTCTCAGTGAGCTCATCCCAAGGCGCTCCTCTGCAATGGCCGAGGCCTTGTCCAGCTCATCCTTCGAGAGAGCTGTCAGAATCTCATGGATAGCCAACACATGGTCCCGCATATTACCCATCATGTGCTCCTGCATCATCTCTGGCATCTTAACCATCTCTCTGTTGTCCGCCTGTACACTACCAGCAATAGAGACAGCAACAACTGCTGACAACAAAAAATGAACTTTTCTCATCAAAACTCTCCTTTGGGCAAAAGATTAACGTTAGTATCTACATGAAACTTTATTTAAGGAAGACACTCTAACAGGACATTGGTTCCAATATAACTCAGCTCAAGGAGGAGATCAGGATGAAGCGAAATATAAAAATTATTGCTGCTGCAACACTGTCAGCAACAGTGGCTTTTGCCGCATGGATGGGTGCAGGTACAGGGACAGTTACTGCTGCCCCTGTTGTTGAGGTTTACAAATCACCAACCTGTGGTTGCTGCAAGGATTGGGTAAGTCACATGCGAGAGAATGGCTTTGAGGTCAATGTTCACAACACCAATGATGTGGCTCCTATCAAAAGAGAGGCTGGTATTCCTCAACGACTGAGCAGTTGTCATACAGCAATGGTTGATGGTTATGTTGTAGAGGGTCATGTACCTGCTGCTGATGTTAAACGAATGCTCGCTGAGCGCCCTACCATCACTGGGATATCTGCTCCTGGCATGCCGGTTGGATCACCAGGCATGGAGATGGGTGACAGAAAAGACCCCTACTCAGTTGTAACATTTGATGAGAGCGGAAAGGTTACTCTATTCAGTAGCCACTAGTACACATCTACAAAACATCAAATATTGACTGAATCAATAACCCTGGGGGGACTGTTTCTCTCTGCGTTACTCTCATCCACCCTGTTGCCAGGTGGTTCAGAGGCTGTTTTGCTTCTGCTCGATCAAAATTCAACTCATACAGATTTAACCCTGTTGTGGGTTGCCACTGCCGGTAACACAATTGGCGGGATCTCTACCTGGGGGGTTGGATGGCTTGTTGCAAAGAAGTGGAGCCCTGACAGACTGAAGCAGAAAATCAATCCAAAATCACTACTCTGGATTAAACAGTACGGTTCCCCTGTTCTACTTCTCTCCTGGCTGCCTGTAGTAGGAGATGGTCTTTGTCTCGCGGCAGGGTGGTTTAGATTGCCGTTGCTCTCAATTACTCTGTTTATCGCCCTGGGGAAAATGGCTCGGTATGCGGCGCTATTATGGATTATCTAAGGTACTTAAAGTTATAAAAGTACTGAGAGCCATAATCAGGGGGTGCGAATAACAGCAGATACAATCCCAAGAATCTTCACATCCTCATTACGCAGAAATATTGGTGACATGGTGGAGTTAGCTGGTTGTAGTCGCACCCCATCTTTCTCTATATAGAGTTTTTTCAGAGTTACCTCTTCATTATTTATCATCGCTACAACCGACTGTCCGTTGGCTGCGCTCTCCTGTCGCTCAACAACAATAATATCTCCATCCTGAATATTGTCTTCAACCATCGACTCCCCAACCACACGGAGTGCGTAGGTATCTTTGCGTACCATATTTCGCGGAACCGAAATCAGCTGCTGGTCTTCTACCGCCTCTATGGGCAGCCCAGCTGTAATCTTTCCCAGCAGTGGAATCTCTACCAAGGATTCTGCAACAAACTCTTCCGCTTCAAGATTGCCGCCCCAGATAGGACGATCTCCCTTTGGTGTTAATAGATGCAGACTTGCATTCATGACACTCTCCTCTTTGCCGTTTACTATTGTTCTTTATTTGTTTTCCATGTATACTAACAGAACAAAAAGAGAACGCAACTAATTAATTTGATAAAAAATAGCGGAGTACCAAGATGGAATTGCCCCCCATTACCAGAAAGCAGCGTGAGATATACGAATACCTGTACGAACATCAGGATGAGTTCCGTGACAACCCCCCCAGTCTGGATCAACTCTGTCACCACCTTGGACTCAAATCCAGAGGGTCACTTCACAAACATATTCACGCACTGATTGATGTCAATCTGGTAGAACCACTGGAGGGATTGCATAGAGGAATCAGATTGGTCCCACGTGAAGATGAACATAGTGAAAATGAGCTTCCACTGGTTGGGCGTATTGCTGCTGGTCTCCCAATTGAGGCCATTGAGGATGTAGAGAGAATTGAGGTTCCTGAACAGTTGCGTACAGGAAATGAATGTTTTGTTCTTCAGGTCAAGGGGGAGTCGATGATTGATGCCGGGATTCTGGAAGGAGACCACGTGATTATCGAGAAACGTAGTAGCGCAAGAAATGGAGATGTTGTTGTTGCACTAATTGATGGAGAGGAGGCAACACTTAAAACAATCGAGCAACACCCAAAACAGGTAATTCTTCATCCAGCCAATTCAACTATGGAACCATTCACCTATCGTCCCGACCAAGTTGAGATTCAGGGGGTACTGGTTGGACAGATGAGAAGTTATCTCTAAATCACTATCTGACCCACGAATAACCAATCTTGGTTATTTTTGACGCAGATCAATCCAGCAGAAAATATCAATTGTGCATGAGTTGGTATGTGTGTAAATTTTGAATCACATCATGACTTAGTTTCTGATGTAACTCCTTTGGTAGTGAAAGGATTTGCCCTTTCAATTTAACCACCCCTCTCGGGGTGGTTTTTTTTATCCTAATTTAGACGGTTACTCTCCAGACTCTGCTGGCGCACTATCTTCCGCTTTTTTTCTTGATGGAAAACGCTCGTCCAAAGAGGGTAAGTCTTTCAGAGGTGGCAACGGTTTGATCTCTCCAAAAGAGTGACGCTCCGCTGGTCTACCCCCCCAACCTTGTGGACCACCCCAACCACCCATTGGTGAAGAGTTTCCACCCCAAGGCATTCCACCGCCGCCCCAGTTACCGCCGCGATTTCCACCCCAAGGCATTCCACCCCAGTTGCCTCCGCGATTTCCGCCCCATGGCATACTTCCACCACGACCGCCCCACGGCATACTGCCACTATTTCCCATTGGATTACCCCAACTGCCAGAGCTTCCACCTGGAACGTTCATATTCATATCATTCATATTCATGTTATTTGGCATGCCCCATGAACTTGGACCACCCATATTCATACTGCTTGGACCATTTGGCATACCACCCCAATTATCTCCTTTCATAGGCCCTCTCATATCTCCCATATCAAAGGCATTAGCAGTAGTAGCGATAAAAGCAACTGCCCCAAACATGGTGGCAATAGAGAATTTCTGTGACTGTTTCATAGATGTTCAAGCTCCTTAACGGCATTATTATTGGATTGTGGTTTCTCTCCTAAAAAGAGAGCACACCGGACAAGCTAACACCATGCGAACCACTATTCAAATCCTTTTCAATGAACACTTGACACCACCCCCAGATCCCATAAAAATGGGGATATCTTTTTTGATAATTACTTGGGGGTTCATGATGAAAAAAATTCTACTTTCAACACTTGCTGCAGCAGCTATTGCTGTCACATCTACAGCTAGTGCCGGTTGGTTTGGCAGTAACAATGATGGCTGGGGTGGTTATGATGACGATAACGACTGGCCTGAGTGGACTCCAATGTATTGGATGGAAGAGATGATGGACGAGTGGGATGACGATGACGATGATGATTACTATCGTTATGGCTACGGTGGTGGCTATGGAAATCCAGGTTATGCCCCAGGATATGGTGGTTATGGCCCCGCACCTTATGCACCAGCACCACGCTATGCTCCGCCAGCAGCACCTCGTGCACCCGCACCAGCTGCTCCTGAATAAATAGCGATAAAAACTTTATTCAACAAGACCGACTGGGGTTACTCAGTCGGTTTTTTTTCGTGTAGACTTCGCGCCTCTCTATTTCTAATCATCTCAGGAGCTCACGATCAATGTGGTTTAAAAATGTCACTCTTTTCCATCTAAGTAATCCATTTAGAGTATCCATAGAGTCTCTGGAAGAGAAGCTCTCTAAAAAGATATCACGAGAGTGTGGGCCACTGGAGATGTCAACACTGGGCTGGGGATCCCCCACACCAGATAGTGACGCGTTTACTCTATCCCTTGATGGTGCCATTCTTATTGCAGCAAACAAGAGGGAGAAAATTCTCCCTGCAACTGTTGTTCGTGAGGCGCTAAATGAACGTATTCAGGAGATTGAATCGACAGAAGAGCGTGAGGTGAAAAATAGAGAGAGGCAGAGATTGCGTGATGAGATTACTGTGGAGATGCTGCCTCGTGCCTTTTCCAGGTCTCGTACAACATACGCAATCATCGACCCGGGCAATGGTTGGTTATTGGTAGATACAGCCAGCCGTTCTCGTGCAGAGGAGCTTACTGTTCTGCTACGTGAAACTCTAGGGTCTCTAGAGATAACCAACCCCGATACAGAACTATCCCCTGCTGGAGCGATGAGTCAGTGGCTCTTTCATGATGCTGCCCCTGCAGGCTTTACCATGGATGATGAGTGTGAGATTCGTGAAAACGACGAGCATGGGGGAATAATACGCTGCAAGAATATCGATATCACTCAGGGCACTGTGCGCAAACATCTTGAATCACAGAGCCATGTTGTACGCATGGCCATGAGCTGGAATGATCGTATCTCATTTGTTCTGGATCAGGACCTGACTATCAGAAGGATAAGATCACTTGAGCTTATGGACAGCATGCGCCAAGAGACAAAAGATGAGGAGGATGCAGAGCTCTTCTTTGTTACAGATATGATGCTATTCCATAATGAGATCAGTACGCTGTTAACGCGGCTGTTTGAACTGTTATCTTCCAAAAAGGATAGGAGCTAGGAAACAGTCATCCCAGAAGTCTGTTATTCAGTCTCTCCACCTGATCACGCAGTGTTGCCGCCTCCTCAAACTCGAGGTTTCTGGCATGCTGATACATCTGCTTCTCAAGCCGATCCATCTCTCTCTGTATTAATTTGGGGTCATCTCCGCCATAGACTGCAGGCTCTTCAGCCACTTTCCTCCCCCCTCTTCTCCCCTTGAGTGAGCCTGGCGAGGTCTCAAGAATATTGGAGACAGCCTTACGGATGGTTTGAGGTGTAATGTTATGTTCTTCATTATACTGCTGCTGCTTTTGTCGCCTCCTGTCCGTCTCCTCAATCGCTCTCTGCATTGACCCAGTAATCTTTTCCCCATAGAGAATGGCCTTGCCGTTCACATTTCTGGCAGCACGGCCGATGGTCTGTATAAGTGATCGGTCAGAGCGTAGAAAACCCTCCTTATCAGCATCAAGTATTGCTACCAGAGAGACCTCCGGCATATCGAGACCTTCTCTTAACAGGTTGATCCCCACCAGCACATCAAACTCACCAAGACGAAGGTCACGGATAATCTCTACTCGCTCCACTGTCTCGATATCAGAGTGTAGATAACGCACCTCCACCTTATGCTCTGCCAGATAATCAGTAAGATCTTCCGACATACGCTTGGTAAGTGTAGTTACCAACACCCGCTCTCCAACAGCCACGCGCTTACGGATCTCGCTTAACAGATCATCTACTTGGGTAGTGGCTGGTCTTACCTCCACCTCTGGATCAAGCAGTCCAGTTGGGCGCACCACCTGCTCAACAACATCATCTCCTGCATGATCCAGCTCATAAGATCCTGGGGTTGCCGATACATGAATAATCTGCGGCGCAAGAGACTCAAATTCATCAAACTTGAGGGGGCGGTTATCCAGAGCTGATGGCAGACGAAAACCATGCTCCACCAGCGTCTCTTTTCTTGATCTGTCACCACGATACATTCCACCTATCTGGGGGATGGTTACATGGCTCTCATCTGCAACTAACAGTGCATTATCTGGCAGGTAGTCCATTAATGTGGGGGGAGATTCCCCCGGCTTACGTCCTGACAAGTATCTGGAGTAATTCTCAATACCAGAGCAATATCCAAGCTCCAACATCATCTCGATATCATATTTCACCCGCTGTTCAAGTCGCTGTGCCTCAACCAGTTTGTTAAGATCACGCAGTTGTGCAAGGCGCCCCTTTAACTCTACCTTTATCTTCTCAATAGCATCAAGGATGGTCTGACGTGGAGTAACATAATGGCTCTTTGGATAGATTGTGATCCTGGGAAGCTTATGGAGAATCTCCCCAGTCAATGGATCAAAACGTGCGATACCCTCCAGCTCCTCGTCAAACAGTTCCAGACGAATAGCCTCTCTTTCTGAGTCTGCTGGGAAGATATCAATAATCTCTCCTCTTACCCGGAATGTGCCACGTCGCAACTCTACATCATTACGGGTATATTGCAGTTCCGCCAGACGACGCAATATAAAGTGACGATCAACTAGCTCACCACGGGACAGATGAAGCACCATTCCCAGATAGAGTTTTGGATCACCCAGACCATAAATTGCGGAAACTGTTGCTACTATTATGGAGTCATCTCGCTCCAGCAGGGCCTTGGTTGCAGAGAGACGCATCTGCTCAATATGTTCATTGATTGATGCATCCTTCTCAATAAAGGTGTCCGTAGTTGGAACATAGGCCTCTGGCTGGTAGTAGTCATAATAAGAGACAAAATATTCCACCGAATTACTGGGGAAAAACTCCTTCATCTCTCCGTAAAGTTGCGCGGCCAGGGTTTTGTTTGGGGCCATCAACACGGTTGGGCGTTGTGTCTGTTCAATCACATTGGCAATGGTATATGTCTTGCCAGAACCTGTTACCCCAAGCAGAACCTGATGCGCCAGCCCATCCTCCAGACCCTCCACCAACGACTTGATCGCAGTGGGCTGATCACCAGATGGTTTGAATGTGGAGACAAGCTGTAGAGGGCGTTCACTCATTGCTTTATTGTAACTATGCAGAATAGAGGGCGTTGAAGTATAGTATTGTCCAATAGTTAAACCACCTTTTTTACCAATTTCTTTTCTGGAGAACCTGCCTTGAGCTCCCCGCAAGACATCCTACTTTCTGATCGAGTACAACGCGTAAAACCATCGCCCACACTTGCAGTAACAGCACTGGCCGCAAAACTGCGGAGTGAAGGTAAGGATATTATTGGCCTCGGTGCAGGCGAGCCAGATTTTGATACACCTGACCATATCAAATCGGCTGCGACTGATGCCATTACAGATGGATTCACCAAATACACGGCTGTCGATGGAACCCCATCCCTGAAACAGGCAGTCATCAACAAGTTCAAAAGAGAGAATAGTGTTGAGTATGAGATGAATCAGGTGATGGTGAGCACCGGGGGTAAACAGGTTTTCTATAATCTCTGTCAGGCACTGCTAAATCCTGGGGATGAGGTTATCATCCCTGCCCCCTACTGGGTCTCATATCCAGATATGGTCATGCTGGCAGATGCTACCCCCGTCATTGTCTCTGCTGGAATTGATCAGGAGTTCAAGATTGCTCCTGAACAACTTGAGGCTGCAATTACCCCTAATACCAAACTATTTGTCCACAACACCCCCTCCAACCCAACTAGTGTCATGTACACAGAAGATGAACTGTCAGCACTGGGAGAAGTACTAAAACGTCACCCCCATGTGATTGTTGCAACTGATGACATATACGAACATATTCTTCTGGGGGATATTCCATTTAGCAACCTGTTAATGGCAAATCCTGACCTGTATGACCGTACCGTAATGATGAATGGGGTTTCCAAGGGATACTCCATGACAGGGTGGAGAATCGGATATGCTGGCGGTCCAGCCAAGCTGATTGGGGCGATGAAAAAGGTCCAGTCACAAAGCACATCAAACCCCACATCAATTGCACAGGTTGCCGCTGAAACTGCCCTTAATGGAAATCGTGAATGTATCGACATCATGAATGAGGCATTCCGTGAACGTAACCACTTTGTGGTCGACAGCCTGAACAAGATCCCTGGTGTCTCCTGTCTCCTCTCCCAAGGAGCATTCTATGCCTTCGCTAATGTAGAGGGAGTCATTGAACGCATGGATGGCATCTCTAACGATACCGATCTTTCAGAGATGCTGCTGAATGATGCAGAGGTTGCTGTTGTACCTGGTGCAGCATTTGGGGCAGAGGGGTATATCAGGCTCTCATTTGCCACCAGTATGGAGAATCTGAAAACTGCATTGGAGCGAATCACCAACGCCCTCCGTGAATAGCAAAAAATAGATTAAATCCAACAGTTTCTGTTGACCAAATCGAGAGGTAAATGTACCATCTGCGCCACTGTTCCCCTGTAGCTCAGTTGGTAGAGCAAAGGACTGTTAATCCTTGGGTCACTGGTTCGAGTCCAGTCGGGGGAGCCATATA
>CAYQBY010000010.1:0-44571 GCA_964415865.1 uncultured Piscirickettsiaceae bacterium | reverse complement strand
CACGGACAACAATACTACCATTCCACAAAATAACAAAGGTCTCTTACTGGCTGGTAGTTGCCCTTAAAGATTAGCTAGAACGGTATTACAGCATCAACGACCCAACTTAGGTCTTCTCCAGTCTCTTCAACAGCATCACCTGCGTCACCGGGTATAACCATATCTGCCACCTCGAATGGAGCCTGTACTATCAGGCCTGCTGTCTCTCCCACGAAGCATCCAGATAGAGATGTAACGAGCACCAAAAGCATGGTGATTTTATAAATGGTTTTCATGAAATGGTTTTTTGTGGTGTTGTTCAGGCAAAAACAGTAGTTGCATCAAATACAGGTCCATCAACACAGACCCGTTTCATCGCGGGCCCTTCTGGGGTTTCAATCTGGACAACACAGCCAGCACAACCGCCAATTCCACAGGCCATAAACTCTTCCAGTGATACCTGGCAGGGGAGCTCGTACTCTTTTGCCAGTTTGGCAACCGCTTCAAGCATTGGATGGGGGCCACAGCTAAAGATCTCTACCTGGTTGCGTTCTTCGTCTGAAAGTGAGTTAAGCCAGTGTCTGGCAAGATCAGTTACATAACCGTCATGAGTTCCAGGATATCCTTGCAGGCTGGCCAGTCGACTTGGAATGTTCCAGTCCTCCAGTAGAGGCATAGAGCCAATAACTCCATCAGGCATTCCGGGAATGATTATCTGTGATGGGGTTACAGGAAATGGAAATGGCACCTCAGATCCAAGAATTACAAATGGGTTGTAGTTTGGGTCACCATGTAGTGAGTCGGCAATAAATACCATTGGAGGCATGCCGACACCACCACCAATAAGAAGGGGGCGACTTTGTTCTGGATGTGGAGTAAATGGTTTTCCAATAGGGCCAAGCAGACTTAGTGGCTCCCCAACCTCAATCTCTGATAGTGCCCCAGTTCCTTTGCCAAGTTTTTTGTAGAGTAGCTCTATGGTGCCTTGATCACTGTTAGCACGCATTATGGATATAGGTCGGCGCAGGGTAAATTGTGGCCCACACTCTACATGGACAAAACTGCCAGGTAGTGCTCTTGATGCAATATCGGGCGCCCTAAGCTTGAGAATATGTTGATCACCATCCAGATGGAGGTGCTCAAGGATAGTGGTCTCCTCCTTGAAGATGGTATTTCTATCAGGATTCATGAACGATATTTCCACCCATTATCGTATGAGTTACCTTGCCCTGTAGCTCCCAGTTAAGGAAAGGGCTATTCTTTCCTGCACTTTGCAGGCTTTCAGCTGTAACAGTCCACCATGCCTCTGGATCAAATATGGTGATATCGGCAGTTCTGCCATCGCCAAGTGTGCCGGCATCAATTCCAAGAATTTCAGCGGGCCGATTGGTTACCATGGAGATTGCGTCAGAGATGGATATGTCATGTTCCTTGGCTAATCTAAGAGTTAGTGGCAATAGGGTCTCAACACTGCTTATGCCAGGCTCTGTCTGTTCAAATGGCGCTGCTTTTGCATCCTCGTCATGAGGTTGATGGTCGGAGCAGATGGCCTGAATGGTCGAGGAGAGCACGCCCCTGATCAAACCTTCACGATCACGCTCGGTACGCAGTGGTGGCAGTACATGGCATAGGCTGTTGAATTCACCAATATCCATCTCGGTAAGGTAGAGGTGATGAACAGCGACATCGACACTTATCGGCAACCCGCTCTTCTGTGCGAGCTCAATCATCTGCAGGGCACGGATACTGGAGATGCCGCAGAAGTGGGCACGCACCCCAGTCTCGCGAATTAGGACAAGGTCACGTGCTACACCAGCAGCCTCTGCTGCATCAGGAATACCGGGTAGACCGAGTCGGGTACTGACGGTGCCTTCATGGACGCATCCATCATTATTCAGCCAAGGATCTTCCGAGTGGAGGAAGACCGTCATCTCATGGCTTGCCGCGTACTCCAGTGCTCGTCGCATTACCAGAGAGTTGCTGATAGGAGATTGCGCATTGGATACCCCAGCACAGCCAGCCTCTTTGAGTGCGCCCATGTTGCTGAGATGCTCCCCATCAAGCTCGTGGGTCAATGCCCCAAGAGGGATAACGGAGGTATATCCAGAATCTTTTGCCTTGTTGCGAATCAGCTCAATAACTGCCGGTGTATCTATGATCGGCTGGGTATCTGGTGGTATGCAGAGTGTTGTAATCCCGGCGCCAGCAGCGGCACGGGTTTCGCTATCAATTGTCCCTTTATGGCTTTGTCCGGGATCACGCAGACGGGCCCGTATATCCACCAGACCCGGACAGACAATAAGGTGGCTGGCATCAATGGTTCTGTCTGCCTGAAAATCCTGTGTGGTGGAGAGAATCTTTCCATTCGAGACCTGGATGTCACCGGTCTGGTCTATACCATTGGCTGGGTCAATAATGCGCCCGTTCTGGATCAGAATATTCACAGTTCGCCCCCCTGGCCGCTTTGACTCTGCATAGCCATTGAGAGGATAGCCATCCGCACAGCGATGCCATTTGTTACCTGCTGAAGGATGACAGAGTGGCCGCTATCTGCGACGGCACTATCTATCTCCACGCCACGATTCATTGGTCCAGGGTGCATTATGATTGCATCATCAGCTGCCAGTTGGAGGCGCTCTTCGGTAAGACCGTAGTATTGAAAGTACTCTTTTTTGCTTGGTAGGTGTGCACCACTCATGCGTTCATTTTGCAGACGCAGCATGATGATTACATCAACACCGTTTAGGCCCTCTTCTATGTCGGTGGTAACGTGTACGCCGAGGTCCTCTACATGAGATGGGATAAGTGTACGTGGCGCAATAACCCGAACCTCTGGACATCCAAGTGTATTAAGCGCATGTATCTGCGAGCGCGCTACTCGTGAGTGCATTACGTCACCAATAATGGCGACCCGCAGGCGGGTGAAATCTTCCTTGTGTCTGCGGATGGTAAACATATCAAGCATTGCCTGGGTAGGGTGTGCATGACGTCCATCACCAGCATTGATTACGCTGACATGGTTAGGGACATTTTGCGCCACAAAGTGTGCCGCACCACTGGCTGCGTGGCGTACTACAAACATGTCAATCTGCATTGCAATCATATTTTGCAGGGTGTCGAGAAGGGTCTCGCCCTTGGTGGTTGCAGAGGTGTTTATGTTTATATTTAGAACATCTGCCGAGAGTCGTTTCTCAGCAAGATCAAAGGTGGTGCGTGTTCTGGTGCTGGGCTCGAAGAAGAGGTTGGCAATGGTTTTGCCGCGGAGCAGAGGAACCTTCTTGGCGGTCTGGTTGCCTACACTTGTGAAGTGTTCTGCTGTATCTAGTATTTCTGTAAGAAGATTACGGTTCAGCCCCTCAATAGAGAGGAAGTGGTGGAGTTTTCCGTTGGAGTCGAGCTGTATATTTCTCGACATAAATCTCATTCTCCTGACTGCTGAATCCTCAGTTCCAGTGGAACCGGCCCGTTGAGCTTGATTTGCTGCGCGGATTGTACACGAATATTGGCTCCAGTGATATCTGCTTGTATTGGCAGCTCTCGTTCGTCTCTGTCTACCAGTACTGCGAGGAGAACCTTGGCAGGTCTCCCGTAGTCAAATATCTCATTCAAAGCAGCACGTATGGTGCGGCCGGTGAAGAGGACATCATCAACCAGGATGATCAACTCTTCATCAATTTCAAAAGGGAGATTGGAGGGTGTAACCTGGGGGTGGAGACCAATCTGGGTGAAGTCATCCCTATAGAATGAGATGTTGAGTTCGCCCATTGGGTGCTGGTTATTTATCTCGTTGTGTAGCTTTTCTGCAACCCAGGTTCCACCGGTGTGTATGCCTATAATGTGCGCATCATTCAGTTTGTCGCCAAGCTGCTCACGTAGCTGTCCAGCCATCTGGCTGATCAGGGCGTCTACTGAAAGGTTATCTATGTCAGTTGTGTTCATCTATATTCTGGTTATTTAGCCAGCTCTGTAGTATTTGGGTTGCGGCAACTGCATCAACATCACGCTCTTCGGATGGTCGTCGGTTGCCACTGTTTGAGCGAATTATAGACTCTGCCTCGACTGAGGTCAGCCTTTCATCTATTTCATGTACGGTTAGATTAAATCTGCCACGCAGCTGATTGCTGAATTTTCTGGAGAGCCGGCTCATCTCCTGCTCACTGCCATCCATCTCCAGAGGAATTCCAACGACTGCAGCAGTGATTCCCCATTCATTGATAAGGCTATCTATCTGTTGCCAGTCAGCATTCCTGTTTTTGCGATGTATGGTGGTAAGTGGTCTGGCCGACCCTGTTATCTCTTGACCAATGGCAACTCCAATACGGTGCATTCCAAGATCGAAGCCCAGCAGGGTGTGGTCAGGCATGTCCCGCTTCTGTGGTAAGTGTCGAGATATCAACACCGATTCTGCCGGCAGATGACTCCCACCGTTTTGCGTCATCAGTATCGAAAATAAGTTGAAGATCTGCAGGAACACTGAGCCAGCTGTTTTCACTAATCTCCTGTTCAAGTTGTCCACCAGACCAGCCAGCATAACCAAGGGTGACTATGTGTTTCTCTGGTCCCTTGCCGTTTGCAATGGCATCCAGAATGTCACGTGACGCGGTAATCCCGATTTCTTGTGTAACCTCGAGGGTGGAATCCCAATTACCAACCGGAGTATGAATTACAAAGCCACGATCAGGTTGAACCGGGCCGCCACTATGTAACAGGTTGTTTGCTGCCAGTGGGGCAGTGACAGTTATATCCATCTGCTCAAACAGTTCACCAATATGTAGTTCAGTAGGGCGGTTGAGTACAAATCCCATCGCCCCCTCCTCATTGTGCTCACAAATAAGTGATACGGTATGGTCAAAGCCCGAGTCCTGTAGTGAGGGCATGGCAATTAGCAGGTGGTTGCTAAGGTAGTTCTCTTTACTTTCTACTTTGTGGCTCATGGTTTTTTATAATTTAGTTGTCTTATTTCGGGGAGTGTATCTTGTTGGAAATGAAGGCGATTTTGCATCTCTTTACTCATGTGAAAAATACCCTCCTCATCAATAATCAAAACATACCTAATACCCATTTGAGCTGCAACCATTGATCGCTCTTCAGGAGAGGCAATCAACATGGCAGTTGCTGCAGCATCTGCAACCATGGCATCAGGGTGGATAACGGTGGCAGCGCGCGCGCCTGTTGCCGGCCATCCTGTGACTGGATTGATAATGTGGTGATAGCGTCTTCCTTCATGGACAAACATCCGTTCATAATCGCCAGAGGTGAAGATGGATTCATCATTTTGTGGGTTGATAGCTGCTATTGCTCCCTCTCCATCGGGTGAGCGAATCCCGATGCTCCATTCGCGTTCTCCTCTATCCCCGATAGCGCGGAGGTCACCACCTGTATTTACTATGGCGTTCTTGATGCCAAGAGATTTGAGCTGAGTGATGGCTCGATCCACAGCATATCCCTTTGCGATGCCGCCCAGATCAATTTTTAGATTTTTGTTGTTGCTGCTGATAATTCCATTATTAATCTGGAGATCATCCATTGATGGGGAGCTCTGTAGCAGAGCCGCTATCTCCTTCTGAGAAGGGGGAGGACCATTCCACTCCTCACCATGAAAACCCCAGAGTGCAATGAGATTGCCAATTGCTGGATTAAACAGATATCCGCTCTCTTTTGAAAGGAGGGTCGTCTTCTGTAGTAGTGAGGATGCCTCAGGTGAGATCTGGATTGGAGTGCCATCAGCAACTGCCTGGTTGATATCGCTTAGCAGGCCGCCTTTTTTCCATGCGTGCCAGGTATCATGCATTGCGGAAAAATCATCTCGAATTAGTCTGCTGGCTTTTAGGTTCTGTTCCTCGCTACTGCCCCAGATAGAGATAGAGACTATGGTGCCAAAGGCAAGGAACTGGTCTCTGTATACCTCTGGTGCGCGTTCACATCCTGCCAGGATGAGAAGAGCAATCAGGGATAGTGCTTGATAGAGTTTTATTATCCCAATCTCCGCTCAATTGCATCCATAAGGTCACCTGCAATATTCAGATCATACTGGCTATCAAGTTCTCTGATACAGGTGGGGCTAGTAACATTAATTTCTGTGAGCCAGTCACCGATAACGTCAAGGCCAACAAACAGTAGTCCTCTCTCTTTCAGAAGAGGAGAGACTGTTATGGCAATCTCCAGATCTCTATCTGATAGTGGAATACCTTCTCCGCGCCCACCAACTGCAAGGTTGCCGCGATTTTCACCTTCAGCCGGAATACGTGCCAGAGCATATGGAACAGGCTCTCCATCAACCATCAGGATACGTTTATCGCCCGCTGTAATCTCTGGAATAAAACGTTGTGCCATTACATGGCTTGATCCGTTATCTGTGATTGTTTCAATAATGACCCCGGTATTCTGGTCACCTGTGCGCAGACGGAATATTGATGTTCCACCCATTGCATCGAGTGGTTTCAGGATGATGTCCTCATGTTTATCAAGGAACTGCCTGATGCGGGTTTCATTGCTGGTAACCAGAGAGGGAGGGGAGAGTTCTGGAAACCAGGATGTAGCAAGTTTTTCGTTGAAGTCACGCAGAGACTGCGGACGGTTTACCACCATGGCACCATCACGCTCCGCAAGTTCCAGGATATGGGTGGCGTATAGATACTCTCTATCAAATGGAGGATCCTTCCGCATCAGGATTACATCAAGGTCTGATAACGGTATGGTCTGTTTTTCTCCCAGTACATACCACTGCTTCATGTCATCCATTACCTGAAGCAAGTGGGTTTGCCCCATCGCTCTTCCCTGTTCCAGAAAAAGATCATCCATTTCCAGATAGTATATATCCCACTCTCGTTTCTGAGCCTCAAGCAGCATGGCCAGGCTGCTATCTTTATATGGATGGATCGCCTGAATTGGATCCATAACAATTCCAAGCCTCATTCCGATGTTCCTCCAATAACCTCATGAATCTCTCTTGCAGCCGCCAACATCGCAAGTCTTGCAATTACACCATAGGCGTAGAAACGGTTTGGTTCTGCGTCTGGTTCCTGGGTGTGGTCTGGGAGATTAAGCGGGTTTGCGAATGAGAGGGGCTCGAAGTGCATGCCTGGTGCATTCAGATTTTCATTGGCTCCTCTTGAGGTGTGTACTCGATAAAACCCCCCAATTACATGGTGATCCATCATATAGGCAACAGGCTCGGCAACAGCTTGATCTTCTCCAATGGTCTCAAACGTATATACACCCTCCTGAATGATTACATCAGTAACAGATTGCCCCCCCTTGCTTTTGGCCATCTTGTTGCGTTGTTTGCGGTTTAGCTCATGTACCTCGCTGGCATTGTGGATGGTCATTATTCCCATCCCGTAGGTGCCGGCATCTGCCTTGACCAGAACGAAAGGGGGTAGATCCACTCCATATTGATCATATTTTTTCTGAATCTCTTTTAGCAGATGGTCAACATGGGCAGCCAGGCACTCCTCTCCTTCACGATTCTTGAAATCGATGGCATCACATTTTTCGAATAGTGGATCGATCAACCATGGATCAATATCAAGTTGTTCGGCAAACTCTTTGGCTACCTGGTTGTAGTGTTGGAAGTGATCCGACTTTCTGCGGCTGTTCCACCCTAGCTCCAGTGGAGGAATAATAGATTGCTCGACACCTTGTAGCACTTCAGGAATACCATCAGAGAGATCATTGTTCATCAGAATGATGCAAGGGACAAAGTTGTCCAGTTGTATGTTGGTCCCAATCTTTTGAATAGGTTCCAGGGTTATCTCCATACCTGATGGCAGTGATATCGTCTCTGGAGCCTCCAGTCCATCTATAAGGGATCCAATACGAACAGCAAAACCGGCATGTTGGAGCAGCTTTCTCAATGTTGCCAGACTCTCCAGGTAGAAGGTATTACGAGTATGGTTTTCGGGAATGACAAGAATATTGCAGGCAGTGGGGCAGACACGTTCCACTGCACTCTGAATTGCCTGTACCGATAGCGGGAAAAACGCAGGGTTAATGTTGTTGAAACCGGCAGGAAATAGATTTGTATCCACTGGTGCCAATTTGAAGCCGGCATTTCTCAGGTCTACTGATGTATAAAAGGGGGCGGCACTTTTCTTCCACTCACTACGAAACCAGGTCTCAATCTGAGGCTGTCGTTCCAGCAGATGTGACTCAATCTCCCGAAGTGGTCCGGTCAGAGCGGTTGTGAGGTTTGGGACAGGAGAGTTTGATGCGAACATTGTGGTTATAAATCTCCCCAGAGGGTTTGCATAATGGTTATGGCTACGACAGGTGCTGTCTCTGTGCGTAGAATTCGTGGCCCCATTGTTACACCATGGAAACCTCCATCTTGTGCGGAGATCATTTCCTGGTCTGTTAACCCTCCCTCGGGCCCAATTATGATACCAATACTTTCTGTTGATGGTTCTGGTTGTGTAAATTCAGAGAGCTTTTGATCTGATTCCGGGTCAAGGATAAAGCCATATTTAGAACCGTTACCAGACAGCATCTTGTGCAGAGTAACTGGATCGTGAACTGGTGGAATAATATTGCGTCCACACTGTTCACATGCTGAGATGACCACTTTTCTCCAGTGCTCGGTCTTCTTGTGTAGCCGTTTTTGCTCGAGCTTAACGACGCTGCGTTCACAAAAAATAGGAGTGATCTCTGTGACCCCACTCTCAACAGCTTTCTGGATAGCGTAATCCATGCGTTCACCCTTAGAGATTCCCTGAAACAGGTGAATGGCTATGGGACTTTCACGTTTTGGGTTCTCTCTTTCTGTTACAAGAGCAGTAACGGAGCGTTTTTCAATGCGATCTATGGTGGCTGGAAACTCTCCTCCGTTACCATCAAACAGAATAAGTGGATCAGCTTGTTTTAGGCGCAGTACCTGAACAACATGACGCCGGCTTGATTCACTCAGTGCAGTAGTGCTGTTTGGAGATAGTTCAGTCTCGCTGTAAATTCTTGGGATTGGCATGGATGGGCGAGAGTATAATGCCAGGATACGGTTTAAGGAATATCCAGAACACTGTTTTGGTCAAAGGAGAGTTGCCGGCAATGTATGAGGTTATCGATAAGTATCTGAAAAGTTTTCGTGAAATCGCTCATCTGACAACGGAAAATGGCTGGGTTGATAATGCCACTCTTAAGTTTGAGATATTGGAGCAAGATGAGAAGAAAGCTCTGGTTGAACTGAATTTTGAAGAGATCGTCATGAGTGCATCAGGTTGCACTATCAATCGGGTAGAGTGTTGGGGCAAGGTTGAGTTACAACTTGAGGGGCAGAAGGTGGTGGGGGTGACAATTTTATAATTTTTGCGAAAACAGCAAAAAATGTTTGTAATTACCTATATTATTAATCTATAATATGCCTCTTGAGCTGATGCCGGATTCACCCTCCTCCTCGAATACCGTCATCAATAAAGGCTCATGCTGATGCGCTCTCTTTCCCCCAATTAAGAGAGCCATCACCGCCGCCCTGGACCCCGCGTTCAGAGGCGGTTTTTTTATGGGCAACTAGTTTGCGGAAAATTATCTGGTTGGCTTCCCATCCATGCTGATCATATTTTTCTCTTCCCAATATTGACGGATACCATCCTCTCCCTTTTTTTCGATCCACTCATCGAGAGTATCTCTCTCGCCAAGAAATTCCATTCTTGGGACCCCAAATCCACATGAACTATGAACAAGATCAACTGTGAGCTCGATTAGTTGCCTTGCTCCTGCATCTCGGGGGAAATGGCTACTTAGATCAGCCCATGAGGATTCATCGGGGTGAATTGCTGATGCGGTTCCATAGGTACGCAGGATCAGTGGCTTCTCTCCAAAAGAGCAGAACATGATGGTCATTCTGTGGTCCTCCAGCAGATGAGCTGCAGTCTCGTTTCCACTGCCGGTCAGGTTTAGCCAGAGTATACGGTTGCTGTTGAGAACTCGAAGTGAGTCAAGACCTTTGGGTGATAGGTTGATTCGTCCCTCTTTTGGGGCGGTGGCAACAAAATATACGCGTTGTTGCTTGATAAACTCGATATGACGGTCACTCAGTGCAGGGAAGAGTTGTCCCATGAGTCAGTCCTGATTCAGATTGTTAAATACCTGCAAGGTTGGAGCAGATTGGTTCATGGTGTAGAAGTGGAGCCCTGGTGCGCCGGCACTTAACAGGTCCTGAGATAGTCTGGTAGTGACCTCCAATCCAAAAGCACGCAGTGATTCCGTGTCATCTCTGTAGGCGATTAGACGCTCTTTGATCCAGCGTGGGATCTCGGCTCCACACATCTCCGAAAAACGAGCCAGATTGGTGTAGTTGGTGATTGGCATGATTCCAGGGACAATCGGTAGATCAATACCCATGGCAGCACAATCCTCACCAAAGCGAAGATAGCCATCAATATTGTAGAAGTACTGAGTAATTGCGCTGTTGGCCCCGGACTCAACCTTACGTTTGAAGTTTTGCAGATCGGTAAAGGCATCGGGTGCTTGAGGGTGGAACTCCGGATAGGCAGCGACCTCAATATGGAAGTGGTCACCACTATGCTCACGGATGAATGTGACCAGTTCATTTGCATAACGGAAGTCACCGGATGACCCCATGCCAGAAGGCATGTCGCCACGTAGAGCAACAATACGGCGGATACCTTTCTCCTGATACCCTTCCAGTATCGCTGCAATGCTCTCTCTGGTGGCACCAATACAGGAGAGGTGGGGGGCTGCATCAACCCCTTGTTGCTGAATATCCATTACAGCATCATACGTTCCCTCCTGAGTACTGCCCCCAGCCCCAAAGGTAACGGAGGCGTAGATAGGATTGATTACACTGAATAGCTCCTGTTGAGCGGTATGCAGCTTCTCTTTCCCCGCCTCTGTTTTGGGAGGGAAGAATTCCAGACTAAATTGTGGTACCGGTTGGTTCATGCTTTTTAACTCTGTTTCAATAGTGTCTGGTTTATCCATTCTGACCGAATGGATCACGCCTTCACCATCCTCAGTTTTTTAGAATCAAGCCTGTCCGTGTTTGAGTGCAGCGAGTTTGGATAGGCGCTAAAAAACTGAGGATGGTGAGGGGTTCAAGTGATCCTCTGAGGGAAGCAGGATAACCCAGTCACGCCCCCTTTCCTAGTAGCGGTAATGTTCAGGCTTGTAGGGACCATCTACCGGCACGCTGATATAGTCGGCCTGGGTCTGGCTTAGAGTGGTGAGATTGACTCCGATCTTCTCAAGGTGGTGGCGTGCGACCTCCTCATCCAGATGTTTCGGCAGGGTATATACCTCATTCTTATACTCACCTTTCTGGTTGAATAGTTCGATCTGCGCCAGGGTCTGGTTGGTAAAGGAGTTCGACATAACAAAACTTGGGTGGCCGGTGGCGCAACCAAGGTTAACCAGTCGACCCTCAGCGAGGAGGATGATCTTGTTGCCGCTTGGCAGAGTGATGTGGTCAACCTGTGGTTTGATATTTTCCCACTCATATTTTTTCATGTTTACGACATCGATCTCATTGTCGAAGTGACCAATGTTGCAGACGATTGTTTCATGTTTCATCTGCACCATATGGTCATGGGTGATGACATTGAAGTTACCGGTTGCAGTTACAAATATGTCACCCTGTGAGGCTGCATCATCCATGGTTACTACACGGTACCCCTCCATTGCCGCCTGTAGGGCACAGATAGGATCAATCTCAGTAACCCAGACAGTTGCACCAAGACCACGTAGTGACTGGGCGCACCCTTTGCCAACATCACCATAGCCAAGAACAACGGCAATCTTTCCAGCGATCATTACATCTGTTGCACGCTTGATTCCATCTACCAGTGATTCACGGCAGCCATAGAGATTGTCGAATTTTGATTTTGTAACAGAATCATTAACGTTGATTGCAGGGAAGGGGAGTGAGCCATCTTCCTGCATCTGATAGAGGCGGTGAACACCGGTTGTGGTCTCTTCGGTAACACCTTGAATATTTTTCAGAATATTAGAGTACCAATTTGGTGATTCGCTCAATTTATTCTTGATAGCTGCGTAGAGAACTTCTTCTTCCTCGCTGGTTGGATTGTCCAATACAGAGAGGTCACTCTCTGCTTGTGAGCCAAGAATAATAAGGAGTGTTGCATCACCGCCATCATCAAGAATCATGTTTGGAGTGCCTCCATCGGACCACTCCATGATCTTGTGAGTGTACTGCCAGTAATCTTCCAGACTTTCTCCCTTGTAGGCAAAGACTGGAATGCCCTGATCAGCAATAGCTGCTGCAGCGTGATCCTGTGTTGAATAAATATTGCATGATGCCCAACGAACCTCAGCACCAAGAGCAGTTAAGGTTTCAATTAGTGCTGCAGTCTGAATAGTCATATGGAGCGAGCCCGCAATACGCGCCCCCTTGAGAGGCTTTTCTTTGCCATATTTTTCACGCAGAACCATTAGTCCTGGCATCTCGCTTTCGGCGATGCGAAGCTCTTTGTGGCCCCAATCCTTGAGGCTCATGTCTGCAATGGTGTAGTTAGCTGTAGTCTCGATATTGCTCATTTTCTTTCCTTTATTTCAATAATCAATCAATCGAGAGCGCAGTTACAGTTGTATAGCTACCTCAGTCCGGGCCTGGCGGGGGTGCCGTTGCAGCGCTCCCCAAACTGAGGTTTATTAAGTTTAAGTGTTCATTAAATTCCAGCAGCGTCGCGTAGTGCATCAGCCTTGTCTGTGCGCTCCCAGCTGAACTCTTCTTCAGTTCTACCAAAGTGTCCATAGGCGGCTGTCTTCTGGTAGATAGGGCGCAACAGGTCAAGCATCTCGACAATGCCACGTGGCTTCAGGTTGAAGAACTCCAGCACTAGCTCCTCTATTCGGGAGTCATCAATGACCCCAGTACCAAAGGTCTCCACAGAGACCGAGGTGGGGTCGGCTACACCAATTGCATAAGAGACTTGAATCTCACAACGTTCAGCGAGGCCCGCGGCCACAATGTTCTTGGCAACATAACGTCCTGCATATGCTGCAGAGCGATCAACCTTGGATGGATCTTTGCCTGAGAAGGCACCACCACCATGACGAGCCATGCCGCCATAGGTATCTACAATAATCTTTCTTCCGGTCAGACCACAGTCTCCAACTGGTCCACCGATTACAAAGTTGCCAGTAGGGTTGATATGGTATTTGGTATTGGCATCCAGCCACTCTTCAGGAAGTACAGGATTGATGATCTCTTCCAGTACGGCCTCCTGCAGATCCTTGTAGGCAATATCGGGGTCGTGCTGAGTGGAGAGTACTACTGCATCAATGCCAACAGGTTTCCCGTCACTATAACGGAAAGTAACCTGGCTCTTGGCGTCTGGGCGCAACCATGGCAACACACCATTCTTGCGCAGCTCTGCTTGACGTTCAACAAGTCTGTGTGAGTAGGTGATAGGAGCAGGCATAAGTACGTCTGTCTCATTTGAGGCGTAGCCAAACATAAGCCCTTGGTCTCCGGCCCCCTGCTCATGGTCATCAGACTCATCCACTCCCATGGCAATATCAGTAGATTGTTTACCAATTGCAGAGAGGACTGCGCAGCTTTTTCCATCAAAGCCAACATCAGCAGAGTTATAGCCGATATCGCATACTACCTTGCGTACCAGCTCTTCAGTATCAACCCATGCATTTGTAGTGATCTCACCAGCCAGAATAACCATGCCGGTTTTAACCATGGTTTCGCAGGCAACGCGTGAATTTTTATCCTCTTTCAGTAGTGCATCAAGCACTGCATCAGAGATCTGATCTGCCAGTTTATCGGGATGCCCCTCAGATACTGATTCTGAGGTAAATAGCACGGTATTGTTTGTGTCGTTACTCATGTCGGTCTGTCTCTCCATAAAAAAACCCGCTCAACCAGTTTAGGCGTGCGGGCTTTTGAATTCTGACCTGCATCGCTTTAGCCGTATTTTTATAGCGCTCGCAAGCTGAGCTCAAATCAGCGCTGAGGGGGATTCTCTATGATCGGCAGTTTTTCTGTCAAGTTTTTTTGCGGAATATTTTGTAGAATTGACAACAAACATAATATAAGGAGATTGTAATCATGGTTAGTCTAGAGACACCCGTCTGTGAATTTGGTGCACTACCCCCAGGATTTGAGCTGCCTGATGTTTACGGTAGTTTGTGGACTCCCGAGAGTTTGAAGGGTGAAAACGGGTTGTTGGTTATGTTTATCTGTAACCATTGTCCATATGTAAAGGCGATTCGTGAACGCCTGGTGCGGGATACCAGAGAATTGAAGGTAATGGGCATTAATAGTGTTGCCATAATGTCAAATGATCCTACTCAATACGAGGAGGACTCGCCTGAGAACATGAAGAGGGTTGCAGAGGAGTTTGATTTTCCATTTCCATATCTACTGGATGAGAGTCAGGGTGTGGCCAAGGCATTTGGTGCAGTTTGTACCCCGGACTTTTTTGGCTACAACGCAGATTTAACTCTTCAGTATCGTGGGCGTCTGGATGAGAGTCGAAAAGAGACGGCTCCTGAGGGTGTGCGACGTGATCTTTTTGAGGCAATGAGAGAGGTTGCAGAGAGTGGATCCGGTCCAAAGGAGCAAATTCCAAGTATGGGATGTTCCATCAAGTGGAAAGATGAGTAACAGCATTTTTTTATAACATACTGTTTTTGATATAAATTTATTGTTGGGGTTACTTTCTGTAATGGGGTAATCCAAAATTCTGAATACCCATATCATTTTCATTGGTTGATCCGATGCCTCTACTGAGTGAAAATGCACCGTTCATTCGTGTCGAATCGATCGGCACAAAGTTTATGTAAACCCTGCTTCGGGTGTAACTCAATGAGTTTGCCAGGGGTGTTGATTTCTTGCAGAGAAGGGAGAAGTTAGTTATGTCATCAAGAAGAGAACTGGCCAATGCAATTCGTGCATTGAGCATGGATGCAGTACAGAAGGCCAATTCCGGACACCCAGGTGCCCCAATGGGTATGGCTGATATCGCAGAGGTTTTGTGGAATGGCCACATGAAGTTCAACCCAACCAATGCAAAGTGGGCAGATCGTGACCGTTTTGTCCTCTCTAATGGGCATGGTTCCATGTTGATCTACTCCCTGCTCCATCTGTCTGGGTTTGATCTCAGTATGCAGGACATCAAGGATTTCCGTCAGCTTCATGCAAAAACTGCAGGTCACCCCGAGTATGGTTATGCGGACGGGATTGAGACCACAACTGGTCCACTTGGACAGGGCATTACCAATGCGGTAGGTATGGCAATTGCTGAGCGCACATTGGCAGCAGAATTTAATAAGCCGGACCGCAAGATTGTAGACCACAACACCTATGTCTTTATGGGTGATGGCTGTCTAATGGAGGGGCTCTCTCATGAGTCCTGTGCAATGGCTGGAACCCTGGGACTGGGCAAGCTGATCGCAGTTTGGGATGACAATGACATCTCTATTGATGGTCATATCTCCGACTGGATGGAGAGAGATGTTGCAGGGCGCTTTGAATCATATGGCTGGCATGTCATTCGTGATGTGGATGGTCACGATGCAGAGGCAATTAGTGCTGCAATTGAGGCTGCAAAGGGTGAAACCTCCAAGCCTTCATTGATATGTGCACGTACAACTATCGGTTTTGGTTCACCAAACCTTTGTGGCACTCATGATTGTCATGGCGCACCTCTGGGTGATGATGAGATTGCAGCTACCCGTAAGGAGCTGGGCTGGGAGCATGGACCATTTGAGATTCCTGAAGAGGTCTATGCCGGTTGGGATCATAAGGAGCAGGGCAAGGCCGATGAGGCAGCATGGCAGGTTCGTTTTGATGCTTACAAGGCTGAATACCCAACAGAGGCAGCAGAGTTTGAGCGTCGCATGGCCGGTGATCTTCCAGCCAACTTCGAGGTGGAGATGGATAAGTTCATCGCCCAGACTCAGGTAGATATGCCAAATATCGCCTCTCGCAAGGCATCCCAGAATGCAATTGAAGCGATGGGGCCAATCGTTCCTGAGCTGTTTGGTGGTTCTGCCGATTTGACTGGCTCCAACCTGACCAACTGGTCTCGTACGGTGAAAGTCACTCCAGACAATGCGAAAGGTAACTACATCTCCTGGGGTGTACGTGAGTTTGGTATGGCTCACATGATGAACGGCATGGTTCTGCATGGTGGCTTCAAGGTATATGGCGCAACCTTCTTTATGTTTATGGAGTTCATGCGCAACGCACTGCGCATGTCTGCATTGATGAAGATTGGCACGATCTATGTCTATACCCATGACTCTATCGGTCTGGGTGAGGATGGTCCTACCCATCAGCCTGTTGAGCAGCTGGCAACCATGCGTGCAATCCCTAATTTCCAGACATGGAGAGGATGTGATGCAATTGAGTCAGCGGTCTCCTGGAAGATGGCAATGTTACGTGGTGATGCACCGACTGCACTGGTCTTCTCACGTCAGAATCTGACCCCAATGGAGCGTACAGATGAGCAGCTCAAGAATATTGAGAAGGGTGGATATGTAATCAAGGATTGTGATGGTGATGCAGGTCTGATCATGATTGCAACCGGCTCTGAGGTTGGTCTGGCAGTAGATTCTGCTGCTGCAATGGGTGACGTTAATGTACGTGTTGTCTCCATGCCATCTACCGATGCGTTTGATGCGCAGGATCAGGCATATAAGGATTCTGTTCTGACCCCAGGTGTGAAGCGTGTGGCAATCGAGGCTGGTGTTGATAATGGCTGGCACAAGTATGTTGGTCTTGAGGGAGCAGTGGTCTGCATGGACTCATTTGGTGAGTCTGCACCAGCAGGTCAACTGTTTGAACAGTTTGGATTTACAGTAGATAACGTTGTTGCTACTGCGAAGAAAGTTTTAGGTTAATTTTTAAGGAGTAATAGAGATGACAATTAAAGTCGGAATTAATGGATTTGGCCGTATCGGCCGTATGGTTTTCCGTGCCGTTTATGATGAGGCTGAGTTCAATGACATTGAGATCGTTGGTGTAAACGATCTGCTGGATGCAGAGTACCTCGCTTACATGCTGAAGTATGACTCAGTCCATGGCCGTTTCAGTGGTGAAGTCTCCTCTGAAGAGGGTGCGCTGATTGTTGATGGCCGTAAGATCCGCCTCACTGCTGAGCGTGATCCTGCTGATCTTAAGTGGGACGAGGTTGGTGCTGATCTGGTTGTTGACTCTACCGGTTTCTTCCTGACAGAGGAGAGTTGTCAGAAGCATATCGATGCTGGTGCCAAGAAGGTAGTTCAGTCTGCCCCATCCAAGGATGGCACTCCAATGTTTGTATATGGGGTAAACCATAATACATATGCGGGACAGGCAATTGTCTCTGCTGCATCTTGTACTACAAACTGTCTAGCGCCTGTTGCCAAGATTCTTAATGACAAGTGGGGTCTGAAGCGTGGTTTGATGACTACCGTTCATGCTGCTACTGCAACTCAGAAGACTGTTGACGGTCCTTCCATGAAGGATTGGCGCGGTGGTCGTGGCATCCTTGAGAACATGATTCCATCTTCTACTGGTGCAGCAAAAGCGGTTGGTGTGGTTCTTCCTGAGCTTAATGGCAAGCTGACTGGTATGGCTTTCCGTGTACCTACTTCTGACGTATCTGTTGTTGATCTGACTGTAGAGCTGGATAATGAGGCAAGCTACGAAGAGATCTGTGCAGCAATGAAGGAGGCCTCTGAGGGCGAGATGAAGGGTACTCTTGGTTACACTGATGAGAAGGTTGTATCTACTGACTTCCGTGGTATCAGTCAGTCTTCAATCTTTGATTCCGAGGCCGGTATTGCACTGGATGGTACTTTTGTGAAGGTTGTATCCTGGTACGATAATGAGTACGGATACACCTGCAACATGATGCGTTTTGTTCAGCACGTTGCAAACAACTAAGTTAACTATGTGATACATCAGCCCCCAATTTTGGGGGCTGATTTGTTTTGGGCCACCTAAACTAATAGAGTTTTTCGCAAACATGAATTTTGCAAAGAACTTTTAAATATTCAGGAGTAATAGAATGTCTGTAATCAAGATGACCGATCTGGAGCTTGCGGGTAAACGTGTACTAATTCGTCAGGATCTTAATGTACCCATCAAGGATGGCAAAGTAAGTAGTGATAAGCGAATTCGTGCATCTATGCCAACTATTGAACACTGCATAAAGGCAGGTGCGCAGGTTATGTTGATGTCTCACTTGGGTCGCCCAACAGAGGGCGAGCCTGCTGCTGAGTTTTCTCTAAAGCCGGTTGCTGATTATCTGACAGATGCTTTGGGCAGAGAGGTTGCATTGGTTGCTGATTATCTTGATGGGGCACCATCTTTGAATGATGGAGATGTTGTTCTGTTGGAGAATGTTCGCTTCAACATTGGTGAGAAGAAGAATGATGAGGCGCTCTCTGCAAAATATGCATCTCTCTGTGATCTTTATGTAATGGATGCATTTGGTACTGCGCATCGTGCACAGGCCTCTACTCATGGAGTTGCAAGTGCAGCCCCTGCTGCCTGTGCTGGACCTCTATTAGCTGGTGAGCTGGATGCTCTGGGCAAGGCTCTGGATAATCCAAAACGCCCTATGGCCGCAATTGTTGGTGGCTCTAAGGTCTCTACCAAACTGACTGTGCTGGAATCACTCTCCGGGGTGGTTGATCAGTTGATTCCTGGGGGCGGCATTGCCAATACTTTCATTGCAGCAGCAGGATACAATGTTGGCAAGTCTCTGGTTGAAGAGGATCTTATCCCTGAGGCACAGCGCCTGATGGAGGCTGCAAAAGCCAAGGGTGGTGAGATACCTGTGCCAACTGATGTGGTAGTAGGCAAGGAGTTTTCGGAATCCGCCGAGGCAACAGTCAAGAAGGTTGAGGATGTTGAGGATGACGATATGATTTTTGATATCGGCCCAGAAACCTCAGCCCGTTTTGCAGATATGATGAAGGTTGCTGGTACAGTTGTATGGAATGGTCCAGTTGGAGTCTTCGAGTTTGATCAGTTTGGTGAAGGCACAAAATCATTGGGGCTGGCTATTGCTGATTCAGCGGCATTCTCAATAGCTGGTGGTGGCGATACTCTGGCAGCAGTAGATAAATATGGCATCTCTGACAAGGTTTCCTATATTTCCACAGGTGGTGGTGCATTTCTTGAATTTCTTGAGGGGAAAAAGTTACCTGCAGTAGCTATTCTCGAAGAGCGCGCAAAAGGATAGAATGGGAGTCTTATTTATCCTTATATTGGGAACAGTATGTTAAGACGTACAAAAATCATCGCGACTCTGGGGCCGGCAACGGATGCGCCAGAGTCTTTGGACAGACTTATTGAGGCTGGCATTGATGTAGTACGTCTGAATTTCTCTCACGGCACAGAAGAGGATCATCTCAAGCGAGCAGAGAATGTTCGTAATCGTGCCCGTGCACATGGCAGACAGGTTGGTGTAATTGCTGATCTGCAAGGTCCAAAGATTCGTATCGGACGCTTTGAGAACGGTAAGATTGAACTTGTTGAGGGAGAGCAGTTCTGTGTTGATATGGATCTGGATATTAATTCTGGAAATCAACAGGCTGTAGGCTCAACCTACAAGACTCTCCATAAGGATGTATCTCGAGGCGACTCCTTGTTGCTGGATGATGGGCGAATTGTTCTCTGGGTGTCTGAGATTGACGAAAGAAAGGTCTGTTGTCGGGTGACAACAGGTGGAACGCTCTCAGATAACAAGGGGATAAATCTGCAGGGTGGAGGTTTGTCAGCCTGTGCATTGACTGAGAAAGACAAGAGTGATCTTAAGATTGCTGCAAAGATGAAGGCTGACTATATTGCAGTCTCCTTTGTTCGTAGTGCGGAGGACGTACGCGAGGCCAGAAAGTTACTGGAAGAGGCAGAGTGGGGCCAATGTGGAATTATCTCCAAGATTGAACGGGCAGAGGCGATCTCGGTAGCAGATGATATTGTTGCGAAATCTGATGGCATCATGATTGCTCGTGGTGATCTGGGTGTTGAGATTGGTGACGCATCTCTTCCTCCTGTTCAGAAACGCCTTATCAAGCTTGCTCGCTCCATGGATCGGATTGCAATTACTGCGACCCAGATGATGGAGAGCATGATTGAAAATCCGATTCCGACCCGTGCCGAGGTTTTTGATGTTGCCAATGCGGTGCTGGATGGTACTGATGCAGTTATGTTGTCTGGAGAGACAGCAGTTGGCAAGTATCCAGAGAAGGTGGTTGAGGCGATGGCTGAAATATGCCTGGAGGCAGAGCAGCAGCGTGTAGCCAAGGTCTCTGGCCACAGAATGAATGAGCACTTTAATCGCAGGGATGAGGCTATTGCGATGGCAGCGATGTATACAGCCAACCATCTTGGAGTGAAGGCTATAGCGTCACTGACTGAGTCGGGAGCAACTGCTTTGTGGATGTCCAGAATCAGTTCCGGTATTCCTATTTTTGCGATGACTCGTAATCTACAGACACGCCGTAAGGTAACCCTTTACCGTGGGGTGTATCCGGTCAGTTTTGATTTGACTAACAAAAGTAAGGATCAGGTTAATCAGGAGATGATTGACGAGCTTATGCGTCGCGGTGTTGTGAGAACTGGGGACACTGTAATCCTTACCAAGGGCGATTTGGTAGGTGAGGGTGGAGGAACCAATACGATGAAGATTTGCCGTGTTGGAGATAGAAGTATTTTGTGATCATGCAGTTTTTGACTGAATGGTTACTATTTTGTTAATTATTGTATTTGATTGTTTATAAGTTAATTTAAGGAGAAGATCGATGCTGATTTCAATGCGTCAACTACTGGATCATGCGGCTGAGAATGGCTACGGAATGCCTGCATTCAACGTTAATAATATGGAGCAGGTGCATGCTATCATGCAGGCTGCTGATGAGACTAATAGTCCTGTAATCATGCAGGGTTCAGCTGGTGCTCGTTCTTATGCTGGTGAACCATTCCTGCGCCATCTTATCTCTGCTGCGGTAGAGATGTACCCACATATTCCTGTGGTCATGCATCAGGATCACGGCTCCGAGCCAGCAATCTGCCTGCGCTCCATCCAGTCAGGTTTTACCTCTGTAATGATGGATGGATCACTGATGGCTGATTGCAAGACCCCATCAACTTTTGAGTACAACGTTGATGTTACAAAGACAGTTGTCGATATGGCTCATGCAGGTGGTGTATCTGTAGAGGGTGAGCTGGGATGTCTTGGATCACTGGAGACTGGTGAGATGGGTGAGGAAGATGGTCATGGTGCAGAGGGCAAGCTTGATCTGGATATGCTGTTGACTGATCCTGAAGAGGCTGCAACTTTTGTGAAAGAGACGGGCGTTGATGCCCTGGCAATTGCAATCGGTACTTCTCATGGTGCCTATAAGTTTACCCAGGAGCCAACAGGAGAGGTTCTGCGAATTGATCGAATCAAGGAGATCAATGCGCGCATTCCAGACACTCATCTGGTTATGCACGGTTCTTCTTCAGTGCCACAGGAGTGGTTGAAGATTATCAATGACTTTGGTGGGGATATGGGCCAGACCTATGGTGTACCTGTTGCTGAGATTGTGGAGGGAATCAAGAATGGTGTACGTAAGGTAAATATTGATACTGATCTACGTATGGCATCTACAGGTTCTGTACGTCGTCATCTGCAAGAGAACGCATCTAACTTTGATCCACGCAAGTTCCTCAAGGAGGCAACTAATGGTATGAAAGAGATTTGTAAGAATCGCTATCAGGAGTTTGGTTGTGAGGGAATGGCTGACAAGATCAAGCCGACCTCGCTGGAGGTTATGTTTGGTCGTTATGGTTCTGGTGAGCTTGATCCAAAAATCAACTAATCAGTTTCATGCCATTCTCAAAAAAGCCCGCAACTGCGGGCTTTTTTGTCTCTCAATGGTTTCTTAGTTGAGTAGTAGTACGATAAATCTTTCGCAAATAGTTGTCATTGAATGGGCCGTGAGTAACTCCAAGAAGATCATAGCTTGTTGCATCAATAATCTGTCGTACAGGAAGCTGGCTGCGCAGTAGCAGTGCTACCTGAATAGTATTGACTGTGCTCCAGTCAGATATTTCGTTTGCACTCAGATAGCGATCAATAGAGTTATCTCCATCAAGATCAGCACCAAATCTAAATTGTAGACCCTCAATGTAACTGGTTAGTGTCTGCGGGGTTGGTGAGGAAGATCCATTTCCATCACACCTGAGGTTTCCATCATCTACATAGTAGAGAATAGTTGTGGAAGAAGAGCCAGCACAATCCTTTGCCCCTTGATAGCTGATTGTCAGGGAGTCACTGCTGTTCTCCCCGCTGTTATTGGATGCAGTCAGCGCTGTCCCAGAAAAACTGGCAGCAGGGTGCCCAATTTTTTTGAGCTCTGCAGAGAAAAACTGCAGCAGATGGCGTCCTCTCTCATGCAGATCTAGCCACTGTTGTTCATATTGAAAGCTCTCTTTGCTGTTGCTAAATAGCTGTGTGGTTGCAAGTAGAATGGTAACTCCAAGAGTAATTGAGACTAGCAATTCAACAAGGGTAAAGCCATTTTTGTCAGTTATGGTGATCATTGTCTGGGAAAGAAAGTGAGTGAGTAGGATGGGGTGGTGTCGCCATCATTCCAGCTGATGGTTATCATGTATAGACTACCTGTAGGGTTGGTGATGTCCCCATTTCCAGATGGGAGCATGATGCTGTTTTGTTGATTCCATTCGCGAAAGTCAAACTTGGCCATATTCTCAGGGCTACAGTGAGCTGTGGTGCAATCCGTTCCAGATGGTTCTCCTGAGAGGCCAAGATAGGTTCCCGCATCAACTGCGGATGGGTTAGCACGAATTCGCTCAACCATCTCCAGACCCTGTAGGGTGGCTAGATCATGAAGAGTGGTGCCATGAAAGGATTTGAGTGATAAAGCATAAAGGGATGCAAGTCCCAACAGTGCGGTTGTCAGCAAGAAGAGTGAAATCATTGTCTCAATCATGGTATAGCCGGCTGTTGAAAAACCGACAGAATTGCTAGTTACTTTATTAATGTCTCTCATTGCCAGCAAAATAATAGCTGTTATCAAGACAGCTCTTCAAGCCAGTTACATAATGGCATACATGGATACGGGGTTTGTCTGTAGTGGTATAGTCTCCAGTCATGAATGAATCACTGCGTGGTTTTCTCCACACTCTATTGGGAAGTTTACGTGATCTGGCACCGATTATACTGGTGATCGGTTTTTTTCAGATGGCTATTTTGCAGCAGCCGATAGAGAATATTTCAGCTATTGCTGTTGGCCTTTTTCTGGTTGTTCTGGGACTAACCTTTTTTATATATGGTCTTGAGATGGGGTTATTCCCTGTAGGGGAAGGTATGGCGGAGGCATTGGCCAAAAAAGGCAGCCTTCCATGGCTGATGGCATTCTCTTTTCTGCTTGGGTTCGGGACAACTATTGCAGAGCCTGCACTTATTCTTGTGGCAGAGAAGGCATCAGAGGTGGCTGCAGCAGGGGGAATGATTGGTGATAGCCTTCAAGAGAAGATGGAGTATGCGCAGGGGTTACGTTATACAGTTGCTTTTTCAGTGGGCTTGGCAATCTTGTTGGGGGTGATCAGAATTCTTAAAGGATGGCCAATACAGTATCTTATTATTGGCGGATATTTTGGGGTTGTATTTATGACGCTGTTTGCCCCAGATGAGATTATTGGTCTTGCTTATGATGCTGGCGGTGTGACTACCTCAACAGTAACGGTGCCATTGGTTACAGCGCTTGGCGTAGGGTTGGCCAGTAGTGTTCGTGGAAGAAACCCAATGACTGATGGGTTTGGTCTGATCGCCTTTGCATCTCTTACCCCCATGATCTTTGTTATGGGATACGGAATGGTGATCTAGGGTGGATTTTTTGTCATCTTTTGTAGACTCACTGCTCTCTACGGTATGGGATATGTTCCCAATTGTTGCCATCATTTTTGGCTTCCAGTTTCTGGTCATTCGTAGACCAATATCCAACTTGAGGCAGGTATTGGTTGGTTTCTTTTATGTATTACTGGGGCTCTCGCTTTTTCTGATGGGGCTGGATCAGGCAATTTTTCCACTGGGTGAGCAGATGGCAATACAGCTTTCTGATCCACTATTTATAAGGGGAGGTTCAGATGGTGCTGTATCCGAGCTTCTGTGGAGCGACTATGGTTGGGTATATCTTTTTGCTGCAGCCATTGGCTTTTCAACAACAATTGCAGAGCCATCTCTGCTGGCTGTCGCATTGAAGGCGGAGGATGTGTCCGGTGGTACGATTGAGGCAAACGGATTAAGAGTTGCTGTTGCTATTGGTGTTGCAGTTGGAATTGCCTTGGGAGCGTGGCGAATTGTGGTGGGTATACCACTCTACTACTTCATTATTTCCGGTTATGTAGTCGTGATGATACAGACATATTTTACCCCCAAATTTATTACCGCACTGGCTTATGATTCTGGGGGGGTTACAACATCAACGGTAACGGTACCGCTGGTGGCCGCGTTAGGGCTAGGTCTCGCAAGCTCAGTGCCAGGGCGAAGTGAGTTGCTGGATGGGTTTGGCTTGATTGCATTTGCCAGCCTGTTTCCGATTATTGCGGTGTTGGGATATGTGCAAATCTCTGAATGGAGTGCGCGCAGGTATGAAAATAGAGAGTAAGTGATTATGTATTTTGAAAATCTGATTATGACAGGAGAAGAGTAATGCATTTCAAATTATTGATAGCATTGGTTGGAGAGGATAAAACTGAAAAGGTACTTAATGCTGCAAGAGATGTTGGGGCAACAGGTGCTACAGTAATTAACCATACACGGGGAGAGGGGCTGAAGGTGGCCAAGACGTTCTTCGGACTCTCTTTGGAGACAAATCGAGACATGATAATGTTCATTGTTGAGGAGCATCTCAGCAGGAAAATTTTGGAGACGATTGGAGATGTGGGAGGTTTCAGTAATCCAGGAACAGGTATGGTGTTCCAGATTGACGTTGAGGATGTGGTTGGGATATCGGCTCAGATAGAGAGCCTTACGGATGTTGTAGAGGAGCAGATCTAATGGAAAATAAAAAGATTGTTCGTGTAAGAGATGTGATGAAAGCTCATTTTGACTTGGTTGATGGCCTTGCAACCATCTCTGAGGCTCTGACGGAGATGAGTCATGTTGAAAACAAATCACTTATTGTAGATAAGCGGTATGAGAATGATGAGTTTGGGATTCTGCTGATATCAGATATCGCTCGTCATGTGCTTGCCAAGGATCGTGCACCGGATCGTATAAATGTTTATGAGATTATGAGCAAGCCGGTGATTACCATTGATCCTGAGATGGATATTCGTTATTACGCCCGTCTATTTGACCGTTTTCACCTCTCCAGGGCGCCAGTAGTTGAGGACAGAAAAGTGATTGGTATTGTCAGTTTTACCGATATGGTTTTGAAGGGAATGTGTGAGATCTCGGAATCATGCAACAAGGAATGATTTGAGCACCCCTGTTTTTTCGATTGATGGTGGTGGCTGGGTTGTTGAGGCAGAGAGAGTTACCTCACCAAACTGTGATGAGCGACCAGATGAGATGGAGATCGATCTATTGGTCATCCATGGAATAAGCCTGCCCGCCGGGAAATTTGGTACTCCATATATCGATCAACTGTTCACCAATCAACTAGATAATTCCGCCCATCCATCTTTTGAGTCGCTCAAGAATCTGAAAGTATCCGCTCACCTACTGATCCAGAGGGATGGGCGACTGGTACAATATGTGCCACTCTCTAAACGGGCATGGCACGCTGGGATCTCATCGTTTGAGGGGAGAGAGCGTTGTAATGACTTCTCGATTGGAGTGGAGTTGGAGGGGGTAGATGATGTTCCTTATACGGATAGACAGTATGATCGATTGGCTCTGTTGCTTGAATCTATACAAAAAGAGTACCCTCTGATTGTGAAAGATAGAATTGTTGGGCACTCGGAGATTGCTCCAGGTAGAAAAAGTGACCCCGGTCCAGCCTTTGAGTGGGGGATAGTGTTTAAGAAAATGGAGATGGAACTGTGACGCTGTTGGCAATATTGATTACCCTGGGGATAGAGCGTTTTTACCGTATTCTTGATGAGTATAGAAACCTGGGCTGGTTTTCAGCATGGGGGCATTGGGTCGTTCGTCATCAATCAGTGCAAGGAGAGTGGGTTGGTATAGCCACAACTCTGCTGATACTGTTTGTGCCGTTGCTTCTGGTAGAGCAGTTAAATTGGTGGATGGCTGATGGTGGTTGGCTTCCTGAGCTACTCTTCAGCGTGGTGATTCTGGTTCTCTCTATAGGGCCAAAAGATCTCCGTGGACAGGTTGAAAGCATCTTGGAGAGTTGGTCAAAAGATGATATCGAGGGAGGGCTTCTTCAGGCAGAGGAGATACTGGATGGTGAACTGCCTGAAGGAAAACAGGGTGTGGTACGAGCATTGACAGAAGCAGTATTGATCCAGGCAAACTCACGACTCTTTGCGGTAATATTCTGGTTTGCCCTGTTTGGCCCAGCAGCAGGATTATTGGTGAGGTTGGGATTGATACTGGAGAATATCCAGAGTAGTGATGGTGATGATGATTCAACCATGATTAAGCAGATAAACCAGTTACTGGCATGGCCGCCAGCACATATAGTTGCTATAAGTTATGCCATGGTTGGGGACTTCTCTTCATCTTTCCGCAGGCTCAGGGAGCATGCTGGAGACTGGAATGGTAATAGCGATATTTTACGCAACTCCGGGTTGGGGGCAATGCGTCTGGAGCCTGTGAAAGAGAGTGAACCAGCAGATATCCAGGAGGTATGGGATGCGCTGGAGATGGTAAGAAGGTCAGAGATTGTGTGGGTCTCCTTTTTGGCACTATTAATTCTGTTTGGATACGGTAACTAGAGATATTCTATCTGTGTCTGAGAGTGTAGAGGCGACCATTGCTGACCTTCTTCGTCACGGGGAACCCGTGGGTGGAAGACGCTATCGGGGACATATTAATGACCCACTCAGTGAAAGGGGATGGGAGCAGATGCGTGCAGCGGTTGAGGAATTTTCTCCTTGGGACAGAGTGTTAACATCTCCATTAAGTCGTTGTAGTGAATTTGCTTTTGAGCTCTCGGAGAGAGAGCAGATCCCGGTGCAAGAGATCCCCGACTTTATGGAGATTGGCTTTGGAGCGTGGGAGGGAAAAACAGCTCAGGAGTTGATGGAGAGTGATCCTGAAGCACTCCACCGTTTTTGGAGCGACCCTCTGAACAATACGCCGCCAGATGCGGAACCACTGAATGATTTTGCTTTGAGAGTTGCTACGCAGTGGGAGCAGATAATTGATGAGTTTCGGGGAGAACATTTGTTGATAGTAGGTCATGCAGGGGTAATGAGAATAATTGTTGGCCATATTTTGGGTATGCCAGTAGAGCGTATTTTCCGTATAGATGTGCCAAATGCTGGAATCAGCAGAATCCAGATAGATCATTTTGGTAAAGAGACCCTGCCGCGACTTATTTTTCATGCGGGTGTGCTCAAGGAACAGGTTACTTAAAGGAATATCAGTATGGGTTGGGCAGGAAAAATATTGGGCGGAGCTTTTGGCTTTATGTTGGGCGGGCCGCTTGGCGCACTGATTGGCGCATCATTTGGCCACAACTTTGATAAAGGGATACGTGGTGTCTCCTCATCTGGAGGATGGGGTCTGGGTAATCAGCAGCGAGTGCAGACAGCGTTCTTTACTGCCACCTTCTCTGTTATGGGGCATGTAGCCAAAGCTGATGGCAAGGTAACCGCTGACGAAATTCAGATGGCGCGAGCCGTTATGGATCACCTGCAACTGGATGCCAACCTTCGCAAGGCTGCAGAGAAATTGTTCAATGAGGGGAAAAGGGCGGATTTCCCTCTGGATGATCTGCTCCAGCAGTTTCGTCAAGAGACAAGCAGGCGCACTACCTTGATCCAGATGTTTATGGAGATTCAGCTTCAGGCTGCTTATGCGGATGGGGTATTGCATCCGGCAGAGAAGAAGATCCTTCTTCATATAAGTTCCCTGCTGGGTATTCCACGTGCGCTCTATGACCAGCTGGAGTCAATGGTTAGGTCTGGGGGTGGTGCTCAGAGTAGCGGATCAAATAAGCCAACACTGAGTAGTTCATACAAGACACTTGGCCTCAAACAGAGTGCAACTGATGCAGAGGTGAAGCGAGCCTATCGTCGCCTGATGAGTCAGCACCATCCAGACAAACTGGTTGCGAAAGGATTACCTGAAGAGATGATGAAGATGGCCACAGAAAAGACTCATCAAATCAGAATTGCCTATGAGACAATCCAGGAAGCCAGAAAAAAATAGTTTTCGTGTAAAAATAGAGGTAGTGATGGCTTAACAATGAGGCTGAAAAGTCTCTTCTCATCCTGTAGAGTTCCCTTTTTGATCAACCTATTTTTGAAGGAATAGATATGAAAGATAATCTGATTGCCCCCTCTATACTCTCGGCGGATTTTGCAAAACTGGGAGACGAGGTAGATAAAGTGCTGGCAGCAGGTGCCGATGTTGTCCATTTTGATGTAATGGATAACCATTATGTTCCAAACTTAACAATTGGCCCTTTGGTATGTGATGCATTACGTAACCATGGTGTGACAGCGGAGATTGATGTACACATGATGGTTAAACCAGTGGATAGAATTATCCCGGATTTTGCAAAGGCTGGAGCCTCCTACATCACATTCCATCCAGAGGCATCAGAACATATTGATCGTTCACTGGCGCTGATTAAAGAGCATGATTGCAAATCTGGCCTGGTCTTTAATCCGGCAACACCGCTTTCATATCTTGATTATGTGATGGATAAGGTGGATGTAATTTTGTTGATGTCGGTTAACCCGGGTTTTGGTGGTCAGAGCTTTATCCCTGCAACCATGGATAAGTTGCGTGCAGCACGTAACATGATTGATGAGAGCGGATATGACATTCGTCTGGAGATTGATGGTGGTGTAAAGGTCAACAACATTCGTGAGATCAGAGAGGCAGGTGCTGACATGTTTGTTGCTGGTTCCGCAATTTTTGGCGCCGGACAAGATTCTGATCCAAATCGTTACGATACTGTTATTGGTGAGATGCGTGCGGAGTTGGCTCAGGCATCCAGGTAAAAGGTTGTGCAGTTGAAACTTCCTGCCATGGTTTTGATTGATGTGGATGGAACACTGGTAGATAGTGTTCCTGATCTAGCATGGTGTGTAGATGAAATGTTGTCCATAATTGGCATGCCAACACGTGGCGAAAGTAGGGTGCGTGAGTGGGTTGGAAATGGTGTAGAGCGGCTAGTGGAGCGAGCCTTGACCAACTCACTTGACGGCAAACCGGAGAGTGATCTGTTTGAGCGGGCGCTTCCTATATTCTCCGAGCTATATGCAGAAAACACCAGTAAGCGTAGTCAATTATACCCAGGAGTTACAGAGGGACTTGAGTGGTTACAGAGTCAGCCAGTTAGTCTTGGTTGCGTAACCAACAAGGCTGCACGTTATACAATTCCGATCCTGAAAGATCTCGGAATTGCTGATGCTTTTGAGATTGTGGTGAGCGGAGACACTCTGGATGTAAAAAAACCTGATCCTGGTCCGTTGCTACATGTCTCTGACTTCTTCGGTCTAGAGCCTGATGATGCGCTAATGATTGGTGACTCTGTAAGTGATGTAAAAGCAGCCAGAGCAGCTGGCTTTACTATTGTCTGCATGTCATACGGGTACAATCATGGAGATGATATTCGTACCTCAAATCCGGATGCGGTAATTGATTCAATGGCTGAACTGCCATCCCTATTTCGATGAACAGTTCCAGCTTCAAGGATCTTGTAAATAAATCTATACAGCAGGGATATAACCGAATTCCGCTGACACGAGAGGTATTGGCAGATCTGGATACGCCACTTTCAGCCTACCGTAAGGTTGCTGAGAGCCCATGGAGCTACCTGTTTGAGTCTGTACAGGGGGGAGAGAAGTGGGGACGTTACTCAATTATTGGTCTTCCTGCAAAAACAATTATTCGTGTGCGTGGCCACAAGATTACAGTTGAGACAGAGAGCAAAGAGAGTGAGTCACTGGAGACTGCAGACCCATTAGGCTGGATTGAGGAATACAGAACCCGCTTCCGGGTTGCCGAGTGTGATGGGTTGCCAAGATTTACCGGAGGGCTGGTTGGTTGCTTCGGTTATGACACTGTGCGCCTGATTGAAGAGCGGCTATCAGATGTGCCGGAGATGGATCCACTTGATAATCCGGATATCATCTTAATGGTCTCTGAGGAGGTGCTGGTATTTGACAACCTGAGTGGAAAACTCCATATCGTTATCCATGTTGACCCAGAGCAGAATGATGCATGGCAACAGGGGCAACAGCGTCTTGATGAGATTACTGCCAAGCTGAATCAGCCTACACCTGCTGTACCAGAGAGTTCACCGCGGACCGTACATGAGAATGACTTTGTCTCAGGGTTTAATCAGGACAAGTTTGAGTGTGCGGTAGAGAAAATCAAGGACTACATTGTTGAGGGTGATGTGATGCAGGTGGTGATCTCGCAGCGTCTTTCCATTCCGTTTAAGGCGCCACCACTTAACCTGTATCGTGCACTACGTACCCTTAATCCATCTCCATACATGTACTATCTGGACCTGGATGACTTTCAGGTGGTTGGTTCATCCCCTGAAATTCTGACCAGAGTAGAGGATGGAGTGGTGACAGTGCGTCCAATTGCTGGCACCAGGCGTAGAGGGCATACTGAAGATGAGGACTTGGCTCTTGAAAAAGAGTTGCTGGCAGATCCAAAAGAGTTGGCCGAACATTTGATGCTGATAGACCTTGGACGAAATGATGTTGGGCGTGTGGCAGAGACAGGAACTGTTGAGCTTACAGAAAACATGAAGATAGAACGCTACTCCCATGTCATGCATATTGTCTCCAATGTTACAGGAAAGCTAAAAAAAGGTATGAGCGCAATGGATGCCCTTCGTGCCACCTTCCCAGCAGGCACAGTTAGCGGAGCACCAAAGATTCGTGCCATGGAGATCATCGATGAGCTGGAGCCGGTCAAACGTGGCATATACGCAGGAGCGGTTGGGTACATTGGCTGGAATGGCAACATGGACACTGCTATCGCAATCCGTACGGCAGTAATCAAAGATGGAGAGCTACATGTTCAAGCCGGAGCTGGTGTAGTACATGACTCTATCCCGCAACTTGAGTGGAAAGAGACCATGAATAAGGGGCGTGCAATCTTTCGTGCTGTAGAGATGGCAGAAGCTGGACTTGGTACCAAAGAGGGCAGCTGTTAACCGTCTACTTACTTGCTACTACAGAGTACAGGCTGGCAAGGATAGTTTTATTTTGGTCGATAGTGCTTGTGCAGTCACCAACAACCTAATTCCATAATGGAATAAAATTAAATATTGGTACAAATAGAGAGATCAGGGCTACTGTTAAGCCATACATTGTGCGCCCTCTGAAGATAGTCTTGATACCCATAATTAGTGTAACTGTTGCGATCACTGCACCAAGTGCACCCAACCCCATAGCTAGTAAGGCGAGCACCAGCCATGTTCTTGCAGCTGATAGCGATGTCCTCTCTTCTGTATCAATCTCATGAGGATTGCCCGCAATCAAAAAATAGATGATTGGAATTATTGGAAGGGCCATCATGAATACATCAATAAAAGTGACGCTGGTTGTTCCCATCATGTTTGTTTGCTCATTTAGGTGCCCTTTCTAGTAAAGAGGCGCAGTATTATTTTGGTGTATAGCTGAATTTTTGTCCGCCAACTGATGCCTCATACATGAGGCCGCCTTTAGCTATTGTAAAAGTCGCCATTCCTTTATTGTATTCACCGGCAGTTGTAGCATCATTTCTTCCTCCGCTGGCTCCTACGGAGTGTCCAATAGTTGATGCTGTTCCGGATACGCCTGCAGTAATTGCCACAGCATTTGCCTGGGCACCAAACTCAAAATTACCGATAGTAAATTCCTCAAAAGCCCGTTTGTCCTGGAAAAAGATAATTTGACTAAATGCCTGGGCACCAAGCTGGAATCCTATTGTGAGCTGTGTTGCTGTGGTATCACCAACATGTTCATGGCCCGCATAGACTTTGCCGCTGCCATAAGAGCCACCGACACCAATGCCGACTTTGCCTATAGTTGGGAAAACAGCGTAGCCATGAGCACTGTTGAAGAACTTGCCACTTTCCCCAGCTTTTTGGAAGATATCAATAGTGTCATGAAACTCATCTGCCCATGCATTGCCAAGTGAGAATAGGAGGCAGAAGATAATGGCAGAAGTCCGATTGATTTGTTTCATAAACAATTTCTCCAGTGATGTGAATAGGAGCTAACCTAGCAATCCTTTATTAAAATGTCCAATGATTAAGACAGAGCATCTCGTATGAAGATGACATATATCTATGGTAGATATCCATTGATAAGTAATACATAACAGGATACCGTGGCTCGATGACTTCAAAGGATAGGCAGTGAGCGAATATTTTATAGGTCTGATGTCTGGTACTAGCATGGATGGTATTGATGCGGTGGCTGTTGATTTTTCTGCCTTTCCCCCAGTAATTTGTGCAACAGATATTATTTCGATTTCTCCCGTGCTTAAGGAGAAGATTGTCGCGCTCTGTAAGCCCGGAGAAAATGAAATTGAGCGAATGGGCGAGTTGGATGTTGAGCTAGGGGAGCTTTTTGCGGCTGCTGTAACTAGTGTAGTTGAGAAGGCTGGTTTAACGGTGGAGGAGATCAGGGCGGTTGGTAGTCATGGGCAGACAATTCGCCATATGCCCAGAGGTGATAGACCATTTACTCTACAGATTGGTGATCCAAACATTATTGCTCAGCGAACAGGGATGACTACAGTCGCAGATTTTCGCCGCCGTGATATTGCTGCTGGAGGAGAGGGTGCACCATTGGCTCCAGCCTATCACCACTGGTTGATGAGAGGGAAGAGTGGTGCTGTAGTGAATATAGGCGGTATGGCAAATGTGACGTTGTTGCCAGTAAATGACAGTGATCCGGTTGTTGGATTTGATACCGGACCAGGCAACGTGTTGATGGATTATTGGATTAACAGATCATCGGGTAAGAGTATGGATCGAGACGGTGGATTTGCTCGGCAAGGAAACGTATCTGATACCCTGTTGAATACAATGAGAAGTGATACTTTCTTTTCGCAACCACCACCCAAAAGTACAGGGCGTGAGTTGTTTAATGGTGATTGGGTTGATGCCTGTATGCAGTCACTTGTGGAGCCACTATCGGCAGAGGATGTGGCAGCGACTCTTTGTGAGCTGACAGCAAGTACAATTACAGATGCTGTGCATGAACATCAGGCTGGTGGTCAACAGTTGTTGGTGTGTGGAGGCGGTGCGCACAATACTTTTATGTTGGAGCGTATTTCTGCACATCTACCGGGATGGGCAGTCAGTTCAAGTGCGACTGTTGGTGTTGACCCTGACTGGGTGGAGGCGACAGCTTTTGCCTGGTTGGCTCGTCAAACTATATGTGGGGAGATAGGGAATCTTCCCTCTGTTACAGGAGCAGATCAATCGGTAATACTGGGTGCAATTTTTCCTGTAAAATCGGTGTGATTATCGAGATGCTATAAACACAAAAGCGGAATATTTAATGAAGACAAAGGCACGTGACTTACTGATTTTATTGACTGGATTAATTCTAGGGGTATCGCTTGCCGTGGAGCGGAGTGTGCTGGCTGAGCGGAACGAGGGAGCCGTTGCACCGTTGCCGCTGGATGAGTTGCGAGCCTTTAGTGAGGTGTTCAGCAAGATCAAGAAGACCTATGTTGAGGAGGTGAGTGATGAAGATCTGCTCAACAGTGCCATTAAAGGGATGGTGAGTAGCCTTGATCCTCACTCCTCATATCTGTTGCCAGAGGCGCATGATGAATTGCAGGTTAGTACTACGGGTGAGTTTGGTGGTCTGGGTATTGAGGTTGGGATGGAGGATGGCTTTGTTAAAGTAATCTCTCCAATTGATGATACCCCGGCACAACGTGCAGGAATGCAGGCAGGTGATCTGATTATTCGTATTGATGGCACGGCTGTTCAGGGTATTACCCTGGGTGATGCAGTGAAGAAGATGCGTGGCAAGGTGGGAACAAAAATTGAGTTGACTGTTGTGCGTAAGGGGGAAGATCAGGCATTGACAGTAAATATTATTCGTGACGTGATCAAGATTCGTAGTGTTAAAAGCCGTATATTGGAGGATGGCTTTGGTTATGTTCGGATCAGTCAGTTCCAGATGCGTACAGGGGAAAATCTCGACAAGGCAATTAAAAAACTGGTTAAGGAGAATGGTGGAGACCGTCTGAATGGATTGGTGCTGGATCTACGTAACAATCCAGGCGGGGTATTGAGTGCTGCAGTAACAGTTTCTGATGCATTTTTAACGGATGGATTAGTGGTCTATACAGATGGTCGAGTGGGTGACTCGAAAATAGAATTTGAGGCAGATTCAGATGATATTCTGGATGGTGGGCCATTGGTGGTCTTGGTAAATAATGGTTCGGCCTCAGCATCGGAGATTGTCGCTGGTGCACTGCAGGATCATAAGCGAGCGGTGATCATGGGAACCAAGACATTTGGCAAGGGCTCGGTGCAGACTATTTTGCCGATGCGTGAAGGAGCTGCACTGAAGCTGACAACAGCGCGTTATTACACCCCTTCAGGACGATCAATCCAGACCGAGGGTATTACCCCTGATATTGAGCTAAATAATATTAAGATTGAAAAAAGTGAGGAGAGTAAAAAGAAGAATCTTCATCGCGTCTCTGAGAAGGATCTTTCCGGCCATCTCAGTAGTGGGAATGGGGAGTCATCTGATGGTAGTACTGAACTAAAGGATGGTGACGATGCCGAGAATGGTGAGGAGCCAGAAAAGAATCTGGCTGAGGATGACTTTGTTCTGTTTGAGGCTCTGAATATGCTGAAAGGGCTTCATCTGCTTCATACTCCACACTAGGAGCAAGATATGAGTGGTGAGATTTCCGTACTGGTTCCTCTGGCAGAGGGGTTCGAGGAGCTGGAGGCGATCACTATTATCGATCTGTTGCGTCGCGCAGGGATCAAGGTGGTAGTTGCCGGACTGACAGATGGTCCTGTTAGAGCTAGTCGTGACACTGTGCATATAGCAGATATGACTCTGGATGAGGCTCTTCAGCAGGAGTATCAGATGGTTGTATTGCCTGGCGGACTGCCGGGAGCAGACAATCTAAATGCCGATCCTCGTATTCATCAACTGATTAAGAAAATGGCTGCAGAAGAGAGATATGCAGCGGCCATTTGTGCGGCACCTAAAGTACTGGCAGATGCCGGAGTGCTGGATGGTAAAGAGGCAACCAGCTATCCAGGATTTTTGCAGGGAACCTCAGCAAATATAATTGAAGATGTCGATGTGGTTACTGATGGAAATATCATTACGTCACGTGGCCCAGGAACGGCAATGGATTTCGCGCTGGAGTTGATTGAAACTCTTATGGGTAAAGAGATACGCCAGGGTGTAGAAGATCCACTGGTACGTGGCTAAAATGGAGCGCTAGTGAAACAGCAACTCAAACAACTTGTCGAATCTGCACTGGACCACCTTCGTGAAGAGGGTGTCATTACGCTGAATAGTGATCCAGAGGTATTGATTGAGCGCACAAGAGACCAAAGCCATGGTGATTTTGCTACCAATACAGCTATGGTTTTGGCAAAACAGGCTAGAGCTAACCCACGGGAGTTGGCGCAGAAAATTGTAGGGGCCATTCCAGAATCTGGGCAGGTGATAAAAACAGAGATTGCAGGTCCGGGCTTTATCAATTTTTATCTCTCAGATGCTGCTTACGGCCAGGTTATCAAGGATGTCCTTCGTATTGGTGACAGATATGGAGAGAGTAATATTGGTAGTAGTGAGAAGGTAGTAATGGAGTATGTCTCTGCCAATCCAACAGGTCCACTGCATGTGGGGCATGGGCGTGGTGCGGCTTATGGTGCGGCGACAGCCAGCCTATTGCGTGCGGCTGGTTATCAGGTCCACTGTGAATATTATGTAAATGATGCTGGTAGGCAGATGGATATTCTGACTGCCAGTGTCTGGATGCGCTACCTCGATCTTTGTGGTGAGGAGATACTATTTCCTGTTAATGGTTATCAGGGTGACTATATATGGGATATTGCAGCAACACTCCATCGCGAGCAGGGGGAGTTATTCCTGCATCCACTCCATGAGGTGATGGATGGAGTTCCGGCAGATGAGCCTGAAGGAGACAAGGAGGCCCATATCGATGGCCTTATTGCTCAGGCGCGTACTTTATTGGGTGAAGAGCAGTATCAACAGGTTCACCATGCAGCAGTCAGCACCATCTTGGGAGATATCAGAGAGGACCTTGCGGAATTTGGGGTGGAGTATGAGGAGTGGTTCTCCGAACAGTCGCTGATGGATGACAATACGGTTGACCAGGCTATTGAGAAACTGCAGGGTAGTGATGACGTCTATGAGCAGAATGGTGCGCTCTGGTTTCGTTCCACAAAATATGGGGACGAAAAGGATCGTGTTGTGGTGCGTGACAATGGCCTCAAGACCTATTTTGCATCAGATATTGCCTATCATATGAACAAGCTGAATCGCGGTTTTGACAGAATGATAAATATATGGGGTGCAGACCATCATGGTTATGTGCCGCGTGTACGTGCTGGTCTTGCTGCGATGGGGCAGGATTCTGACAGGTTGGAGATATTACTGGTGCAGTTTGCATCCCTCTATCGTGGTGGGGAGAAGGTTCAGATGTCTACCCGTAGTGGTTCCTTTGTTACCCTGCGGGAGTTAAGGGCTGAGGTAGGTAATGATGCTGCAAGGTTTTTTTATGTATTGAGAAAAAGTGAACAGCATATGGACTTTGATCTGGATCTGGCACGCTCTCAATCCTCGGAGAACCCGGTTTACTATATTCAGTATGCACATGCACGCATTCACAGTGTGATGCGACAGATGAATGAAAAGGGGATGGCATGGGATCAGACAGAAGGGGAGTCCAACCTTAATCTGCTAACCGAATCACATGAAAAAAACCTTATGGTTGGGATTGCCCGCTATCCTGAGCTGCTGGAAGCTGCTGCACTACAACGTGAGCCGCACCAATTGGCGCACTATCTGCGTGACCTTGCGCATGATCTGCACACCTACTACAACGCACATCAGTTTCTGGTAGAGGATCAGGCACTGAGAAACGCACGTATCACCTTGATACTGGCGGCACGACAGGTGTTTGTTAATGGTTTGAGGTTGTTGGGTGTATCAGCACCTGAAGAGATGTAATGACTGGCTATAATATAAAAGGAAAAGCCTCTGGATCAGCCATTATTTTGTTGGCTCTGTCTGCCGCAGGATTGTTTGGAGGGTATCTGTACTGGTTGAAGATGCCGGCAGAGCCAGTGTCTCAACAAGCAAAACAGCAGTCTGGCAAACCGGTAAAGAGCACGGAACAGGAGCAGGAGGACCAATTTCATTTTGACTTCTTTTCCATGCTTCCAGAAGAGGAGTACACCGGTGTAGAGGATAAGCCAAAGGAAAAAGATGGAGTCTCATCGAAGAGAGACGCAAAAAAAGTGCCAGCACAAAAAGTATCATCAGTGCGAGAGGGAAACTACCTTATCCAGTTGGGTGCCTTCCGCAGCCAGGAGGCAGCTGATAAGCATAAGGCGGAGTTGATCCTTAATGGGTTTGGAAATGTTCGAATAAATAGGGTAAAAACTGCCAAAGGTGCACTTTACCGAGTGGATGTCGGACCATTCCAGAGTTTCTCAAGCGCCGATCATGAGAAGCAGCGACTCAATAATGCTGGTTACAAGTCGTTTCTCAAAAAGTATGTCTTAAATTCTCAAAGAAAATAGGCTGATTCAGTTAACTGATTGATTTTAATCTATTGATTTAGATAGGCGCTCGATTCTGAGACGGTCTCTTGTGTCAAAAAAACGTCTTGATGAGACAGAAATAGCAGTCATTACTCCTAGTCCCGTTCCTCCAGCAATGAGAAAAAGTATGAGAATCTGGTATTTCACAGCTTCTATTGGAGGAGTTCCAGAAAGAATCTGCCCAGTCATCATTCCTGGAAGACTGATAATACCGGCAGCAGCCATGGCATTCAGGATAGGAATCATTCCGGTACGAATGGCATCATCCCGTAGCTTGCGAATAGCTTGTTGTGCACTTTCACCAAGAGCCAGGCGGGCCTCTAAAATTCTGCGTTGCTGCCAGACACTGCTTGTTAGTCGATCCATTCCTAGAGAAATACCGTTCATGGTGTTGCCTAGTAGTATGCCAAGGAGTGGGATTGCGTATTGGGGGTGATACCAGGGGTCATGTTCAATAATCATCAGCAGGGCAAAAAGGGCTGTAACCATGGATGATAGAAACATTGCGATTGTGCCAGTCATAAAGCCCCAGCCACCGGATAGTTTTCGTTGCTGCCTTACATGAATCTCTCTGCCTGCCAGAAGAACCATGATCATGGACATGATTGCTACCCAGAACAGGGAACTGTGGTTGAATAGTGTCTGTAGAACCAAACCTACAAACAGTAGCTGAAGAGTGGCTCTGAGAGCTGAAAAGATAATTTTATTTTCAATCTTTACTTTGTTGATCAATGAGATAGATGAAACTAACAGAATTAACAGGGCAGCAAGACCCAAATCAATGGGAGTGAGTTGCACAAGTGTATGTATGGCATCAGACTGCATGTTGCGATACCTCTTCTATTGTTCCAGTGCTCATTCTGAATTGTCGTTGGCTTACTCTTGAGAGCTGTTCCCTGTCATGGCTGACCCAAATCATAATAGCTTGCCTCTGCCGTTGATATTGGAGCAGCATATCTTCAATACGTTGTGCGTTTTCTCTGTCAAGACTGGAGGTTGGTTCATCCAGCAACAGCACTGATGGCGATAGTGCTAGTTGGCGAACAATAGCGAGCCTCTGTTTTTCTCCGCTTGAGAGCCGGTCAATTGACCAGTGTATTGTCTCTGGTTCAAAGCCACACAGAGACAGGAGGTGGTCTTGATCAGCTGATTCAGGCATGTGCTCATCAACTCGGTCCCCCCACCACTGACTCTCTGTTGCAAAAAATGCAACATGTTGCCTCCAATGGCTGGGGATGTGCTGGGTTTGTGCTTTACCAAAAAGATACACCTCTCCATGATGAGGATCAAGATCCGCTATAGCACGTAGCAACAGGGTCTTGCCAGAGCCTGAGGAGCCAGAGATCCCAATAGCCTGCCCTGGTCCAATGGAGAGATCAATAGGACCAATATGACTGGTTGTCAGTTGTTTAAGAGAGAGACCGTGCATGGCGTGTTATTGTATCTAAAATAAATTCTGAGGAGCATTTTGTGTCATTGGCAGCGGTAAATAGTCGTGCAATTTCTGGTATTGAGGCACCAGAGGTCGTTGTGGAGGTGCTGCTTAGTAGTGGGTTGCCTGGTATATCTATAATCGGATTGCCTGAGGCGGCAGTGAGAGAGGCAAAGGATCGAGTGCGTGGTGCACTTATTAGTTCTGGTTTTAAAATTCCACAGAGAAGAGTAACTATTAACCTTGCACCAGCTGATCTGCCAAAGACAGGTGCGCGGCTTGATCTTCCTATCGCTATGGGGGTTCTCGCTGCTTCCGGAGAGATCTCAACAGAGCAGATGCGGCCCTTCGAGTTGATTGGTGAGCTGGCCCTGGATGGCGCTATTCGTGAGGTCAGAGGCGTACTTCCTGCAGCACTGAAGGCACGTGACGCAGGACGTATACTGATTCTTCCCGAAAAGAATGCGACGGAGGCCTCACATGTTTCAGGACTACAGTTTCATCCTGCCTCAACCCTGCAGCAGGTGGCCTCATTTTTTATTGACGATACACCTCTGCCGCCTGTTGAATCAGATGTTGAAATGGTTGAGATACTGCAGGTTCCAGATTTGTCACAAGTGCGCGGACAGCACATAGCCAGAAGGGCTCTGGAGGTTGCGGCAGCGGGCTCACACAATTTACTGATGAGTGGTCCTCCTGGCACAGGAAAGACGCTGTTGGCTTCTACAGTGCCCGGTATTCTTCCTGAAATGGGTGAGCAGGAGGCACTAGAGAGCGCCACTATTTATTCAATCAACAGCCCACAATTTGATGCGTCCCGTTGGGGTATCAGACCTTTCAGGGCTCCACACCATACCGCCTCTGCGGTCTCTCTTGTGGGTGGAGGCGGACGTCCCAGGCCAGGAGAGATTTCACTTGCACACAACGGAGTGCTCTTTTTGGATGAGTTGCCTGAGTTCTCCCGTCACGTTTTGGAGGTACTGAGAGAGCCAATGGAGTCAGGGAAAATCACTATCTCTCGTGCCGCGGCACAGGTGGAATTTCCTGCACGTTTCCAGCTGATTGCGGCGATGAATCCGTGCCCATGTGGCTATCATGGTGACAGTTCAGGCAAGTGCCACTGTACCCCCGACCAAATTCAGCGTTATCGTGGCAAGATATCAGGCCCGTTGCTGGATAGAATTGATCTGCAGATTGAGGTTGCGCGAATCCCTTCAGAGATGTTGGCCGGAGAGAGGGAGGATGATGTTGAGGATAGTAGTCAGGTCCGCAATCGTGTTAAAAGGGCGAGAGAGACACAATTAACACGCCAAAGGGTGCCTAATAATCAGCTTCAAGGAGATCAATTGGAAGAGGTGTGTGGCCTTGGTCAGGAGGAAAAACAGTTTTTGATTGATGCTATTGACTCTCTGGGGCTGTCGGCACGTGCATATCATCGGGTATTAAGAGTGTCCAGAACAATTGCTGACCTTGCAGGAGATCGGTGGGTTGAAATGAGACACCTTGCTGAGGCGCTCTCATATAGAAAAATGGATCGAGATAGTTAGCTGCTTCCAGTAGAATGCACCACCTGTAGATTGAGCATGCGCCCGTAGCTCAGCTGGATAGAGCGCCACCCTCCGGAGGTGGAAGTCAGGGGTTCGAATCCCTTCGGGCGCGCCATTTTTTACTAATGTGACCTCTGTTTTAAGCCCTGATTCCAATACCTATCAATGAATATGATATTTTTGTCATTTAGCAATTTTATCTGCTGCCCAAAATAGAGTATCTTACTGAAAAATAAAGGCAATAATCTTCTATAGTAAAGGGCTGGACAGTATGTGGCAAAGTCGTTAGAGTCCTTCTGATCCCATATCTTTTAAGGGGTTTATTGCTTTGACATTAGGGAGAAGATTTTGGATAGATTTATCGTCTCGTTTATGGTGGTTTGCGTCGTTTTTGTGACAGCAACAACAGCTATGGTGCTTTCTTTGTAGAGAATTGAACTATTTTTCTAGGATATAGAGATAAAAAAATCCCGCACGATCACAGATCGTGCGGGATTTTTTGCAACTAGAAGACTAGGTCTTACTGAGCAGCAGGAGCTACAGGAGCACCATAGTATGGGTAAGAAGGGCTAGACTCAGTGCGAACGTCGCTCTTACCGTCAAAACGTGCATTCTCAGCAGCGTCCATATCAGCTTCCATGTTAGAAGAACCCTTACCAGAAGCGTTGATAGTCATGCTGAAGTTACCCTCTGCATCAGCATTTCCCTTACCAGCACCACGTCCACGTCCGTCGAAAGCACCATCAGCAGAACCAGTTCCGTAACCAGACTGGTTATCGTTGTCTCCACCGAAGAAAGCAGAAGCACTAGAAGCAACAGCAACAAGAGCAATAGTAGCAATAATCTTTTTCATGATAATCTCCATCAAAATTTAAAATAAATAACAAAAAATCTGTTTACGGGGACAATAATAGTCATATTCAATAACATTGTCAAGCATTAAATAACGATTATTTTTATGGTATGTTTGTTGGCGCGTCCTGTATAACTAGTTGTATTTAAAGCATTTAAGTGTTTTTTGTTGGGTGGTTATGGGGTATAAATATGGATAATTAACGCTATTGATTGTGTGGTTTTAGCTGTTTTATGATGGTTATAGGCTGTTTTCGTGGGTGTTGGAGGCTTTTATATGGAAGGCTGTGATACCCTTCGCGGCTATCTATTCAATACTGAATAATCAATATTTAAGAGTGAACATCAAGATGGTATCAATAGAAGAGTCATTGGAAGAGATTCAGCGTGGAGCGGAGGAGATTCTGGTTGAATCTGAACTGATTGAGAAGTTGAAAGAGGGGCGACCACTACGCATTAAGGCTGGATTTGATCCAACGGCACCAGATCTCCATCTCGGACATACGGTATTGATTAATAAACTGCGTCAGTTTCAGGATCTTGGACATGAGATCATTTTTCTTATTGGAGACTTCACCGGAATGATTGGTGATCCAACTGGTAAGAATGTAACCAGGAAGCCGTTGACCCGTGAAGATGTACTGGAGAATGCCAAGAGTTATGAGCACCAGGTTTTCAAAATTCTTGATCCAGAGAAGACCACTATTGTTTTTAACTCCTCATGGATGGGCGAGAAATCGGCAGCAGACTTGATCAAGCTAGCCTCTCGATTAACTGTTGCAAGAATGTTGGAGCGCGATGATTTTGACAAACGCTACAAAGGTGGTCAGCCCATAGCAATTCACGAGTTCATCTATCCTCTAATTCAGGGCTGGGATTCTGTCGAGTTGAAGGCAGATGTTGAGCTTGGAGGTACTGATCAGAAGTTCAACCTATTAATGGGGCGTGAGCTACAGAAACAGGAGGGGCAGCCTCCGCAGACAATTATTACCATGCCTATTCTTGAGGGGTTAGATGGTATCCAGAAGATGTCGAAGTCACTGAACAATTATGTGGGGGTTAATGATAGTCCAGATGATATGTTTGGAAAATTGATGTCGGTCTCGGATGAGTTGATGTGGAAGTATTTCGAGCTACTCAGTTTTCGTCCTCTGGAAGAGGTGGCTGCATTCAGGCAGGCGGTCGAGGCTGGAGGTAATCCAAGAGATGCCAAGGTGGAGCTGGCAAAAGAGATCGTGGCACGCTTCCATAGTCATAATGATGCGGACCAGGCGGAGCAGAACTTTATTAATCGCTTTCGCAAGGGTGCCATACCTGATGAGATGGATGAGATTGAATTAATGGCAGAAGATGATGGTTTGGCTATTGCCAATTTGTTGAAGGAGGCGGGTTTAACCGCAAGCACTTCAGATGCGTTACGCATGATACGACAGGGAGCAGTCAAGATAGATGGCGAGAAGATAGAGGATACAAAGCTCAAGGTTATGCCAGGAGAGGCTCGTGTCTATCAGGTTGGCAAGCGCAGATTTGCACGTATTACTGTGAAATAATCGGGATAGTAAACTTTATTTTGTAAAAGGATTGACAGGTACTTTTTAGGCTGTAGAATGCGCCTCCTTGCTTGGGTTGTCGGCTACGAAAACGGCAACAAAAGTAGTGGATTTAAGGTCACCAAAAATTAATTTAAATTAGTGGTTGACAGTTGATTGGAGGGATGTAGAATACGCCCTCCTTGCACGACGTGAGTTGTGCAAATGCTCTTTAAAAATTAGGTCAGATAATTTGTGTGGGTACTTGCATCGGTATCTTGCTAAGCAAGAAATATCGGTTGTAAGTAACCCTAGAAAAAGTACAGAAATGGACTTTTTCGAAGCTTACGAACAATTCGAGAAAAGATTGGCTGCCACAAGCAGCCGCAGTGATTGAACTGAAGAGTTTGATCCTGGCTCAGATTGAACGCTGGCGGTATGCTTAACACATGCAAGTCGAACGGAAACGATGGGAGCTTGCTCTCAGGCGTCGAGTGGCGGACGGGTGCGTAACGCGTAGGAATTTACCTTATAGTCGGGGACAACTCGAGGAAACTCGAGCTAATACCGGATAATCCTTACGAGGGAAAGGGGGCCTCTTCTTGAAAGCTCTCGCTATTAGATGAGCCTGCGTCAGATTAGCTTGTTGGTGAGGTAATGGCTCACCAAGGCAACGATCTGTAGCTGGTCTGAGAGGACGATCAGCCACACTGGGACTGAGACACGGCCCAGACTCCTACGGGAGGCAGCAGTGGGGAATATTGGACAATGGGGGCAACCCTGATCCAGCAATACCGCGTGTGTGAAGAAGGCCCGAGGGTTGTAAAGCACTTTCAGTAGGGAGGATTGGTTACATTAATAATACTAATGTAGCTTGACGTTACCTACAGAAGAAGCACCGGCTAACTCAGTGCCAGCAGCCGCGGTAATACTGAGGGTGCAAGCGTTAATCGGAATTACTGGGCGTAAAGCGTGCGTAGGTGGTTAGATTAGTTGGATGTGAAAGCCCCGGGCTCAACTTGGGAACTGCATTCAATACTGTCTAGCTAGAGTATGGTAGAGGGAAGTGGAATTCTGCATGTAGCGGTGAAATGCGTAGAGATGCAGAGGAACACCAGTGGCGAAGGCGACTTCCTGGACCAATACTGACGCTGAGGTACGAAAGCGTGGGGAGCAAACAGGATTAGATACCCTGGTAGTCCACGCCGTAAACGATGACAACTAGCTGTTGGGATTGTAGTGATCTTAGTAGCGAAGCTAACGCGTTAAGTTGTCCGCCTGGGGAGTACGGCCGCAAGGTTAAAACTCAAAGGAATTGACGGGGGCCCGCACAAGCGGTGGAGCATGTGGTTTA
>CAYQBY010000009.1:3666-50394 GCA_964415865.1 uncultured Piscirickettsiaceae bacterium | reverse complement strand
TGTGGCAAGTGTTTTTAGATTGAACTTATTCATAAGAATAATGGCGGAGAAGGAGGGATTCGAACCCTCGATGGAGCTATTAACCCCATACTCCCTTAGCAGGGGAGCGCCTTCAGCCTCTCGGCCACTTCTCCAGTAGAAATTGTGAGATTCTCAATTGTTGGGCAGATATATATAATCCATGCCTCGAGAACGGCGCAAAGGATACCTGTAGAGAGAGATCAGGTAAAGATGGCAATTGCAGTTTTATCTGCTTTTTTTGTTATTTGATACGATTAACGTCAGGTCTACACAGTGTAATCTTCGTTCTCTTCACTCTCTTCGTTAAGAATCCTTTGATAGATCTCTTCACGATGTACTGCGATCTCTCTTGGGGCATCAATACCTATGCGTACCTGATTGCCTTTTACCCCAAGCACAGTAATGGAAACATCATCTCCTATCCTCACTGTCTCCCCGACTCGCCTTGTCAGTATCAGCATTCCCTCTCTCCGTTTTATTATTATCAATTCCGTTGGTTTATGGAGTATACCGCCCATTCAAATAATTGCTAGAACATTAGAATTTCACTATTTTTTGAAGTTACAACAGATTTCTTTGTCTGATTATTTACTCTCTGGCTCAGCATCAAGCTCAAAAGAGTCGTGCAGCGCACGAACCGCCAACTCCAGATATTTCTCATCAATAATGACTGATATCTTGATCTCGGATGTTGAGATCATCTGAATATTGACCCCCTCCTTTGCCAAGGCCTCAAACATCTGACTGGCAATTCCGGCATGAGAGCGCATCCCAACGCCTACCAGAGAAACCTTCACAATCTGCTTGTCCCCGATCACCTCTCTGGCACCAAGCTCTTTTCCAATCTTGTCCAGTGCAGACATGGCCTGCTTGTAATCATTGCGGTGAACTGTAAAGGTAAAGTCGGTAGTTCCATCATTGGCAATGTTCTGCACAATCATGTCAACCTCAATATTATGGTCTGAAACTGCAACCAGAATCTTGCATGCTACGCCTGGTTTGTCCGGCACACCACGTACTGTTAATTTTGCTTCATCACGCTGAAAAGCGATTCCCGAGATAATGGGTTGTTCCATTCCTTCTTCCTCAAATGTAATCAGTGTTCCGGGACCTTCCTCAAAACTGGAGAGAACCCGAAGGGGGACATTGTATTTTCCTGCAAACTCTACTGCACGTATTTGCAGCACCTTGGAGCCAAGACTGGCCATCTCCAGCATCTCTTCGAAGGTTATGCGATCCATGCGTCTGGCATTGGGGACAACACGCGGGTCTGTGGTATAGACACCGTCCACATCAGTATAGATCTGGCATTCATCAGCCTTGATCGCAGCCGCTATTGCGACTGCAGAGGTATCTGATCCACCTCTTCCCAGAGTGGTTATATTTCCATTTTCATCTGTTCCCTGAAAACCGGCAACTACAATAACGTGTTCCTTGTCCAGATCATCACGAACACGCTGTGCATCAATATCAAGAATACGTGCCTTGTTGTGTGAGCTGTCGGTAAGAATTTGTACCTGTGGGCCAGTATAGGAACGTGCAGGAACTCCCCTCTTCTCCAGTGCAATAGTCAACAGAGCAATTGTCACCTGCTCTCCGGTTGCCATCGCTACATCCAGTTCCCGTGGGGTTGGGTTGGAGTCGATCTCTTTTGCCAATGCCACAATCCGGTTAGTCTCACCACTCATGGCTGAAACTACGACGACCATCTGGTTGCCGCGATCACGCCACTCCTTGACCTTGTCCGCTACAGCCTCAATTCGCTCAACACTACCAACAGAGGTTCCGCCATACTTCTGAACAATAAGTGCCATTACTGCAACACCTCTTGTGCCCAGGCCTGGGTTGAGGCAACAGCCTTGGGTATCCCTGATGGATCACTACCACCTCCCTGCGCCATATCCGGGCGTCCACCACCCTTGCCACCAACCAGTTCGGCCGCATGCCGCACCATATCCCCAGCTTTTATTCTATCGGTTGCATCCTTGGTTACACCAGCCACCAACACCACTTTGCCTTCACTGGCTGTTGCCAGAAGAATTGCCGCAGTTCCAAGTTTGTCTTTCAGTTGATCCATGGTTGTGCGCAGGGTTTTCACATCTGCCCCCTCGAGATGTGCAACCAACACCTTCACCCCGCTGGTTTCTATAGCATCAGATATAAGATCACCTGATGAGGCGCTGGCCAGTTTTGATTTCAGCCGCTCCAGCTCCTTTTCCATCTTCTTGCTCTGCTCAACCAGAGCCCGCACCTTGTCTCCAACACTCTCTCTACTGCCTTTTACCAGATCAGAAAGCTGCTGCAAGGTCTGCTCACCGGACTCCACATAAGCCAATGCACCCTCACCGGTAACTGCCTCCATACGACGTACACCAGCGGCAACCCCGCTCTCTGACAAAATGCGGAACATCCCGATCTCACCGGTTGATGTTACATGGGTTCCTCCACAGAGCTCTGTAGAGTATTCGTCCATACGGACCACCCGCACCTCGTCACCATATTTCTCGCCAAACAGCGCCATCGCCCCAGTTGCCTTGGCATCATCAATTGACATCACCTGGCTATCTACCGGATAGCTGGCAAGAATCTGGTCATTGACCTGGCGCTCTACTTCATGAACCTGCTCATCTGTCATAGGTTCAAAGTGGGAGAAATCAAAACGGAGACGTTCGCTGTTAACCTGTGACCCTTTCTGCTGAACATGGTCTCCCAGAATCTTTCTGAGTGCAGCATGGGCAAGATGTGTTGCTGAGTGGTTACGTGCCGTTGCCTTGCGCTCACGACCGTCAACCTTAGGGGTTATTGTGTCTCCAACAGAAATTGTTCCAACCCCTACGCTACCAATATGGAGGATAGTGCCACCAGACTGTTTCTGGGTATCCTCAACCTCAAAATATGCCAGCCCCTCACCATGTAACAGACCGAGATCACCAGCCTGTCCTCCAGATTCTCCGTAGAACGGGGTTCTCCCCAACACAACCACTCCATTATCGCCTTCATCAAGGCTCTGCACAGAGCTACCATCCTGAAATAGAGCAACGACAGTCGAGCTATCCTCAAGTTGATCATACCCGCTGAATTCAGTCTCCCCTTCAATCTCCAACCCTTCGGCCTGTGCAGTTTTAAAGCTGCTTGCAGAACGTGCTCTGTTACGCTGCTCCTCCATCGCTTTTTCATAACCTGCAAGATCCAGGGTCATATTACGTTCACGTGCAATATCCCCGGTTAGATCAACTGGGAAACCATAGGTATCGTAGAGTTTAAAGATTGTATCTCCCGGAATCTCACTACCATCAAGATCAGAGATGCTCTCTTCAAGAATTCTCATTCCCTGATCCAGGGTCTCGGCAAAACGTTGCTCCTCTTTTAACAGCACCCTCTCTACCTGTTCTTGTGCTACAGGCAGCTCTGGGTATGCCTCTCCCATCTCTGTCACCAACGGGGCGACGAGTTTATGGAAGAATGGATCCGGCTGACCCAACTTGTAACCGTGGCGAATTGCACGACGAATAATACGGCGCATAACGTATCCGCGACCCTCGTTGGAGGGCACCACTCCATCCACTGCAAGAAAGGCGCAAGAGCGAATATGGTCTGCAATTACCTTGACCGATGTGTGGTTGTGGTCATCAACGCCAGTCTCTTTGGCAACAGCCTTCATCAAATTCTGAAACAGGTCAATATCGTAGTTGCTGTGTCCATTTTGCAGAATGGCAGCCAGTCTCTCCAGCCCCATACCTGTATCAACCGAGGGGTGTGGTAATGGGTTTAGATTGCCATCACTATCACGATCATACTGCATGAACACCAGATTCCAGATCTCGATATAACGATCACCATCCTCATCAGGGGAGCCTGGAGGGCCGCCGGCAATCTCCTCCCCATGGTCATAGAAAATCTCGGAACAGGGGCCGCATGGTCCTGTATCCCCCATTGACCAGAAATTATCCTTGGCACCACAGCGTGAGAAGCGGTCTGCAGAGACTCCCATCTCCTTTAGCCAGATATCCTCCGCCTCAGGATCCTCTTCATATACCGTGACCCATAGTTTCTCCTCTGGCAGGCCAAGAGTGACGGTCAGAAACTCCCAGGCATACTGAATGGCATCATGTTTGAAATAGTCCCCGAAACTGAAGTTTCCAAGCATCTCGAAGAAGGTGTGATGACGCGCCGTATAACCGACATTTTCCAGATCATTATGCTTTCCACCAGCACGCAGGCATCGCTGTACCGATGTTGCCCGCTTGTATTTGCGCTTGTCCTCTCCCAGAAAAACATCCTTAAACTGCACCATGCCGGCATTTACAAAAAGCAGGGTTGGGTCATTTGCCGGTATCAATGGACTGCTATCGACAACCTGATGCCCCTTCTGTTCAAAGAAGCTTAAAAATGCAGCTCTAATCTCATTACTTTTCATTGCGTACTATTCTGTCTTAATCTGTTACAGATCACTACTACTGTTGCTATTGATTGCTACCCTGATCTGCTCATGGGTAAAACCACGATACTGCAAAAAGCGCTGTTGACGTGCCTGCTCACTAAAATCATCAACCCTCTCTACTCCAAACTTTTTCTCTTTTACCTTTACTGCTGACTGATCCCACTGCTCAGCATATGGATCCATTGCCGTTTCAATCTTCTCTGCAGGAACCCCTCGCTCCTGTAGCTCCCGCTCGATGCGATATGGCCCCAACCCCTGTCGCACCCGTGAACGTACATAATTTTCTGCGAATCTATCCTCATTCAGCAGATCATCCTCATGCAAGCGTTCCAGCAAACTGGTAATCAGTTCATCCTCATACCCCCTGCCACTCAATTTTCTTCTCAGTTCAAGAATTGAGTGCTCTCTTCTGGCAAGCAGACGCAGAGCCTGATCCCACCCATGCGCCCAATCCAGGGAACTATCCACGATCAGGCAACAACCTCTCTCGAACCTGCTGCTCTATCTCCTGGGCTGTTTCGGGATTATCTTTGAGGTACTGTCTTACCTTGTCTTTACCCTGGCCTATTCTCTCAGATCCGTAGCTGTACCAGGCTCCTGATTTCTGCACTATTCCCTCTTGTACTCCAAGGTCTATGATCTCTCCTTCTCTGGAGATTCCTTCTCCGTAGAGGATGTCGAATGTTACCTGTTTGAAGGGGGGGGCTACTTTGTTTTTTACTACTTTTACTCTGGTGTCGTTGCCGAGGATCTCGTCGCCCTTCTTTATAGCTCCGATACGACGGATGTCGAGGCGGACTGAGGAGTAGAATTTGAGGGCGTTGCCTCCGGTGGTGGTCTCGGGGTTGCCAAACATTACCCCTATTTTCATTCTGATCTGGTTGATGAAGATTACGAGGGTGTTGGAGCGTTGGATGTTGGAGGTTAGTTTTCTCAGGGCCTGGGACATTAGTCTGGCCTGGAGTCCTACGTGGTGGTCTCCCATGTCTCCTTCGAGTTCTGCCTTGGGGGTGAGGGCTGCTACTGAGTCTATTACTACTATATCGACTGCACCTGAGCGTACCAGCATATCGGTGATCTCCAGGGCCTGTTCCCCTGTATCGGGTTGGGAGATGAGGAGGTCGTCTATGTTTACCCCTACTTTTGCGGCGTAGCTTGGGTCGAGGGCGTGTTCGGCATCGACGAAGGCGGCGGTACCACCAAGTTTCTGCATCTCGGCTACTGCATGGAGGGTAAGGGTGGTTTTACCGGAGGATTCGGGGCCGTAGATCTCTACTACTCGGCCTCGGGGCAGGCCTCCTATGCCAAGGGCTATATCAAGTCCCAGGGAGCCGGTGGAGACGGCATCTATGTCACGCTGGGCGTTGTCGTCTCCCATGCGCATGACGGAGCCTTTGCCGAACTGGCGCTCGATCTGTCCCAGAGCAGCCTCTAGTGCTTTTTGTCTGTTTTTATCCATCTAATAAAGCCTGTGAAATAGCACGAAATTATCCCATAAAAAAGGAGGCTCACCCAACCGATTTTACGCTCTGCAACACTCTTTCAAGGGCAAACAAAACAGTCTGTTCACGCACCTCATTGCGTCCACCATCAAAAACCACTGACTCTCCATGAAACAGGCCACTCCTGTCCTGCAAACCAAACCAGACTAACCCCACGGGCTTATCATCACTACCGCCAGTTGGCCCCGCAATACCGCTAACCGCCACAGCAATATCTGCGTTACTACGCTTCAGTGCCCCTGTAACCATCTCCTGAACAGTCTCCACACTTACTGCCCCGTACTGTTGCAATGTCTGCTCAGAGACCCCGAGCATCTCCATCTTGGACTCATTGGAATAGGTGACAAATCCACGCTCAAACCAACCACTGCTCCCTGCAGGATCCGTCACCACCTTGGAGATCCACCCCGCCGTACAGGACTCTGCAGTAGTAAGCATCAAACCATGTTCCAGCAGCTCTGTTGACAGCTCCTTAACCACATTTTCAATTTCGTACTGCATCCTCTTTTCCGGTAAACTTTCTCGCCCAATGAACAGCAGTAATCATACCCCGGTCATGCAGCAATTTCTTCGTATCAAAGCGGAGCATCCTGACTCTCTGCTGTTTTACCGCATGGGGGATTTTTACGAACTATTCTTTGATGATGCAAAACGAGCGGCTGAGCTGCTGGATATCACCCTCACTGCTCGTGGCAAGTCGAATGGTGAACCAATTCCAATGGCAGGTGTTCCCTACCATGCCGCAGAGCAATATCTTGCACGTCTAGTCAGGCTTGGTGAGTCTGTAGCAATCTGTGAACAGGTTGGTGATCCTGCCAAGAGCAAGGGGCCTGTAGAGCGACAGGTTGCCCGCATTATTACCCCTGGCACCCTGACCGATGAGGCACTGATGGATGACAACAGTGAAAGTTTGTTGGTATCCATCTTTGCTCAAGAGGAGCGTTATGGTGTGGCAATTCTTGCGCTGGCTGCCGGACGTTTTCAGGTCATGGAGATAGATGACCAGCAAACCCTGCAGAGCGAACTGGAGCGCATGCAGCCATCAGAGATTCTGTTCCCCGAAACCTCACAACTACATACCCAACTTACTGGTCGTAGTGGATTGCGCCCACAGCCTGAATGGAATTTTGATTTTGAGACTGCACAACGGGAGTTATCCAGACAATTTGGCACCAGAGATCTATCTGGATTTGGCTGTAATGATCTAACCATTGGTCTAGGTGCGGCAGGGGCACTCCTGCAATATGTTCAACACACACAACGGACCTCACTTCCACACCTGAATGGTATTCAACTACTACAACAGCAGGAAAACGTCTCTATTGATGCCGCCAGTTACAGAAATCTGGAGATTCTCTCCAACCTTTCAGGCAACGAGATTCACACCCTTGTCGAGACCATGGACCATACCAGTACTGCTATGGGAGGAAGAATGTTGCGGCGCTGGTTGGGCAACCCAATACAGAACAGAACCGTACTGGAACAGCGTCTATTCTCTGTTGAATCAATTTTTGAGCAACGTCTGCACGATACCATTCAACCGATACTGCGCAGTGTTGGGGACATGGAGAGGATTCTGTCCCGTATCGCCCTACGCAGTGCTCGCCCTCGTGACTTGGCTCGACTAAGAGATTCACTGGCATCACTGCCCGCACTGCAGGAGTCCATCAGGAGTGATCGGCGTGATGCGCTTACTATTTTGGCCCAACAGATTTCAACATTTCCAGATATTACAGAGCTCCTGACATCGGCAGTAATTGATAACCCTCCCATGATCATTCGTGATGGAGGAGTTATCGCAACAGGTTATGATAGTGAACTGGATGAACTGCGCTCCATTCGTGAAAATGCAGGAGAGCTACTACAGCAGCTAGAGCAGAGGGAACGGGAACGTACCGGGATTGCCACCCTTAAAGTTGGCTACAACCGGGTTCACGGCTACTACATCGAGATTGGCAAGGCGCAAAATGGAGAGATTCCGGTAGAGTATGTGCGTAGACAGACACTCAAAGCTGCCGAACGCTTCATTACCCCCGAGCTGAAGATTTTTGAGGATAAGGTGCTCTCTGCCAATGAGCGTGCACTTGGTCGTGAAAAAGCACTTTACGAGGAGTTGGTTAATAAACTTGTCAGGGTACTTGTACCATTGCAGCAATGCAGTTCTGCTGTTGCTGAACTGGATGTATTAACCAATCTTGCTGAACGTGCCGAACATCTGGACTGGGTCAGGCCACAACTGATTGAAGATAGCAGGCTATCCATTACTGGTGGACGACACCCTGTCGTTGAGGCTGTCTCTGAAACCCCATTTGTTGCCAATGATCTCTCTCTCGATGAGTCCACCAGAATGTGGATAATCACTGGTCCCAATATGGGTGGTAAGAGTACATTTATGCGTCAGAATGCATTAATTGTACTGCTAGCACACATAGGAAGCTTTGTTCCCGCCACAAGCGCTACCATAGGTATGGTGGATCGGATTTTTACCAGAATTGGGGCATCCGATGATCTGGCTGGTGGTCGTTCCACCTTCATGGTTGAGATGACAGAGACAGCCAATATTCTCCACAACGCCACCTTCCGCAGCCTGGTATTGATGGATGAGATTGGTCGTGGCACCAGCACCTATGATGGTCTATCCCTGGCTGGTGCATGTGCAGAACATCTTGTCCTGCAACAGGGAGCACTTACCCTGTTTGCAACCCACTATTTTGAATTAACTGCCATGGAGGATCAGATCCCGGCCATCAGAAATGTACACCTGGATGCAACAGAGCATGGGGATGGTATTGTATTTTTACACGCTGTGCGTCCAGGACCAGCTAATCAGAGTTATGGATTACAGGTTGCAAGTTTGGCCGGCATACCACCACAGGTCATTAAACAGGCACAAGAGAGATTGATTGATCTGGAAGAGGAACAGGGGTCACCAACCACCACCAAAACCTCAACCCAACAGCCACAGATGTCCCTCTTCAGCCGCTCCGCTGTTGAAGAGCTGGTGAGAGAGATAGATCCTGATCGGATGACACCCAAGGATGCCCTGGATGCCATCTATCAACTTAAAAAGAGCTTATAGATAAAGTCTACAGACCAAGCGTGCCAATCAGCTTCTTGGCTGGCATATATCCACTTATAACCTCCCCGTCATCAACCACAATATGTGGTGTCCCTTTCAGGCCAAAGGTTGGGGCAAGACGCATCTGTGACATGACAGGATTTTCACAACTTTTCTCTTCCAGTGACTCACCCGCTTTTGCCGCTGTTAATGCGGCCGCACGATCCTCTGAACACCATACTGTTACCGCCTTCTGATAGGACGGTGAGTTAAAGCCTGCGCGAGGATAGAGCAGATATCTCAGCTTTATACCAGCATCAAGCAACTCCTCACGCTCCTCATGAAGCCGAACACAGTACGGGCAGTCAATATCGGTAAAGATAGTCAGAGTACGCTTGGTATCTTGTGGGGCATAAACCACCATCTCGGACTCATCCAGCTCGCTAAGAACCTCTACTCTGGCAGAGGCAATACGTTCATCTGTAAGATTCTTGCGACTATCCAGATCCAATATCTCTCCATCAATCAGATAACGCCCATCAGCAGAGAGATAGAGAATGGTTGTTCCATATCTGGCCTCAAAAAGATCCGGAACAGGGGCCGTGCGCACCTCACTGGGCACTGTTCCTGGAAGCAGCTTCTGTAACCGCTCCGTTACCTCCTGAGGAATCTCTGCTGCCTGCAGTAAGGGGGCAAAATGTAAAGTCGCGACTATTGCAAAAATAGTTTTTATAATTTTATTATTAATCATTGTATATTAACCTCTTGGATGATGTTCCTTATGTATATTCTTTAATCGTTCTCTGGCGACATGAGTGTATATCTGGGTTGTGGATAGATCACTATGCCCCAATAATACCTGAACCGAACGCAGATCAGCCCCGTGATTCAGGAGATGGGTAGCAAAAGCATGCCTCAGTGTATGCGGAGAGAACGGGGTCACTATACCTGCTTCACGTCCATACATGCTTAATCTGATCCAGAATGCCTGACGAGTCATCCCCGCCCCTCTGGCAGTTACAAAAAGTGACTCTGACATCCTCCCTTTCATCAAATCCGGTCTGCTCTCCTCCAGAAAACGCTCTACCCAATGAAGCGCTTCACCCCCCAACGGTACCAGACGCTCCTTTCTTCCCTTGCCCATAACACGCACAATCCCCTGCCTTGCGTTCAATGCATCGATTCTCAACTGCACCAACTCGGAAACCCGAAAACCTCCGCCATACATCAACTCGATCATTGCACGATCTCTCAACCCCAACGGAGTTGAAATATCTGGCGTCCCCAGCAGATCCTCAACCTCCTGCTCACTCAATGTTGATGGCAGTGCTCGGCCAATTTTGGGAGAGTCTACTCGTGCCGTAGGATCATCCTTGCGTACCCCCTCATCCAACAGGTAATGATAGAAGCGGCGGAGAGAGCTTAAAACCCTGGCTACAGTACGAGCATGACGTCCATCACCAGTAAGATAGGCAAGATATCCCAGCACTCTTTCTCGATCTGCCTCTACAATATCCACTCCTGACTCTTTATAAAGCCAGACACTGTATTGGTTTAGATCACTGCGATAGGCAGAGATGGTGTTTTGACTCAACCCATTCTCCATCCAGAGCGTATCGAGAAAACTCTCTATCTTCTCCTTCCCCAACTATGCATCCCCCTCAATGAAAAAAAGGCGGATCATCTAATGACCCGCCCTCTTTATCGGTAATCTTTCTAACAGAGAAAGCTTACTAAATCTTCTCTTTGATACGTGCAGCCTTACCTGTACGCTCACGCATATAATATAGCTTAGCCTGACGAACCACACCACGACGCTTCACACTGATACTGTCAACCAATGGGCTATAGGTCTGGAATACACGCTCCACACCCTCACCATAAGATATTTTTCGAACAGTAAACGAAGAGTTAAGGCCACGATTCTTCTTCGCAATACAGAGCCCTTCAAAAGCCTGTAGGCGCTCACGATCACCCTCCTTCACCTTAACCTGAACAATAATTGTATCTCCAGGATTAAATTCAGGTACCTCACGGCCCATCTGCTCTGCTTCCAACTCTTGAATAATATTACTCATCACTATATCCACTACTCTCTGTAAACATAAAAACAACCCCCATCAATATAAACGGGGGCTTGGAAGCGGGGAATTATACTGTTTTTTCACTTTTTTTCACCACTTTTCACCCTAAAATCAGCAAATATATCTGGACGTCGAATCTCCGTTCTCAGCTCAGCCTGCTCCCTTCTCCACTTTGCAATAGCCTGATGATTTCCACTAAGCAGAACCTCTGGTACTACCCTTCCGTCCACCTCCTCCGGACGACTGTAATGAGGATGATCCAGCAATGTATCAGAGAATGAATCCTCAGCCGCGGAATCTACATGCCCCAAAGCTCCAGGAAGCAGACGGATAACTGCATCCATCAGTACCATGGCTGGCAGCTCTCCACCACTAACCACGTAGTCACCGATCGAGATCTCCTCATCCACCTCGGACTCAATCAACCGTTCATCTACACCCTCATAACGTCCGGCAAGCAGAATCAGTCCATTCATCCTGCTCAGCTCCTCAACCCTATTCTGCGTCAGGGGTCTCCCTTGTGGTGAGAGGTATATCACGTGAGGAGTAATTCCACTACTCTTCTGACTCTCTCGTGCCTGACGCACAGCCTTTTTCAGGGGCTCGTAAAGCATCACCATACCGGGGCCACCTCCATAGGGGCGATCATCCACGGTTCGGTGTCTATCCTCTGTATAATTCCGCGGATTCCAGTTGTGAATATCAACCAATCCACTATCAACTGCTCGCCCTGTTACCCCCTGCTCGGTAACAGCACTTAACATCTCAGGAAACAGGGTGATCAGGTCAAGACGCACTAGAAATCACGCCCCCATACAACTGTAATTTCTCTCTCCTCCAAGTCCACCGCAGTAACCCATGGATCCACAAAAGGGATTAATATCTCCTTTTCACCACCACTTACCACCAATACATCGTTGGCACCGGTCTCCATCAAATCTGAAACCTCACCCATTGTTCCCTCTTCAGGGTTTATCACTTGACACCCTATCAGATCCGACCAGTAATATTCGTTACTCTGCAAACTCTCCAATGCATCACGGCTTACCCGAATATCGGCACCAATCAGAGCCTCTGACGCTGTTCTGTCACTGAACCCCTCAAGTAGTACAACAACCCCTTTGCCCTGACGGTGTCCCTGCTCTACCGTAACCTCCTTCTGCTGCCCATCAATCGTCAACAACCAGTTTTTATAACGCAGAATATTCTCCCTTGGGGAGCTGTACGAGTAGATTTTTACCCACCCACGAACGCCAAAAAGCCCACTAACTCTTCCCAGTAGTACCAGGGAATCAGTGGACTTCTTATTCATCAGGATGATGAGTTTCCTATCCTACTCATGATTGAGCATGACAGGATGGTTAATCAGGCTGCAGCGGCCTTGCTGTTCTCTTTAACAAGACTGGCAACACGATTGGACAGCTGTGCACCCTTGGATACCCAGTGATCCATACGCTCTACATTCATTTCCAGGCGCTTCTCGTTACCAGATGCTACCGGGTTAAAATATCCGAGCTTCTCCAGGAAACGGCCATCACGGCTATTTCTCTTGTCTGTTGCAACAATCCGGTAAAAGGGACGTTTTTTTGCACCACCACGTGCAAGACGAATTACTACCATTTTTTCTTTCCAATTCTCAATATTCAGTGGATGAAAAAAACCGACCCCAATCAATTTCATGAGTCGGTCCTTAATTAGGCGCGGATTATACTGTATGCAGGGGGTGAAGTGAAGTCTCTAAAATGGCATTTTTCCTCCGGGCATTCCTCCACCCGGCATACCGCCCATTCCCCTCATCATTCTGGCCATCTTGCCACCTTTCATCTTCTTCATCATCTTCTGCATCTGCTTGAACTGCTTGAGAAGACGGTTCAGATCCTGCACCGTAGTTCCAGAACCCTGAGTAATTCTTCTCTTTCTCGACCCCTTTATCATATCCGGACGGCGACGCTCCTTTTGAGTCATGGAGTTGATCATCGCCTCCATACGTAGAAAATCACGGTCATTTACCTGATTTTTTACCTTGTCCGAAACATTGGCCATACCGGGTAATTTATCCATCATGGAGGCAACTCCCCCCATTCCCTGCATCTGTTGCAGCTGATCTTTGAAATCCTCCAGATCGAAACCCTTCCCCTTGCGTACCTTTTTTGCAAGCTTATCAGCCTTCTTTTTATCTACCTTCCGCTCCAGATCCTCGATCAGGGTAAGGGTATCTCCCATTCCAAGTATTCTGGAAGCAATGCGATCCGGATAAAACGGTTCAAGCGCATCAATCTTCTCGCCAACACCAAGAAATTTGATTGGCTTTCCGGTTATCTGGCGTACGGAAAGTGCCGCACCACCACGAGCATCACCATCTGCCTTGGTCAATACAACACCCGTCAGTGGCAGTGCCTCATCAAAGGCCTTTGCCGTATTGGCAGCATCCTGTCCAGTCATGCTGTCAACAACAAAGAGAGTCTCAACAGGGGTAACTGCGGCATGAAGCTCCCTTATCTCTCCCATCATCTCCTCATCCACATGGAGACGACCCGCAGTATCAATTATCAGAACATCGACAAACTGCTTTCTGGCATGGTCCAGTGCATTTTTTGCAATATCAACCGGCTTTTGATCTGCTGCACTAGGAAAAAATGTTGCTCCAACCTCCTCTGCAAGCAGTCTAAGCTGTTCAATTGCTGCTGGACGATAGACGTCTGCACTGGCCACCATCACTTTTTTGGATGCGCGTTCCTGCAGGAAACGGGACAGTTTTGCCACACTGGTGGTTTTACCAGCACCCTGCAGGCCAGCCATAAGGATGACTGCTGGAGGCTGTGCACGCAGATCAAGCTCCTCATTGGCCTCGCCCATTAATACAACAAGTTCTGACTGAACAATCTTGATCAATGCCTGTCCAGGCGTCAGGCTGGCAGAGACCTCCTGGCCAATGGCACGCTCCTTGACCCTCTCGATAAATGTCTTTACAACAGAGAGTGCAACATCTGCTTCCAGCAGTGCCATACGCACATCACGAAGTGCCTGTCCGATATTCTCTTCAGTCAGGCGACCCTGCCCCTTCAGGGTCTTGAGAGTTCTATTAAGGCGATCGGTAAGATTTTCAAACATGGGTAAATTATATCTAATTCTACTGACGAAACGGTTTCATTTATGACATCATCAACAAAAAAACAGGGCATAATTACCACTCTCTGTACTGCGTGCAACAGAAGTAATGTAAGGAATTGATATGAACTTTGTCACCACAGGAATCATCGCGAGCCTACTGTACCTTATTGCAGCAGTTGGATTGGGGCGTATGCTGACACAAGGAATCTCCTGTTCTGACCACCCAAGAAACGGCCTGAAACTACTGGGAATTATTGGCTTCCTCTTCCATACAAATGTTCTGTTTCATCTGGTCGTGGAGCAGTGGGTCAATCTTGGTTTTTTCCATGCCCTATCAATCACCAGTTGGTTGCTGGTACTAATACTTGAACTGGCCTGGTTGATTCGTCCCGTCGGTAACCTTGGGATAATCATCTTTCCCATCTCTGCCATCATGGTTCTGCTACAGATCACAAACCCTGATGCAGTAATACATACGGCATCAACTGCACTAGATACACACATCCTTCTCTCGATGCTGGCATATAGCCTATTGGGTATTGCCGCGCTACAGGCAGTCCTGCTTGCAGTACAAGAACAGCACCTGCGCAACAAACAACCCGGGGGATTTATTCGTGCACTGCCGCCAATGATAGAGGTTGAACATCTAATGTTTCAGCTGATTCGTGCTGGACTTGTCATACTTACACTGGCTCTCTTCAGTGCTATTCCTCTGGTAGAGGATATGGTGGAACAACAACGTGCACATACTGCTGTTCTATCAGTTATCTCCTGGATAGTATTTGCTGCGCTGTTATGGGGTCGCAAACAACATGGATGGCGTGGGCGAACTGCCGTACGCTGGACTCTGGCTGGATTTATTATCCTGTTTCTTGCCTACTTTGGTAGCCGTTTTGTCGTCGAGATCTTGATCGGACTTCCACCTAGCGGATGAATGCAATCCCTACCGAGGTTCTTGCCGGGATCCTCTTTCTATTAATTCTCATATCCGGTTTTTTCTCCGGATCAGAGACCAGCATGATGGCAATCAACCGTTATCGCCTGCGTCATCTCTCACGCATAGGGCATCGCGGCGCCAGTTCTGTTTCCAAACTTCTGGATCGTCCTGAACGGCTCATTGGGTTGATTCTGCTAGGCAACAACTTTGTAAATATCCTTGCATCATCAATAGCCACAATACTCGGTATGCGTATTTTTGGTGATGCAGGAATCGCAATTGCCACTGGGATACTAACCTTTGTTATTCTTATTTTTGCCGAGGTTACGCCAAAGACCATAGCAGCTCTCTCTCCAGAGCGTTTTGCCTATCCTGCCTCATTCATCCTGACACCTCTACTTCGCCTCCTTTACCCATTGGTAAAACTGATCAACATGATCACCAATCTTGTGTTGCGAGTAGCCGGTATAAAGATCAACTCATCCCAAACAGATCATCTATCCAGAGAGGAGTTGCGTACAGTTGTAAAAGAGGCTGGAGGGCTGATTCCAAAGAAGCATCAATCCATGTTGACCAGCATTCTTGATCTCGAAGAGGTTACAGTAGAAGACATAATGGTCCCTCGTAACGAAATCATAGGAATCAATATTGAGGATGATTGGAGTGAGATTCTGAATCAATTGTCTCGTACCCAGCACACGAGGCTACTGGTGTTTCGTGATAATACAGATCATCTCCTTGGTATCTTACATATGCGTAATGCGCTGCATCTGCGTGCCTCGGACAACGATGATAAAAGTGAATTGATAAAAGTATTACGCCCCCCAATGTTCATTCCAGAGGGGACAACACTCAACAACCAACTTCTCCAGTTTCAGAAAATGAAAAGAAGAATGGGTCTGGTTGTGGATGAGTATGGAGATATTCAGGGGTTGGTAACCCTGGAGGATCTGCTGGAGGAGATTGTGGGAGAGTTCACTACCAATGTCTCCGATACCATTTCTGAGGTAGAACTCCAGAATGATGGATCATTCATTGTGGAAGGTAGCGCCAATCTGAGAGAGCTAGAGAAAAACATGGGTTGGGACCTTCCTCTGGATGGACCCAAAACAGTGAATGGACTTATTCTTGAGCATCTGGAGGATATCCCTGAATCTGGCACCAGCATGATGATCAATGGGTATCCTCTGGAGGTTACCTCTGCATCAGAAAGTATTGTTCGTAGAATACGTATTTTTCCCTTACTGAGAAAAAACGTATAGCGTCCCTATATACTTCCCAACACCTCTGACAATCTGGAAACCGCTACCACCTCCAACCCGCTGATGGACTCCCTTGGGCTGTTGGCCTTTGGAATTATGGCTCTGGTAAAACCGTGTTTAGCCGCCTCTCTCAACCTCTCCTCCCCTCCGGGAACAGGACGTACCTCGCCAACCAGACCAACCTCACCAAATACAATTGTACCCTCCGGAAGCGGTCGGTTCTGCAGGCTGGATATGATTGATAACACAACAGCCAGATCTGCTGCCGGCTCGGTAACCCTTACTCCACCAACAACATTCACAAAGACATCCTGGTCATAACTGACAACCCCACCATGCCTGTGCAACACAGCCAGCAACATGGCCAGACGGTTATGCTCAAGACCGATAGAGACTCTTCGTGGATTGGAGAGGTGACTCTCATCCACCAGTGCCTGCAGTTCAACCAGCAGCGGGCGTGTTCCTTCTCTGGTAACCAGAGTGACTGTGCCGGAAACCGGAGTATCATGACGAGATAGGAAGATGGCAGATGGGTTTGATACCTCCTTCAACCCCTTGCCTGTCATTGCAAACACACCCAGTTCATTGACTGCGCCAAAACGGTTTTTGATTGCCCTTATTACCCGATAACGACTTCCGCTCTCCCCCTCAAAATAGAGCACTGTATCGACCATATGCTCCAGCACCCTGGGGCCTGCAAGACTTCCCTCCTTGGTTACATGCCCAACCAGAAAGATAGCTGTCCCAGTCTGTTTGGCATAACGTACCAGCCTGGCCGTACTCTCCCTTACCTGTGCCACAGAGCCTGGTGCAGAGGTAAGATCATCTGTATAGATTGTCTGAATTGAATCAATCACCAGCACCTTTGGCTTTAGGGACTGAGATGTCTCTATAATCTGTTCAGCCTGGGTCTCGGTCAACAGATCCAGCCCTGATGGGTCAATCTCCAGACGTTTGGCACGCATGGAAATCTGTCTGGCTGACTCCTCTCCAGTCACATATAGAACCGGCATCTCTGCTGCCAGCTTTGCCATAATCTGCAGCAACAGGGTAGACTTGCCAATCCCTGGATCACCACCAATCAATACGACAGAGCCCTGCACCATCCCACCACCGAGCACTCTGTCCATCTCGACAATCCCGGTGGAACTCAGCGCATCTGTTGTGGCTTTAACATCTCCTAAATTAACTGTTTTTGTCAGCTCCCCAGCATATCCGGCAAAACGCCCTCCACTCTCCTTACCTGATGGTGATACGACGATCTCTGTCATACAGTTCCACCCCTTGCAGGTAGCACACTGTCCAGCCCACTTGGGAGAGACATCACCACACTCTGTACAGACGAATTCGACTTTACTCTTTGCCACAGACTACCCCTCCTCTCTCCTTACTCTTGATGTCAATTGGCATAAAAGTTCATAGGAGATTGTTTCTGCCTTGGCTGCAATCTCATCCACAGACAATTCACTCCCCCATAATACTGCCTGATCACCCACCATAGCATCTGGCACCTCTCTTAGATCTACCGTTATCATATCCATGGAGACCCGTCCTACCAGTGCCACTCTCTGGTCTCTGAGCAATATCGGTGTACCCTCAGGCAGAGAACGTGGATATCCGTGACCATACCCAATTGAAACTACCCCAATATTCATATCCTCAGGCGCACACCAGATAGATCCATAACCTACGCAATCACCCTTCAGCACTCTCTTGATGGCAATCAATGGGGCCTTAAGGGTCATGGCCGGCTTCAGCCCAAGAGATTTTGCACTCTGTTGGGGAAGTGGCGAACTTCCATACAACATGATGCCAGGGCGAACAAAATTATAATGAGTGCTTTTGTCAGAGAGCAGAGCAGCAGAGTTTGCCATGCTACGCTCAATATCGAGTTGCTGACCACACATCTCAAATGACTGCTGTTGCTGATGGTTCATCTCATGATCAGGCTGATCTGCATTGGCAAAATGGGAGATAAGCACCACTCTATCCGTATTTTCACTTCCCTGCATTAGGGGTAACAGCTCATCCGCCCGCTCTGGAGAGAATCCAAGACGGTGCATTCCACTATCTATCTTTAACCAAACTGTAAGCGGATGATTCAGATTAATGGAGTTAAGTAAACTCCACTGTTCCTCTGAGTGGACGACTGTCTGCAACCCAAGTTGCGAGAGAGAGCGCAGCTCCTCCTCTCCCTCAAATCCTTCCAGCAAAAGGATTGGCTTCTGCACTCCGCTACTACTAAGCCGCACCGCCTCATCCAGACAGCCAACTGCAAACATGTCTGCCTGGTAGAGCGCGTGAGCTACTGTAAGCAACCCATGTCCATACCCATTTGCCTTGATTACAGCTACTACACTGCTCTTATCAGAATTGTTCTCTATTGCTTGTTGCAGATTATGTCGCAGCGCCTCCAGATGAATGGTGGCGGTGACCTGACGACTCATTCGTGTGAGCCGGGATGGTTGGTCATATAGGTTGGGGCAAGATTATCGAAACGGGTATATTCCCCATGGAATGCAACCTTCACTGTACCAATTGATCCATGACGTTGTTTACCCAGAATAATCTCTGCAGTACCCCGATCCGGGCTCTCCTCATTATAGACCTCATCCCGATAGATAAAGACAATGATATCTGCATCCTGCTCGATGGCTCCAGAATTATGACTTATCATCCCATCAGCCAACCATGAGGATGGGCCAGGAACCGTCAGATCAAAAACCTCCTCTTCGCCAGATGGGATAACCTCTACAACTCGATCCCAAAAAAGGTCATTACTACCCAGCCCACGAAGTTTGTCATCATTTAATAGCTCCGCATATTCTGCAATCACCTCTCTGGATGGAGAGAAACTAAAATGGGCACTTCCTCCATAAGAGGTGCCTCGCATTGAGGCCATTTTTCGCTGAGAGATTCCCTGCAGAGACATTTGCTCTTTCACATACTCAAATATCTCTTCTGGTATGGTATCTACATTGGTATTTTTTCGAACACTTTCTATCGCTTTTTGTAGCTTCTGTGCCTGTACTTTTCTCGGACCAAAAGCGCCCACTTTAGTCAAAAAATTAAGTTGATCTTTTGCACCACGTACCCAGACCATAAAGGTTGAGCGGTATCGATCGGATTCAACTTGCTGAATTCTTGCCACAATCCCCAAACGCATCAATAGCGCCGAAACATCATCAGCTAACCTGCGGCTATTGGTACTAAAGTGAACCCCGTGACTTCCCTTTTGCCCCTCTTTACGCACAGAGATTGTTCCATCTGCTGCCCAGAGGTGCTGCAATAAAAGGGCAACCTGTCTATTTCCCAGACGGAATGCTTGCTCAGGAACTTGTTTCTGATGAGATCGCTGCCCAAATATTCCTAACTCTTTCAGCCACTTTCCAACCCCTTCTGGGTGCCAGCGGTTACCATTCCCACTGATTAACAGTTGATGCCAGGAGGCCTGATCAGGACTCTCATAACGTTTTACGATTCCCCCAAAATGGCTGACTGCTTTCCTGATTAATGCACTATTCTCTTCTGAGTTTGTCGTATAACGCATTGGCTGACCGGATAGATAACTACCATCTCCGATCATCTGTCCCAATAGGGCTACCTCAAGGTCATCCCACTGTTCCGTGCGATCAGGCTCCGGAAAAAACCTGGAAAGTGCCAGCCGATCCCCTTTTTTAATCTCACCAACTCGTTTCCACCCATCCAGCATAAAGAGACGATGTTTTTTTGTTGCTCGAACCATACGGCCACTGGCAAGCTTCACCGTAAATACATCCCGCTTTCCAACCGACCAAACCTTATCACTCTGAGAGGAGATTAATTTCCCATGGCGACCCATTGCCACAACCTCTGGTTGTTGACCAACCAACTCCTCAATCGCAACTCTTCTTCCGTCACTCAATACCACTTTGGTATCCCCCGTTACACATTCACGAAGGTCTGACATTACGGGACGACGGTTTGGACGGGATTCCAGGGAGCGATTAAGCTGTGACAGCGCAATTACCGGAATATCCATCTCTTTCGCCATCGCCTTCAGAGAGCGTGATATCTCCGAAATTTCGGTAGCACGATTCTCTGATGCGGCCTTGCCTGAACCCTGCATCAACTGAAGATAGTCGATAATAACCAGATCAAGACCATGGTTGCTACGGGCAATTCTACGTACTCTAGAGCGCAACTCAGTCGGAGTAAGAGCAGGCGTGTCATCAATAAAGATATTGCTATCTTTCAGCTGATCCACTGCCTTGATTAGATACTGCCAGTCATCATCTTCCAACTGTCCTGTACGCACCTTGTTGGCATTAATCCTGCCCAGAGAGGAGATCAGACGGGTAGCCAGTTGCTCACCAGACATCTCCATACTGAACACAGCCACCGAGGCCCCTCCTTTGACTGCAGCATTTTCTGCTATATTCATTGCAAATGAGGTTTTACCCATTGCTGGGCGTCCTGCCACAATAATCAGATCGGATTTCTGCAGACCGGTTGTTATCCTGTCAAAATCGGTAAAACCGGATGCAATACCAGTCACTGCTCCACTTTTTGAGCTATACAGCTTGTCAATACGATCCACTGCTCGTGTAAGCAGTGTCTGCATATCCTCAAACCCCTTCTGATTACGGCTCCCCTGCTCTGCAATCTGAAATATTGACTGTTCTGCCTTATCCAGAATCTCCGCGACCTTGCGCCCGTCAGTATTGAATGCAGACTCAGCAATCTCATTTGATGCCGTCACCAGGCGACGCAGAATGGAGCGCTCTCTCACTATATCTGCATAGTGTCTGATATTGGCAGCACTTGGAGTATTTTTTGCCAGAGCTCCGAGATAGGCCAATCCACCCGCATTCTCAGCCTCATGTCTACTCTCCAGCCATTCGGTCAGAGTGATTACATCAAACGGCTTGTTATCCTCTGCAAGACTGGCTATGGAGCGAAAGATCAAACGATGATCCTTGCGATAAAAATCCTCCTCTACTATCCGGTCAGAGACCACATCCCAACTATTGTTATCCAGCATCAAGCCACCAAGCACAGATTGCTCTGCCTCAATATGTTGTGGAGGAACAGTTAATGATGATGAGTCGGACATAGCTGGCTAGGATAATCCAGAACAGAAAACAATTCGACTACTAAACAGAGAAAATATGGATAGATAAAAAAATAGCCCCTGCAAAAACTACAGGAGCTATCTTGATGCAATATTTGCACAATGGTGTGCAACTTACTGAAGATTCATGATTACTCTTCAGCAATAATTACTACAGTTACATCACAGCTGACATCTGTATGAAGCTGAATTGTAACCTCATGGTCACCCAGTTCACGCAGAGGGCCTTCAGGAAGACGAATCTCGCTCTTGGCAACCTCAACTCCAGCATCGGTGATAGCCTTTGATATCTCGGCGCCAGTTACAGAGCCAAACAGCTTACCTTCCTCACCAGCCTGGTGAGCAATCTCCAATTTAACAGCAGCTATCTGCTCAGCACGAGCCTGTGCCGCAGCCAGTGCTTCGGCAGCAATACGCTCCAGTTCTGCACGGCGCTCTTCAAACTCTTTCAGATTTTCCGTGGTTGCTGACTTTGCCTTTCCCTGAGGGAGAAGAAAGTTACGAGCATACCCAGGTTTGACTGAGACCTTGTCCCCGAGATCACCCAGGTTAGCCACTTTTTCAAGCAGGATCACATCCATTTTAGTTTCCTTTTTATATCTACAGACTCTCTTTGAAAATGGCAGAGAATCGCGCCATAAAATTAAATTTTCAACAGCTTTCTAAACTGCAAACTGTTTACGATAATTAACCCACGCATCGGTTACACCAGTCATGGTCACAACAAATCCCAGCGGGGTAAACAATGTCAACAGATAGAGGGCTGTAATCCACCCCTTCTGTTTTGTTCTCATCTCCAGCAATGCATGGGCCACCGCAAGTCCTTGCACCATAAACAGGGTCATCCATATCTGCATAAGGTCGGGCACCATACTTGGAACCCCATCCCCCATCAGCATCCCTGGTAACATTACTGCCAACCCAAGAAGCACTGAATTCTTCCCCAGCTGTAATGCCAGAAACTCCTTCTTTAAACCGCCCGGATTGTAGAGCATTGCCTGCCAACTACGTGCAATCAGCAGCATTGCAACCAGTCCCAGGAAAAATCCGGCGGCCAAAACTCCAGTCAATACCTCAGCCAATTGTGGCTTCAACAGCATCTCGACACTTGGATCAACAGCCGTCTCTCCAGTAGCCTCAAAAAGATTTTTTACTGCCTCCTGCCACCATATTGCAGGGTTACCATCCACCAACAGGTAGAAAAGAAACAACACAGCAACCCCAAACAGTGCGGCAACCTGAAAAACAATCTTCAGAGAGTTGGTGCCCTTCAAAACAGTAGCCAACACCCAGACTGGCAACCAGAATAGTGCAAGCATTCCAACAGTGGCCACACTACCGCCGTTTAAGCCATTTACCACTACAGCCAGAAGTAACCCACCGCCCAGCGTTAACAGGCCTTCAGTTGCCCCCTGGCGAAGAGTGACAAGCCCAACAACAGCTCCCGCCAGATAACCAATCGGCGGTAGCAACAGGGTTGCAAAAACCAGCATTGCAGTCATCCCCATCGCATGGAGACGGCTACGCATCACAAATTCAGCAAGTACTCGCATTAGAGAATGCGGTTATCGTAAATGTAATAAATCAGGTTGCCCTTGATCGTTTCCAGGACAAGGCAAAAATACCGTCATGGAGACGCTCAATGGATAACCTGGATTATTAGCGGTCGTGAGCGTCAGAGTATGGCAACAACGCCAGAAAACGGGCGCGTTTAATCTCTGTTGCCAGCTGACGCTGATAACGTGACTTTGTTCCGGTAATTCTTGAGGGGATGATAGCTCCGGTCTCGGAGATAAAATCCTTTAAAAGCTCAACATCCTTGTAGTCGATTGCTGGTGCATCTTTCATGCTGAATCGACAAAATTTTCTTCTACGAAAATAGCGTGCCATTTTTAATCTCGCTTATCAATATTTAATGGTTAACAGTTAATCAGAACCACTAAGCCTCAGCGGCTTCGGTCTCTGTCTTTGGGGCATCAGCCTCAGGAGTTTCTTCTGCAACAGCAGCAGCTTCTGTAGATGCAGCAGGTGCCGGACGATCATCACGACGTTCTCTGCGTGAATCATCCCGATCCTTGCGGCTGGACTCCTTCTCTTTCGCAGTCATCATTGCAGATTGACCCTCAGGAGCACCCTTCATGGAGAGCACCTGATTACGGATTACAGCATCATTAAACTTGAACAGACCGGACAGTTCATTCAGTGCAGCAATTGTGCACTCAACGTTCATCAACACATAGTGAGCCTTGTGAATCTTGTTGATAGAGTATGCCAACTGACGGCGCCCCCAATCCTCAAGACGATGGATCTTTCCACCATCACCCTCAATTACAGAGCGATAGCGTTCTACCATTGTCTCCACCTGATCACTCTGGTCTGGGTGGACCATAAATACGATTTCGTAATGTTTCATTTTTCAATGTCCCCTTATGGATAAAAAAGCCTGACATGAGATCGTTGGCTCATGCGCAGACAAGGAGGAATCGTCAACAACATATAGCTCCTGACGATTCGGAGCGCGAATTATACTGATACAACCAGGGATAATCAACGTCGTAATACGCGTTGGCGAACTGCCTCAAAAAGGGTAACTCCAGAGGCAACCGAGACATTCAGACTACTCACCTCACCAGCCATTGGTATCTTTACCAATTGACTACAATTCTCTTTGGTCAGACGCCTCATACCTCCCCCCTCAGCCCCCATAACCAGAGCCAATGGGCCGCTCAGATCAGCATCATAGAGAGAATCAACAGCCTCGCCAGCTGCCCCGACAATCCATATCCCCCGATCCGCCAGGCTCTTCAACAGACGAGAGAGATTGGTAACCATCACAAAAGGGAGAGACTCTGCGGCACCAGATGCAACCTTGCGTACAACCGGAGTGATACCAACAGATCGATCCTTGGGAACCACAACAGCATGTATACCAGCAGCCTCGGCACTTCTTAGACATGCCCCCAGATTATGAGGATCCGTTACCCCATCAAGGATCAACAGAAATGGTGGCTCCGAGACATTATCAAGCATGTCCTCAAGCCAGTTATCATCATAAATCTTCTGCTCTGTTTTTACTGCAAGATCAACTACCACACCCTGATGTACGCCACCCTGGGCCAAACGATCCAGCTCTTTTTTTGAAACCTTGCATACAGATACTTCCTGACGTTTTGCCTGTCGCAAAAGATCCTGAAGGCGCCTGTCATGACGTCTCTCATCCACCAATAAGCGATCACCCTTCTTAGTCTGTCCAGACTTAAGCCAACCACGCGCCGCATGGATACCAAAGATTTGCTCCACTACTTATGCCTTCCTGATTGACCTTTTGACGAACGTCTGGCTTTACCTCCCTCACTTCTATTACTGCTTCCTTTCTTCTTCTTTGCTACTTTTTTCCCAGCTACAGATTTTCTAGTCGGTTTTCTCTGTGTAGCTTTTTTCTTGGAGGTTTTTTTCCTGACAGCTTTTTTCTTGGCCGCCGGTTTTGGTTTAGTCAGAGTTTTTCTCTTCTGCTTCTGTCTCTTGCCCTTGGTGGTATCACCTTTACCTCTACCACCCTTGCCCTTGCTTTTGCCCTTACCTTTTTTTGCAACACCACTCTTTTCCAGATGAAGAAAATCGATTTTACGTTCATCCAGATCAACACGTGCAACCTGCACCTGAATGGTATCTCCCAAACGGAACTGGCTGCCACCCTGTTCACCTGTCAACTGATGACGTACAGGATCAAAATGGTAGTAATCATTCTGCAGGGCCGTGATATGAATAAGGCCATCGACAAAAATATCATCCAGGGTTACAAAGAGGCCAAAACCGGTAACCCCACTTACAACACCACTGAACTCCTCTCCAACATGGTCCATCATGTATTCACATTTGAGCCAATCAGTAGCATCACGTGTTGCATCATCAGCGCGCCGCTCAGTTGTAGAGCACTGCTCCCCCAGCCTGACCATATCCTCCTTGCCATATTGGAAACTACCAGCCCCTTTCTTCATGGCAGACCTGATCACCCCTGTGCCCAATAAGTGACCGATAGCTCGATGTACCAGTAGATCTGGATAGCGACGAATAGGGGATGTAAAGTGTGCGTAATTATCATGTGCCAGACCAAAATGGCCGACACTTTCAGGGGAGTAGACAGCGCGACTAAGGCTTCTCAATAGAACTGTCTGGATCAGATTGAACTCTGGGCGGTTACGCGCCAAATCCAGAACCTGGGCATAATCTCCAGGCTGTGGGTGGTCACCACCAGCCAGGGTAAGGCCAAACTCTCGCAGAAAAAGACGAACCTCATCCAGCCTGTCAGACCCGGGCTGCTCGTGAACCCGGTAGAGTGTTGGAATCTTGTTGCGCTTCAGATAACGTGCAGCACATACATTGGCAGCAATCATGAACTCCTCAATCATCTTGTGCGCATCGTTACGAATGGTAGGCACAATACAGTCAATTTTCTTGCCCTCACCAAACTTGATCTGTGTCTCCACCGTATCAAAATCAATGGCGCCACGGACTGTGCGTGACGCCCTCAATACCTCATAAAGTGCATGCAACTCCTGCAGCTCAGGAAGATATTTTTTATAAATCGGTGGCAACGCATCCATCTTGCCGTCCAGCGCATCTCCCACCTGGTTGTAGATCATCCGTGCTGCCGAACGCATTACTCCCTTATGGAATCGTGAACTTGTTACCTGACCGGACTCATTGATCTGCATCTCACAGACCATACAGAGTCGATCCACATCAGGGTTCAGTGAGCAGAGTCCATTGGATAACGACTCTGGCAACATCGGCACCACATGACCAGGAAAATAGACTGAATTACCACGAACAATCGCCTCACGATCCAGTGCACTATCAGGCTCCACATAGTGAGAGACATCGGCAATGGCAACCAACAGGCGCCACCCTTTTGGAGTGCGGCTGCAGTAGACCGCATCATCAAAATCACGGGCATCCTCACCATCAATAGTGACTAATGGGGTGTTACGAAAATCCTTTCTTCCCTTCTTTGCCTCTTCCGGAACTTCTATCGGAATGGATGCAGCCTGTCTATCTACTGCATCAGGCCATAGATGCGGAATCTCGAAGGCACGTATTGCAATATCAATCTCCATGCCTGGCGCCATATGGTCACCCAGAACCTCAGCCACCCTGCCAATTGGCCCCCTGCGTTTTGATGGCTGCTCAATGAGCTCAACCAAAACTATTTGATCACTCTTTGCACCGGCCTGCAGTTCAGCAGGTATCAGAATATCGTGGGTGATATGTTTATTGCTTGGCACCACTGTTCCGACACCACGCTCAAGAAAGAAACGACCAACCACCTGCTGGGTTCCCCGTTCCAGTATTTCAGTAACCTGTCCCTCACGCTTACCACGCCTATTCACCCCAACAATGGATACCAATAAACGATCTCCGTGCATCACGGAGCGCATCTGTTTAGCATGGATAAACACATCCTCACCGCCATCATCCGGAATCAGGAAGCCAAAACCATCAGGATGACCCTGTACACGTCCGCGCACCAAATCCATGCGTTCAATCAGGCCGTATCCACCACGTCTGTTTTTTGCAATCTGTCCATCACGTGACATAGCAATAAGGCGACGACGCAACCCTTCCTGACGCTCCTCATCCTCATACCCAAACTGTTCAATTAATTGGGACAGGGATTGCGGTGCATAATTTGATTCGAGCAGCTCCATAATCTCGTGCCTTTCGGCTACGGGAACTGCATAAGTTTTTTTATTCTCTTCTTTCAATGATTCTTTACCTTGATAATTGACACCGACCTGACAGGTCGGTAAAGTGCGCGCTCAACCACACCTTGCCTGGGTGGCGGAATTGGTAGACGCGCTAGCTTCAGGTGCTAGTGGGGGCAACCCCGTGGAGGTTCAAGTCCTCTCCCAGGCACCATATTTTTTCTCCATTTATATTCAATGTGCGGTATCTTACGCCCATGATACGCATACTGTTAACTCTTTTTACTATCCTCTCACTGACTGGATGTAGTGATAACCCACCACCGAAACCTGCTCCTGAGCTTGAAGGGACACTTATTAGCTCTGCAGCACCCGTAGCCATGGAAAATCTGCAGGGTCAGCAGGTATATCTATATTTCTTCCCTATGGGTTGCGAAGAGTGTTGGGTAACTGTCGAGAAGATGGACAAACTCAGAGATCAGCTCAACCTGGTTGGTATAGTCATGTACGAGGAGATTGATAACTACTGGTACGATGTTTATGAGCTGAGTCGACGACACTTCATCAACCTTCTACCCCTATATGCCGACCATGATGAAAACATTGCCTATGACTATGACGTCAATCAAGCTCCATTGTGGGTGACTGTTGACGAGGATGGAAAGATCAGCACATATGCCTCAACACCTCCAGCGGAGGTGGTTAGGCAAATGGGTGATTAAGTACGATCGTCTCTTCACGATCTGGACCAGTTGAAATAATATCAACCGGAACCCCACACAGCTCTTCCAGGCGGCTCAGATAGGCCTTTGCATTTGCCGGAAGTGCATCATAATCACGTGCTCCCAGAGTTGATTCACTCCAGCCAGCCATCTCCTCATATACCGGCTCACAGGCCTCAAAGGCATCTGCACCAATTGGTGGTGACTTTCTGATCTCACCATCCATACGGTAACCAGTACATATTTTCAGGCTCTCCAACCCATCCAGTACATCCAGCTTGGTAATGCAGAGACCGGTAAAACTGTTTATCTGTACTGCTCTACGCAGGGCAACTGCATCAAACCAGCCACAGCGACGGGCTCGCCCTGTAGTTGCACCAAACTCATGCCCCTTCTCGGCCATATGTTTTCCATTATCGTCACACAGATCCTCTCCATCATAGAGCTCTGTGGGGAATGGACCTGAACCAACTCTGGTTGTGTAAGCCTTGGTAATACCCAGAATATAATCCATATAACGTGGGCCAACACCTGTTCCAGCTGATGCTCCACCTGCGGTTACAGTTGACGAGGTTACATAAGGGTAGGTTCCATGATCAATATCAAGCAGCGTGCCCTGTGCTCCCTCAAACAATATCCCCTTGTCTGCATCCTTAATGGCAAACAACTCTTCAGTGACATCTGTAGTCATGGGGCGCAGATCTTCCGCCATCGCCAAGGAGCTCTCCAGAACCTCATCATAATCCACTGGATCCGCCTTAAAATAATTTACCAGTGCATGATTGTGATACTCCATTACCTCACGCAGACGCTCCCTGAAACGCTTTTCATCAAGTAGGTCACCAAGACGAATGCCGCGACGAGATACCTTATCCTCATAGGCTGGACCAATACCACGGCCAGTAGTACCAATCGCCTTCTTGCCTCTCGCAATCTCTCGTGCCTGATCCAGTGCTATGTGATAAGGGAGAATCAATGGGCATGCCTCACTGATGCGCAGGCGCTCTCTTGCTGGAATTCCACTCTCCTCCAGCATGCTGATCTCCTTCAACAGCGCATCTGGGGCAAGAACCACACCATTGCCAATAAAACAGGTTACGTTGTCACGCAAAACTCCAGACGGAATCAGGTGTAGAACTGTAGTCTCACCATCAATCACCAGGGTATGCCCAGCATTATGTCCACCCTGAAAACGTACCACTGCCGAGGCGCGATCTGTCAAAAGGTCGACCACTTTTCCCTTTCCTTCGTCACCCCATTGAGACCCGATAATTACTACATTCTTTGCCATCTTGTTATTTCTCTAACCTGTTTCTTAAATTACATGAATTCTATTTGCTTGACTCTACTGTCCAACTGCCGTCATTCAACACCAGTAGACGGTCACAACCCATATCACCAGCAGTCTCACTCTGCCCTGGTAGTTCTACAATGACCCGCTCACCGGAGCGACGCAGATTATCGATCTCGACAGAGAGTGCACCATCTTCACTATTAGGTGCAAAAATCGCTGAGGGAGGATAATTCCGATTACCACTTGATGCAACGAGATTCTTTATATCTGCGCTGAAACCGGTCGCTGGACGAGCCCGTCCAAAAACTGCACCAACATTGTCATAACGTCCGCCCTGGGCAACAGCCTCACCCTTTCCCGGGGCATAGGCCGCAAACACGACTCCGGTGTGATAGTCGTAACCACGCAGTTCTGCCAGATCAAAATGCATTTCAATACTCCACTGCTGCTTGGAGGCCGTCTCTGCAATAAGCTCCAGCGTCTCAATTGCCTGATGAGCAGATGGATCAAGTAATTTTTTCGCATCTTCAAGGACCTCAACTCCACCATTGAGATCTTTCAACGCCAGTAGCTGAGACCTTAGACTCTCATCCTTCACACCATTGACAATGCTTTCAACCTCAACAGATGCCTTGCGTTGCAACGCATCAAACAGCATAAATTCATCTTGTGCCGACAAGTCAGCCCGCTCCACCAAACTACGGTAAATTCCAACATGACCAAGATCGAGAACCAATGACTCCTGTCCAGCAAGATTAAGCATCTCGAGCATCAGACGAATGACCTCCAGGTCACTCTCAATACCTGCATGACCATACAGCTCTGCCCCCACCTGGATAGGGCTTCTCGTCGCACCGGATATTTCAGGGCGTGTATGCAGCACAGAGCCAAGATAACAGAGGCGCACCGGTCCTTCACGATTCAGGCGATGAGCATCTATTCGTGCAACCTGTGGAGTCATGTCTGCACGAACCCCCATCATTCTTCCAGTCAACTGATCAGTTAATTTGAAAGTTTGCAGATCCAGATCATTTCCTGTCCCGGTCAACAGAGACTCCAGATATTCGATCAGGGGAGGAATTACAGTCTCGTAACCCCAGCCATGAAAAAGATCCAGAACCTTGCGACGCAGAGACTCAATATCTGCCACCTCAGCTGGTAGCAGCTCCTCAATACCGTCAGGCAATCTCCAGTTTTCCAACGACCGCATCACTATTCCTCTCTCTCTCTCTTATTTCACGCCACTCTTAGCAGATAAAGTAGCCCTGCACCAACCACCATACTGATCAGCCCCATTTTTCTCAACTGGCTACTATCCATCCCTGCAAGTCGCCCCATGGTATCCCTCCAGCCATCAGGGTTCAGTGCCGGCAACAGCCCCTCAATCACCAACACAAGAGCCAGAGCGGCAAACAGATCAGACCAGATCATGATCTAGCAACAACCTATTTGGCCACCTTCCCTGTAAAGTACTGGAAAAACTCACTGTCTGGTTCCAGCACCAGTAGATCATCTCGACTGCTAAAGGTATTCTCATAAGCCCCCAAACTACGATAGAAAGCGTAGAACTCAGGATCTTGTCCATAGGCATTGGCATAGGTCTCCGTTGCCTGGGCATCACCCTCGCCTCGCATCTTCTCAGCCTTCTGATTGGCTTCGGCAACAATCACTGTTTTCTGGCGATCAGCCTCTGCACGAATGCGCTCAGCAGCCTCAGCACCCTCGGAACGGAACTCCTTGGCGATACGATCACGCTCTGCCTCCATGCGTCGGAATACCGAATTACTTACCTCTTGTGGGAGATCAACACGCTTGATTCTGACATCAACAACCTCGATTCCGAACGCCTTGGCCTGTAGCCCTGCACTTTCGGTAATGGCAGCCATGATCTCATCACGTTCACCACTGATAACCTCCTGTACCGAGCGCTTACCAAACTCACCACGAAGTCCATCCTTGACTACCTGTGAGAGTCTCTGGTTGGCAACCCATATATCACCACCTACAGACTTGAAGAAGGTCTCAACATTACCAATGCGCCACTTGACGAAAGAGTCAACCTGCACATTCTTTTTCTCTACTGTCAGGTAACGCTCAGGGTCAGCATCCAGGGTCTGAATGCGTTTATCAAACTTGCGTACATTATTCACGATAGGAATCTGGAAGTGGATTCCTGGCGCATAGTCTGTCTCTGCAATCTGTCCAAGCCTAAACTTGATGGCCAACTCTCTCTCATCCACAATAAAGGCCGACATTGAAAGCGTAATCAATGCAACAACCACAACTCCTAAAACTATTTTTATTCCATTCATGGTTATCGTCCTCTGCTACGCTGATCGGGGCGCGAAGATGATCCGCCACTATCACGGGTTGTACGAACCTTGTTCACTACAGACCCTCCCTGGGATGAGGTGCGTGAGGCACTGCCTCGCTCTACCATCTTGTCCAGTGGCAGATAGAGCAGACTGTTACCACCATCCACATCAACCATAACCTTGCTGGAGCGAGAGAGAACTGCCTCCATGGAGTCTATATATAATCTCTTGCGCGTAACCTCTGGTGCCTTCTTGTACTCTGCAAGAATCTGGTTGAAACGTGAGGACTCACCATCTGCTTTTACAACAACCTTTGCACGATAAGCCTCTGCCTCCGCCATAATTCGAGCTGATGCACCACGAGCCCTAGGGATAAGATCGTTACTATAGGCCTCTGACTCATTGATAAGACGCTGTTTGTCCTCTCGGGCTTTGACCACATCTGCAAAAGATCCCTGCACCTGATCGGGTGGTTGGGCATCCTGCATGTTGACCGTTGTCACCTCCAGACCAGTATTGTAGCGGTTTGCAATCTCTTGGATCAGGTCACGGGAACGAGAGGCGATATCAGCACGCCCATCAGTCAATACATAATCCATATTGCTCTTGCCGATAACATCACGTACCGCACTCTCTGTCGCCTGACGCAGTGTTACATCAGGATTTAGAACACTGAACAGATAGTTCTTTGCATCCTTTACCCGATACTGGACCGCAAACTTGATATCAATAATATTCTCATCCTTGGTCAACATCAGGGACTCACGAGGAACCGAACCAACCGATTGGGTGCCACCCCGAGAGCGGTAACCAATCTCGATATTACGAATCTCCTCAACGTTGACTATCTCAACTTTGGCAATTGGGTATGGTGGAACCCAATGTGGGCCAGGCATCGTACTGGTGAAATATTTTCCAAAGTAGAGTTCAACCCCGCGTTCTGCCGGATCAACAATATAGATACCAGACAACATCCAGATTGCTACCAATACACCAACTATGGTTCCTACCCCTACCGGGCTTCCACCACCACTCTTGCCTGAAGATGAGGTACCACCTCCACCTGACCCCTTGCCTCCAAAAATCTGGGAGAGTGATCCCTGCAGTTTCTTTATCACCTCATCGAGGTCTGGTGGTTGCTGGCTTTTCTTGCCGCCTCCCCACGGGTCATTGTTCCCTGGCCGTTTACGACCGGAATCATCTTCCCATCCCATCTCTGTCTTTCCTGCTGTTACAGGTTGATCCTGTATCACTTTATCCTTCATGTAATATCCTTATCTAACTGCAAGCATTTGCCCGCTCTGTTTCCCTGGTAGGGTTACCCTGAATTTACTGTTATTGGTTGTTACTAACTCTTTCAAGAAGCTGTAGATGATCCAGTGTTTTGCGTGGGAGTTCAACCTTCATCTTCCATCCACCGTCATCAAGAAACGATTCCGAAACAACACCGCCCTCTTGGTGCAGATTTGCATGCAGTTTTCCCTCATGAGAATCCAGCAGAACAGTGCCACAAATTGACTCTCCACAGAAGCGTTCGGTCAGAATATCCAGCAAAAGATCTACTCCCTCACCAGTTTTGGCAGATATCCAGATCCGGATCACCTCTCCTTCTGCATTTCGATCCACCCGAGGACCCAGCGAGTCAGCAAGATCAATTTTATTGTAGACCTCCAATTGTGGCACCTGATCTGCACCTATCTCTGAAAGCACCTCATTAACCTGTCCAATATGGTCCTGGCGATCCTCATGCACCGTATCAATAACATGTAGCAGCAGATCAGCCTCACAGGTTTCAACCAGAGTCGAACGAAATGCCTTAACCAGGTCATGCGGCAAATCCCTGATAAACCCTACTGTATCCGCAAATACTACTTTCATTCCCCCTGGCAGTTTGATGCTACGCAGGGTTGGGTCAAGTGTTGCGAACAGCTGATCTGCAACATATATATTCTCATCTGTGAGATGGTTGAAAAGAGTCGATTTGCCTGCATTGGTATAACCAACCAAGGAGATTGTAGGGACTGTTGCCCGTTTCCTTGAGCGACGCCCCAGTGAACGAGTAGCATCCACCTTCTCCAACCGTTTAGTGATCTGCTTTATACGCTGGGCAATCATTCGACGATCACTCTCCAACTGGGTCTCACCAGGACCACGCAGACCAATACCACCTTTCTGCCGCTCCAGATGAGTCCATCCTCTAATCAATCTGGTTGAGAGATGACGCAATTGAGCCAGCTCAACCTGCAATTTTCCCTCATGGGAACGGGCCCGCTGGGCAAAAATATCCAGGATAAGTGTTGTACGATCCAGCACACGACACTGAAACAGCTCTTCCAGATTACGTTCCTGAGCCGGGGCCAGTGCATGGTTGAATATCACCATATCAACATCCTCAGCAGCAACAACCCCCTTTATCTCCTCAGCCTTGCCACTGCCGATAAAATATTTGGAATCAATGGAATTTCGTTTTACTACGATGGTATGAATAATCTCTGCACCAGCAGAATCGGCCAGAAGCTCAAACTCCTCGACAATCTCGTATGGATTTACTTCATGCAGATCAAGATGAACCAACAGGGCACGATCACCACCCTGATGGCGTTCAAAAAACTGAGCCAAACGTTATAAAGAGATTACTCTTCTTCCTCGTAATCGATGCTTATTGGTCTGGAAGGGACAATTGTAGAAACAGCATGCTTGTAAACCATCTGGCTCACTGCACTCTTGAGCAATATGACAAACTGATCAAAGGAGTCAATCTGTCCCTGCAACTTGATTCCATTAACCAAAAAAATGGATACAGGTATCTTCTCCTTGCGAAGGGCATTGAGGAATGGTTCCTGTAACTGTTGGCCTTTCTTGCTCATTTTCTACACCTTTCTTATTGTTTTTATAATCCGATCGTTCAGTGTACCAAAAAATATGTGAAAGAAAAATCACTTGTTGCGGATATTATTGAATATGTGTTCTGCCATTCCATCACCACCAGGCTCCATCCACTTGATCTCTGTCGGCCAGTTTCGTAGCCATGTAAGTTGGCGCTTGGCCAGTTGTCGCGTCGCCACAACTGCTCTATAGAGCATCTCCTCCCGATCCATAGCACCATCAAGGTACTCCCACACCTGTCTATAACCTACTGAGCGCATGGATGGAGTATTAAGAGAGAGATCTCCCCGTTTTTTCAGCCCCTCTACCTCTTCAATAAATCCAGACTTCATCATAATAGATAGCCGTTGCTCAATTCTCTGGTGCAGAAGCGCACGGTCATCAGGAGATATTGCAACCATTAACAGAGATTCCGGATTCAGCCCCTCTCTCTGCTCCTGCCGCTGTAGTTCACTCATGGGTACTCCACTTATCCTGTAAACCTCAAGAGCACGGATAATGCGTTGTGGATCATTTCTGTTGATACGCTCTGCCGCAACCGGATCAATCTCAGAAAGCTGATTATGTATATTCTCTATCCCTTTGTCTTTTATCTCTTTTTCTATATCAATACGCACTGAAGATTCAGACTCTGGCAGCACAGAGAGACCAAACTGAAGAGCCCTGAAATAGAGCATTGTGCCACCCACCAACAGGGGAATATTGCCGTTTGCCCTGATCTTCTCTATCTCTAGCATGGCATCATCCCTGAAACGGGCCACAGAATATGGTTCTGCAGGGTCGACAATATCAATCAGACGATGTGGAGCACGCTCCAATATTTCCCTGTCCGGCTTGGCTGTACCTATATCCATTCCTCTGTAGACCAGAGCGGAGTCGACACTGATGATCTCGAACGGGTAATTCTCCACCAACTCGACAGCCAGGTCTGTTTTACCAGCAGCTGTTGGCCCGGCCAGAAAAACCAACGGCTCAGCTGAAGAGGCCGAACTACTGTCCACGTAGAAAGAGCCTATCAAGCTCATCCAGCGTTAATTGACGCCAGGTTGGTCTACCATGGTTGCATTGGCCACTTCTCTCGGTCTGCTCCATATCTCTCAGCAACCCATCCATCTCCGGAATGGTCAACTGCCTCCCGGCGCGTACAGAGCCATGACAGGCAATGGTTGCCAGCACCTCGTTTATTCTCTCCCCCACCATGGCACTACTGTCATGCTCAGCCAGATCAGCCAGCAGATCCCGTACCAACTGCTCCACATCTCCATTAACCAGCAGCAGTGGAACCTCACGAACCACAACAGAGAGAGGACCACTCAACCCAACCTCAAGCCCAAGCTTGCTGAACAGGGATTGCTGTTGCTCTACAATCTCGGCCTCTCTCTCGTTTACCGACAGAGTTACCGGCACCAGTAATCTTTGGGTACGTACACCGGAATCAACAATAGCCTGTTTCAATCTCTCATAAGTAATACGCTCGTGTGCTGCATGCATATCAACCAACACCAACCCATCACCATTCTCGGCAAGAATATAGATACCATGAATCTGCGCTACAGCATGGCCCAACGGATACTCTCCAGAATTTTTTTCTCCCAGCTGATAGTCCGGTGCAGAACGCTCCCCAATCGAGCTGCCACGACCTGCACTGGCAAAACGCAAATCGAGAGATCTGTTCTCAACTCTTGGCATTTCAACCCAACGATCTGACTGCTCTACTTCGGATCGTGGCTGCAACTCCCCAGTTTCACGATCCACCACCTCATCACCACTATCAACCATCTCAACCGGACCAGGTCGATCTGCTGCCAGGGCGTCTCTGATTGTCTTGAAGAGGAAACTATGTACCTGCCTGCTCTCTCTAAAGCGCACCTCATGCTTGGTAGGATGAACATTAACATCCACCATCTCCGGATCCATCTCAAGAAAGAGGAGATAAGCAGGATGACGGCCATGAAACAGTACATCCTGATAGGCCTGACGCACTGCATGGACAACCACACGATCCTTGATCATTCTTCCATTAACAAAAAAGAACTGCTGATCAGGCTGACTACGAGAGGCAGCCGGCTGTGCCACCCACCCCTTGAGCGCCATACCATCCACCGCACTCTCAAGATAGAGTGCATGACCAACAAAATCTCCGCCCAATACAGCCTGAATGCGACGCTCCCACTCATCCTGACCACCACCAGATGGATACTCCCGTACCACTCGCCCATTGTGCTTCAGGACCAGCATGATCTCTGGATGAGCCAGTACCATACGTCTAACCACATCCTCTATATGGCGAAACTCTGTCTTCTCGGTGCGCATAAATTTCTTGCGTGCCGGAGTATTAAAAAATAGATCCCTTACCTCTACGGTGGTTCCCTGTGGATGTGGATCAGGCCGTGGAGGCTGTAACTCCAATCCACCATCGCACGACACTCTCCATCCCTGAGAATCCTCATCAGTATGAGAGACCAGCTGCAGACGAGAGACTGACGCAATACTGGGAAGTGCCTCCCCCCTAAAGCCCAGTGTGCTAATCCTTCCAAGCTCCTCAACACTACCAAGCTTGCTGGTTGCATGACGATCAAGCGCCAGCACAAGATCCTCCTGCACAATACCTGCCCCGTTATCCCTAACCCGAATCAGCTTCTGTCCACCCTCCTCGACATCAATCCAGATACGGGTTGCTGCCGCATCAATACTGTTCTCCAGCAGCTCCTTAAGAACCGACGCAGGGCGCTCAACCACTTCGCCAGCCGCGATCTGGTTTGACAATTGAGTAGAGAGTTTCTGGATTCGTCGCATCATGACTACTGGATTCTGATCTTCTGCCCAACCCTCAACATATCACTCAACCCGGGATTAAGCTTGCGTATATTACCCAGCGAGATGCCACTCTTTCTGGAGATAGCGCTGAGCGTATCCCCCTTTTTGACCCGATACTCCCTACTTTTGATTGATGGCGTTCTCTTGTCTGCTGAAACAGATGACGCCCCCAGAGATGGGTACTTTGCAGCAAACTGTCGCACTGCCTTCATCATTGCATTAGCCAATTTCTGCTGATGTGCTGCTGTACGCAATAACCTCTCCTCTCTGGGGTTGGTAATAAATCCGGTCTCTACCAGCATTGACGGAAAATCAGGCGCTTTCAACACAGCGAAGCTTGCCTTGTGCACCCTGTTACCATGAAGGTCTCCAATTTTCTTCAACTCTTTCAATACGATTCCCGCAAGATCCACACTAATCTTCTGGTTGGCACCACGCTTCATATCTCTCAGCGCATACTCCAAACCACGTGACTCACGCCTTTTATCTACCCCACCAATCCGATCCGATCTATTCTCACGCCTTGCCAACCACTTTGCCATCTCTGATGATGCCCGCTTATCCGAAAGCACAAAGACCGACGCCCCATGAGCTGATCTTTTCTTGAAACCATCAGCATGGATCGAGATCAACAGATCAGCGCTACTCTTCCTGGCCTTGCGGATACGCCCTCCCAAACTTACGTAATAGTCTCCCTTGCGAATCATCACAGCACGCATACCGCTCTCTTTACTGATAAGTTTCTCGAGACGGCGAGCAACACCCAATACAATCATCTTCTCTTTTGTTCCCTTATGACCAACGGCACCGGGATCTTCGCCCCCATGTCCAGCATCAATTGCAATTGTCAGCCTCTTTCTACCTCCCAATTTCTGTTTACCAATCGAAGCAACCGGACTCTTTCCCTCAAGATTATGGAGATCAAGCACCAGCCTGTGGCCATAACTCTCATTGGGCGGCAACACAAAAGAGCGTGCCTCCACCCCTCTTAACAGCACAAACTCGACCACAAACTGCTCTCCCTTCTTGGCCGACCAGGTCTTAACTGATTTCAGCCTGGGATCATCCTTGACCACAGCATCCAGGGAGAGAACCGGTTGTGCCCGCTCCAGTTTGAGAATCACCTTGCCTGGATTTCCACTCTTGCTCAACTTGTATTCAACACCCTGATCCAGATCAAGCACTATCCTGGTGTGATCTGGTGCAGGCCAGAGACGAATTCCAAAAATCGATGTTATATCACTGGCAGCCACTGGAACTGCCCCCAGCAGAGGCAAGGTGCCGGCAATCTGTAAAAAATCGCGCCTATCCATCACTCAGACACCATCTTGGCAAAACGTTCACTAACAGCATTCAGCAATAACGAATCACCTTTACACAGAGCTCGTCGACCAGTTCCAGACTCTTCCAATGCAATCGAAAAATCCGGGTCCGGCAGAATATTGGCTCCACGATCAGGCCACTCAACAAGAAGAATGGAGTCATCCAGATAATCTCTTATCCCCATCAACTCCAACTCTTCAGGGTCACATAGGCGGTAGAGATCAAAGTGGTAGATATCACCGCCATCCAGCTTGTATGGCTCCACAATCGTATAAGTTGGACTCTTCACATTTCCCTTGTGGCCCAGCTCCCTGATAAAGCCTCTGGAGAAGGTAGTCTTCCCCATTCCCAGATCTCCCTGCAAAAACAGTAGTGCAGGCGGCTTAATCAGCGCGGCAAAGGCTGCACCAAACTGCTCCATCTGTTGTTCATCTGGAATTTCAAGAATCATCGCAGCGCATTATACTAACTCTATATGAATCCCAATCAACTAAAAAACGAGATTCAACAGTGGGCGATCGAACTCGGTTTTCAGGGGTTTGGGGTAACCCATCGTGATCTTCATGCTCATGAACAGGCACTAGAGCAGTGGACAGCTCAGGGTTTTCATGGCGAGATGGAATACATGGTGCGTCACGGCAGTAAACGGAGCCATCCAGAGGAGTTGATTCCCGGCACCCTCTCCCTGCTCTCATTCCGTATGAACTACCTGCCGCCAGATGCTGCCGACTCTTGGGAGACCATAAACAGGTGCGATCAGGGTTTTATCTCCCGCTATGCGCTTGGACGCGACTACCACAAGGTGATGCGCAATCGCTTGGCGAAGCTGGCGAAAAGAATAAGTGAGGCCATTGGCCCCTTTGGACACCGGGTATTCGTTGACAGTGGCCCTGTTCTGGAGCGAGGAATAGCCGAGAACAGTGGCATTGGATGGATCGGCAAACACACCAACATCATCCACGAAAAAAGTGGCTCGTGGTTTTTTCTCGGAGAGATATATACCGATCTCGAACTTAAGCCCGACAGTGCCGCCACCAACCACTGCGGCGATTGCAGCAAATGCATCACCATCTGCCCAACCCAGGCCATTGTTGATCCCTACCAGCTCGATGCACGGCGTTGCATCTCCTACCTCACAATCGAGCTCAAGGGGTCAATACCGGTGGAGTTTCGTAAGGCTATCGGCAACAGAATATATGGCTGTGATGACTGTCAGCTTATCTGCCCATGGAACCGCTTCGCCTCAACAAGCAGCGAACCAGACTTTAAAATCCGCCACAACCTTGATGCACCAGAATTGCTTGAGCTCTTCAGCTGGAGTAAAGAGAGATTTCTCAAGAGGATGGAGGGGTCACCAATCCGCCGCATAGGGCACGAGCAGTGGCTGCGCAACATTGCAGTCGCCCTCGGAAATTGTGAAATAGATAAAAAAGTATTGCTGGCACTAAAAGGGAAACTTGACCACTCCTCAGAGACGGTAAGAGAGCACGTTATCTGGGCACTTGAGCAACAAACTGATCAGACCCCGGAAATAAAGTTCTGACGATAAAACTTCATCTCCTCGATAGACTCCTGAATATCAGCCAGTGCAGTATGTGCCCCACTCTTGGTGAACTGCTCCAGCAACTCCGGTCTCCAACGTTGCGCCAACTCCTTAAGTGTACTGACATCGAGATTGCGATAGTGGAAATAGCTCATCAACTCCGGCATCTCTCTTGCCATAAAACGGCGATCCTGACAGATACTGTTGCCACACATCGGTGACTTCCCCTCAACTGTATATTTGCGCACAAACTCCAGGGTCTTGAGCTCGGCCTCTCTCATCGCAACCCCCTCCTCTCGAATTCTGCGAATCAATCCAGACTCACCATGAGTTTTGGTATTCCACTCATCCATTCCGGAAATCTTCTCTTCCGTCTGGGTGATAGCAAATACCGGCCCCTCAGCCAGAATTTCCAGATGCTTGTCAGTTACGATAGTGGCTATCTCTATGATGGTGTCACTCTCCGGCAACAACCCAGTCATTTCAAGATCAACCCAGATTAGATTCTCTTCCATATTCCTTACTCACGCTTTCCTCTCTATAATAGGCCGATTGTACCAAACAGACCAAGGAACCAATTTGGAAACCGCACAACTTTTTACCGCCCTGTTTCTGCTCATGGTTGCAGTTCATCTGCTAATTGAGTGGTGGCTATCCAGCAGACAGGTTGCATCAGTGCAGAGAAACCGTGGCGCTGTACCATCCCACTTCACAGATACACTGACTCTTGAAGAGCATCAGAAAGCAGCTGACTACACCACGGCCAAACAGAGGCTGGGGCAGATTGAACAGATCTACGGAACCATACTACTAATTGGCTGGACCGTTGGTGGTGGCCTTGAGTGGATTGACCAGATCTGGCGAGGGTTCGAGATGGAGCTGCTCTACCTTGGTGTTGGCGTTATGCTCTCCTTCACCATAATCAGCAGTATCCTGGGAATGCCATTCTCCATCTACAACACATTCTCCCTGGAGGCGGACTTCGGCTTTAATCGCACCACAGTCTCAACCTACATAACCGACATCATCAAGCAGCTGATACTCTCCCTGCTGATTGGGGTCCCACTACTGATGCTTATCCTCTGGTTAATGAGTGCGGCAGATCCACTCTGGTGGCTCAAGGTGTGGGCTGTATGGATGGGGTTCACCCTGCTCATGATCTGGGCCTGGCCGACATTTCTTGCCCCCATCTTCAATAAATTCACCCCGCTGGAAAACGAGGAGCTGACAGAGAAGATCGAGAAGCTCCTGCAGGCAGCAGGTTTTGACTGTGATGGCATCTTTGTCATGGATGGTTCAAAACGCTCCGGACATGGCAATGCCTACTTCACCGGACTAGGCAAAAAAAGAAGGATTGTATTCTTCGACACCCTGCTGGAGACCCTCAGTCACGAAGAGATTTTGGCTGTACTTGCCCATGAGCTTGGCCACTTCAAAAATGGCCATATCAAGAAACGACTAATCCTGACTGCCACCATCTCGCTTGTTGCCCTGGCAATCCTGGGGTGGCTGATCGAACAAGGTTGGTTCTATCAAGGGCTGGGGATGACCACTAAATCCAGTCATGCTGCACTGATGCTCTTCATGATGGCATCACCTGCATTCTCGTTCTGGATATCACCAATAATGGCTGCCTACTCCAGAAAGCACGAGTTTGAGGCGGACGATTTTGCTGCCGAACATGCCGAGGCAAGCGCTCTGACCAGTGCACTTGTTGCCCTCTATAGAGAGAATGCCTCTACGGTAACTCCTGATCACCTCTATTCGGCATACCATGATTCACACCCCCCGGCACCGGTAAGAATCGCGCACCTTGAAAAGAGCGGTTAGAAGGTTAGAATGGTCACATAACGAAATATTACAAATATGGATGAAAGCTCAAAAATGGTAAAAACAGCACAGCTACTCTCAGCCCTTCTATTCACCCTGTTACTGCCAACAGCAGGAACAGCCGATACAGAAAATGGCCAAGAGCTACATGATGCCGAGTGTATGCGCTGCCACGGTACCGAAACCTACATGAAAGAGGATACAAAATTAAAGACCCTCTTTGACCTGAAGCGTCAGGTAAGCATGTGCATTACCATGACTGGAGCTGGAGCGGATTGGTTTCCCGAGGATCAGGATGATGTTGTCGAATACATGAACAAGGCCTTCTATCACATCAAATAGCATGTCCAACCCCGGGCAGATCATCACCCGCCAGGGGGATCGCCTGATTGTCGCTACCAGATACAGTGACACCCAAAAACTCAATACTGTCCGCTGTGCCCAACGCAAGAAACTGCCTCCACTGGCTGTTGGTGACCTCATTTTGTGGGAGCCAACAGGAGATGATGAAGGGGTTATAACCTCTCTCGAAGAACGCAAAAGCCTGCTGACACGCCCAGACCCATTCAACCAGCGCAAAAAACCGATAGCAGCCAATGTTGACCAGATAATTATTGTTACCGCACCTGAGCCGGGTGTTGACCTCCTGCAGATTGACCACATTCTGGTTGCTGCAGAATCAACCAACATCTCCTCAATCATCGTAATAAACAAGGTCGACCTGCTCACACCAGAGAGCAGACAAGAGCTAGAGGAGAAACTTCTCCACTACAGAAACCTCGAGATTCAGATACTCTGGACCAGCACAAAAACCAGTAATGGTATTGAGTCACTACAACAACAGCTGACTGACAAAAGCAGTGTTCTGGTGGGGCCATCAGGGGCCGGCAAATCATCAATCATCAAACAACTTCTTCCTGACCAGGAGATTGCCATCGGTGCACTCTCGGCAGGCATAAGCAAGGGAAAGCACACCACCAGCGTATCTACCCTCTATCAACTCAGCAGTGGAGGCAGCCTTATCGACTCCCCCGGAATAAGAGAGTTCGGGATCTGGGACCTAAACGAAGAGACCATCCGCAACGGCTTCAGGGAGTTTGATAAGTATGCAGGCAGATGTCGTTTCAGCAACTGTCGCCATCTAAGTGAACCGGGATGTGCAATTAGCGAGGCGGTAGCCGCTGGAGAGCTCTCTGCAGGAAGAGTGGAAAACTACCGTCAGCTAATCAACAGCGAACAGTAATCAGTACTCCTGGCGTCCAGCCATGGCATGACCAAGAGTGCCACTATCGACATACTCGAGCTCACCACCTAATGGAATACCGTGTGCAATACGGGTTGAACGGATCCCTTTGGATCGAGCCATCTCGCTTATAAAGTGAGCTGTCGCCTCCCCCTCAACCGTTGTATTGGTCGCAAGAACAACCTCCTTGACCTCGCCTGAGGCAAGACGCCTCTCCAGGATATCCAGCCCTAACTCCTCCGGCCCTATCCCGTCTAGTGGAGAGAGATGCCCCATCAACACAAAGTAACGCCCACGATAACTGGCACTCTGCTCCAGAGCCAATACATCCATTGGACTCTCAACAATGCAGAGCAGTGAATCGTCACGCCTGGGATCAGAGCATTGGGCACAGATCTCAGTCTCACTCAGGGTTCGGCAACTTCGACAGCGCCCTACACGTTCAACTGCCTCCGAGATGGCGTGTGCAATCCTGCGGCCCCCATCACGATCACGCTCCAGCAGATGGTACGCCATACGCTGTGCAGACTTTGGGCCAACACCAGGCAGGCAGCGTAGTGAATCGATCAGCTCATCAATCAGAGACATAAAATAGAAGAGAGAGATCCGTTAAAGAAGATTTGAATCAGAACGGCAGCTTCATGCCTGCGGGCAGATTCATCCCGGCAGTCATTCCGGACATCATGTCACGACTATTGTCCTCAACCTTGTGCACAGCATCATTTACTGCAGCTGCCACCAGATCCTCCAACATATCCTTGTCATCCCCAACCAGAGAGTCATCAATTATTACTCGACGCACCTCATGACGACCAGTCATTGTGACCTTTACCAGACCACCCCCAGACTGCCCCTCTACCTCCTTGGAGGCCAACTCATCCTGCGCCTTCTGCATATCCTCCTGCATTTTTTGGGCCTGCTTCATTAGCCCACCAAGACCACCTTTCATTTAATACTCCGTATATTTTCCAACAAGTTAAATAAACAACATCAACTAATACATAAACTAATTTGTAACAGGTCTAATTGAGTCCTCGACGATTGATCCATCAAATACAGACTGCAATGACTGGAAATCCTCATCCTGCTGTATCACCTCGGCAGCCTCGGAACGGGCAAACTCCTCTCTCTGCTCCGCACGCATGGCTGGCGTATCAGTCAAATCACCGCTGTTCACATTGATAGATAGCCTGATATCGCTCTTCATGTAGAGAGACAGTGCAGACCGGATCTGCTCTCTTCTCTCATCATTCAGAAACATCTCGCTCCTCTCTGGGATCTCGAGCACAATCTTGCCCCCAACCTGCTCCTTGAACAGACTATTCCTGACAAGCTGGCCTGCCGCACCCTTAACCCCAATATCCTTGACAACCTGCTCCCACCCATCGGCCGAGAGAGCAATAGCTGGCTGCGTCTCCTCTGCAGCTGGAGCCGTATCTCTAACTGCCACTTCTGCTGTAGTTGCAGCTGGAACAGTAGCTTTCACGGAACTCTGCCCTTTTGCCGAACCTTTTGTAACAGCGGACTGCTGTGACTTGCCACCAGCCACATCCCCTCCTCCTGCAGCTCCTGTGGCCGGACGAAACGCCAGCATCCGCAGCAGCACCATCTCCAGACCACTGCGAGGGTTGGCTGCCATCGGCATATCCTTGCGACCCGTGAGAGCAATCTGATAAAAGAGTTGTAGATCCTCAGGTGAAACCTGGTTGGCCAACTCCACCCACTCAGCATCAACACCACGATCTGTTGCCACACTTGGAACCATCTGTATCAATGCCATCTGATGCAGCTGAGCAATTAACTCAACAAGCACAGCAGTAAAATCTACAGCCTGTTCGGCCAGCTCCTCTACCTGCTGCAGCAACATCTCTCCATCATTACCGGAGAGAGCTTCAACAATCCTTAATAACTGACGATGCTCAATGGTACCCAGCATGGTAGCCACCTCAGCCTCACGCAGAGTCCCTCCGCCAAAGGCGATCGCCTGGTCAAGCAGACTCAAAGCATCACGCATACTCCCTTCGGCTGCCCTGGCAATTGGTGCCAGTGCCGCACCCTCCATCGCCACACTCTCCTTATCCATCAACTCAGCAAGATAAGACTCAATCCTCTCCTCGGAGATACGCTTCAGGTTGAACTGCAGACAGCGTGAACGAATAGTAACCGGCAGCTTCTGTGGATCAGTCGTCGCCAACAGAAACTTGACGTGTGGTGGCGGCTCCTCCAGCGTCTTCAACAGAGCGTTGAAGCTATGGTTGGAGAACATGTGGACCTCATCGATCAGGTAGACCTTGTAGCGACCCTTAGTCGGCATATACTGGACGTTATCCAGCAACTCACGAGTCTCATCCACCTTGGTACGAGATGCCGCATCGACCTCAATCAGATCAACAAACCGTCCCTCATCAATCTCACGACAGGCATCACACTCACCACACGGTGTTGAGGTAACCCCATTGGTCTCACAATTCAGTGATTTTGCAAAGATCCTGGCAATGGTGGTCTTACCCACCCCGCGAGTACCGGTAAAGAGATAAGCATGGTGCAGCTGATCACGGTCCAGCGCATTGATAAGCGCCTGCAATACATGCTCCTGCCCCACCATCTGACTGAAGTTGCGGGGGCGCCATTTACGAGCAAGAACCTGATATGACATTCTGTTACCGACTAAAACCCATTCTCTCTGCTGAAAAATAGAGCGGCCTCCCGCACCAGCCACACCCCGGCACATGAGTCCGCTGCTGCCGCTGCTCCCTTCCGGGCCTGACGGGGTTCACAACATATCATTGCGAGAGGACCAATGCGGTCGACCATTAATTGAACCGGCCAATCATAACAAATATGGGGTTAGGGAAACCACTGAATTCAGCCGGGATTGTCTGCTGCCCAATCAAGTTTCTGCTGTCGAGATAACCGCTTCAGTGCAATCTCCGCCACCGATGCCTCACTACGCCCAGAAAAGCTCTTCTGCCCCAAAATCCGGACAGGCATGTTGATTCTGGTGAATTTCGCCCCCTTGCCTGACTGGTGCTGCAGAAAACGACGCTCTACATTGGTAGAAATACCTGCATACAGGTAACCATTCTCACACTCCAGCAGGTAAAGAGACCACTCACTACTCATTTCAGTATTCATCTGTAACTGTGGATATTAGTAAAACCTGATTGTTGATATCAAGCAAAAAATGGTTGTTTTACGACAAATCAAGAAGTTAGAAAAAGGTTGAGCTTTTTTATTAGCTATTTGACTCCTCCATGACAAAACAGCAAGTTATAAACACTTTATAAATTGCTTTCTTGATCAATTTTGTAATCCCATGGATCTTTGAAAAGAAACAGGCTTCTCCACACAACCTGTGGATAAAGTTGTAGATAACCATAATCTCAGACAGAGATACCAGACTATTTTCAGCCAGAAGCGAACTGCCTATTTTTTAAGCACTCCTCAAATCACGTGCTCAGCCCTCACAACATAACGTAATGGGCCACCTGAAACCAGTGCATCAAATGGGTAGCAGGTAA
>CAYQBY010000009.1:0-3566 GCA_964415865.1 uncultured Piscirickettsiaceae bacterium | reverse complement strand
ACAACATAACGTAATGGGCCACCTGAAACCAGTGCATCAAATGGGTAGCAGGTAACCAGCAAAAGCTGGCTGAAACGATCATCACTAAATATCTGGCCATCTCTGGAATCAACCACATCCAGTGATACCACACGGTAGAGATCACCTCTCCCCCTACTGTTGATCAAGGTTATCCTCTCCCCAACCTCTACCCCCTCAAGAACCCTGAAGTGGGTATCCCTGTGGGCACTTATCATCGTAACCCCACTGTCACCGGGGGCAGCGCTCTGCAGATTCCATCCTGGGGCAAAGGCCAGGGAGGAGCCGCTATCCCCCCTCAACACTATGTACTCCTTATCCTGCGATGGAAATATCAGACGTGCCACTGGCCAGTGATCAGCCCACGGCCACGGCTTGAATGGCCTGCCTGATACAACCGTCTGACTCCAGGCAAACTCCAGTAGCCCCTGTGCCACAATCGCCTTGGCCTGAATCCAGAGACCGCTCCCAAACATTGCTCCACCAACTACCATAGAGATAACTGCCACAACAGTACGGATCCTCATATCTTCTCTTACCCCACCACAGCTCTTCTGCGGAACAGCAGAAGAGAGAGCAGCAACAGCATCGCCCCACCAGCCATCTGCATCTCTGAGCTAGTTGCGGTTTTTGCCAGCTTCAGGGATGAGAGGCTATGTTTCATCCTCACCTCATTCTGCTCAAGCTCACGCAGCTTATCTGTAGGGGTCATATCTACTGCTACCAGACTGGTGTACTTGCTGACCAGATGGTAACGATAGGCCAGGTGGATAATTGCATTACGCACATCCACCTCATCCGCACCCACCACCCTCTTATCCATCCACGACTCAATCATCCCCCTGCCAAACAACACCCCCAGGCCAGCCTGTTCTGCACCACCAGCAAGGGAGACCTCACTTCTCCACTCCCTGCCATTGAGGGTTCCGCTCAACACCGCCTTGGTTGGTATCTGTCTCATCTTCATTGAGATCACCACCGGCTCGCCACGATAGAGATCAGGTATCTTCTCTGGCAGCATCTGCACCACCTCACCCTCCACCCCCTCAAGCCTGACCTCTATATCGGTCATAACCGCCTGCTCCATCTTGGTAAAGAGAGTGTTCATCTTCTCGGCCACCTCTCCACTGTCACCAATATAGGTAAAGGTGCCACGCCCGAAGCTGGCAGACTTGCGCATAAAATAGCTGTTTGGTGCACTGCCGATACCCACAGTAAAGAGGCGTCTATCCCCGAGATGGTTATTGATATACCGAAACAGCTCCTCCTCATTACCCACTGCCCCGTCGGTAATAAAGACCACCTGAGAGAGGCGACCAGCACCATCCTCACCTTTTGGTTGCTTGCCAAGAGCAAGCCTCAAGGCCTTCATCATCTCGGTACCACCATCTGCCTGAAGGCGAGAGACAAAGAGATCAGCCACCCGTAACGCCTCTGGTGTCGCCCGCCATGGAATATCAAAAAGTTGGTCTGCATCACTGTTGAACTCCACAACATTGAAAGTGTCATCAGGATTAAGTCTTGCCAGCGCCTTTCTCAGGGCCGCCTTCGCCTGCTCTATCGACCCATCAGACATGGAGCCGGATGTATCGATCACATAGGTCAGCTCTCTGGGCGGGGCCTTTACCAGAGCACTATCAAGTGGCGGCATAACCATCAACAGTCCATGCTGCTCTGTGCCATTTCCCTTCTCGGTAAAAAAGGCAGCCCGTGGGGCAGTTGCCACCCTCGGCTTCCAGTAGAGGACAAAGTCATGTTCTGTAGAGTGGGCCGTGCTATCCAGAGTAACCCTCCTTCTCCCCTCTCCCTCACTGCCAAGTGGAGTCTCCTTCACCACCTGGTGGTATCGACTAAAGAGCTCATCCAGGGGAAAGCCGGCATTCAGATTTACCGTCAATGAGACAGGCGGGTTATCACTGACAGAGCGACCACCAGCATCATTGCCATCAATATTTGCAACCGGCATGACTCCCCACCCACTATTTAGCTGCAACAACTCAACCAGATCACCCCTCTTATTCTCATCCTGCAAATTTTCCGAGGGCAGATAACGTGGGGTAATAGCCATTGGGTAACGGATGGAGAACTGTCCATCCACCCAGCTCAACAGCTCCTGATACTCAATCTCTATCTCTACAGATCCCTTGGGGGCAATATTGGCAACCGAGGTAGTAAACAGATCAGCTCTAACCTGTTCCACCAGCGATGCCCTCCTGCCCTGGCTCTTCGCCTTTTGATAGCTCTTTCTGGCCTGCTGCTTCTCCTGAATCACCCCCTCAATAATCCGCTCACCTACCACCATCCTCATATGATCTACTGCTGCTGTCTCCGGCAGAGGAAAGGCATATACCCCCTCCACCCACTCATCACCAGGGTTGCTGAATTTTTGCCTTACTTTGGTGCGGGCAACCGGCCCGGTTATATCTATCACTACATCTGTGGAGACAATTGCCGCCACCCTGTACTCATTCGGGTTCTCCGTCTTCAGCAGCAGCTCACCACTCTTTACATCATTCATCCTCACCAGCTCTGCTGCAGCTACAGCACCAGATAAAACCACCCACAAAACCGACAATAGAAAAGCCCTTCTCATAACAACACCCCAAACGGTCAATTAAAAAGGCCCTCCCCGCATGAGGAGGGCAACAGGAGGAGTCATCCAAGTGATGACCTACGAAGAGACTTTATTGAAGCAGATAAAAGTGACGAAACCGTGCACTAAAAGTGGAGAAATAGTGGGTAAAACAGGAATATGCCAAAACGGCAAAGCTCAACAACAATTGAGCCAGAGACTTCTAGCTAGATTCTTTTCTCTGTATACGCTCAAGCATGGGAATCAGCGCAGGCAGATCATCACTGATAATGCTCCACACCGTATCATTATCAATTCCCAAATATGCATGAATAAGACGATTGCGTGTTGCAACCATCATTCTCCATGGAATATCAGAAAAACTATCTCTGATATCTTCTGGAATATGAGTTGCAGCTTCGCCTATAAGCTCAAGATTACGAATAGTTGCATCATAGGTAAGACCACTATCAACAAATTCATCCTGAGATAAATTGTCCACATAAGAGAGTGCTTTATATGCAAACTCGAGCATGTCAGATATATAAAAACGCCACTCACGATTGTGACTGGAAAAGTCAGACATAAACAGCTTCCATCTCAATGTATGGTTGTAGCTCTGGCCTCAATGCCTTTGTAGTAACCAGATCAACTGGATTACCCAGAAGATCCTCAAGAAAAAACTGAACGCCAAAATAACGTCCTGATGTAGCAGGCCCATCAAAATCTATCAATACATCGACATCACTATCAGAGCGCGCCTCATCTCTAACAGTAGAACCAAAAAGCGCCAGACTTGTTACACCATACTTATCGTGTAGCAGCTTCTTACTCTTGTTCAATACACTCAATGCTTTTTGTCGATCCATAACCAAAACCTACTGTAATACATACAAAATATCCAACTTGCCCTGAAAGAGTACCATAAAAACACCTCTCCTATTACCTTCTAGATATACACCTTCTGAATATACAA
>CAYQBY010000008.1:0-50900 GCA_964415865.1 uncultured Piscirickettsiaceae bacterium | reverse complement strand
AAAACATCCTTGTACTCCTCCACGATATCAACAATGTGAAGTTTGATCCCCAGCTGTTCGGCAACCCAGAGTGCGTTGTTACGTTTGTCTTTTTTCTGATCTTTCTTGCGGATGGCGTGGGTATGCCCCTCCACACAGAAGCCGGTATAGAAGTTGATACCCTCAACATGAATACCCTGCTCCTGGAGTACGCGTACTGCCAGCATGGAATCCAGTCCACCTGAAACCAATACCGCCGCTTTTTTTGCTTCTGACATCAATTATTCCGGTTCACTCAGTAATGAGGGCGCATTCTAGCAGATGGCTGTCAATTGATGCCTCTTTCACGGATAATGCCCGCTCATTCCTTGCAGTATTAACGGCTCATATCATGAAAAAAACCTTCTCACTCACCCACCCCAAGAAGACGAAGCCTCGCCTTGTTGAGTCCATTAAACATGAAATCAGAAAATATATTAAAAGGGAGCGTAGAAAGAGCCTGCCTGATGGGGTTGATTTTTGGGACTTTGACTGCAAGTTTGGGGATGATGAGGCAAGCAGTGTCGTCATTCACCTCTCCGAGATTGATAAACAGATTGCCGAGTCTGAGTCCAAACCGCTTGACTCCTTTTATATAGAGATTGTGGCAAAACCTGGCTATCGCACCAAAAAACCGGCCACAAAAACTGATTCGGACTAGTCGCCCTGCTCAGACAGGTTTCAATGAAAAAAGAGATCGAACTGCTGGCACCGGGTGGTGATATTGACTCCATCAAGGCAGCTATCCTGGCTGGAGCAGATGCTGTCTATTGTGGATTGGAACGATTCAATGCCAGAAACCGTGCAGCAAATATAACGCTTGATAACCTTAACGGGATTGTCCGGCTTGCCCACAGAAATAGCTGTGAAATCTTTCTAACCATCAACATCATCATAGTAGAGAGCGAAATACCTGCTCTTGTGGGGGTGCTGAACAGGTTGGTCAACACCAGGATTGATGGGGTTATTGTTCAGGATCTGGGGTTGCTCTACCTGCTCTGCAGATATTTTCCAACCCTCAAGGTGCATGCATCCACTCAGCTGACAACTCACAACTCTGGCCAGATAAAATTCCTGCACCATTTGGGGGCTACCAGAGCAAACCTTTCCAGAGAGCTGAATCTTGATGAGATAAAAGAGCTGAGTTCCGTTGCACATGAGAATGATATGCTGACCGAGGTATTTGTCCACGGCTCCAACTGCATCTCCTTTTCAGGCCTCTGTTACATGAGCTCTCTGCATGGTGGAAATTCCGGCAACCGTGGACGCTGCAGCCAGCCCTGTAGAGACCAATACCTGACTACTGCCGAGGGAATGGACTTCCCACTGAACATAAAAGACAACTCAGCATATTCCGATCTTGGTGCACTCCACGGTGCCGGGGTTGACTCTATCAAGATTGAAGGCCGAATAAAAAAATACCACTATGTCTATACCGTGGTAGATGCCTGGAGAAAGCAGCTACAGCAGTTTTATGAACAGGGGATATCCAGCAGTGATGACAGCAGCCTGCGCAAGGTGTTTAACCGAGACTTCTCAAACTCGTTTTTACAGGGATCCATCAGTAACCAGGTCTTTATTGATAACCCTCGAGATAACTCAGCGCTCTACCGTTCCAAACAGAATGGCAGCGCAGGCAGTGGGGATTTATCAACTGCTAAAAAGGAGCTCTATGAGCTGAAAACAGAGATTATCGAGAGCGTCAGAGATGGGATTGATAGCCTAAGCATTGAGCAGGCACCTCTGCAAATCACCGTCTCTGGCAGCGCTGGTGTGCCTCTGCTGCTCCTTGTTGAAACCCCTGAAAGCAGATTCACCGTCTCCTCGGACACCAGCCTGATAGAGATTGTTAAGCCTGTTGAAGATAACGACTCACGACATGGCAGTGGTAAAAAACCACCACAATCTCTTGATCGTCAGTTTTTATTAAAGCGGCTCAAGGCCATCAATGAGACTGAATATTTTATCAAGGATCTTGAGCTGGAGAAATTGCAGAACGGGCTCTCTATTCCTTTCAGCTCACTTACCCGGATAAAAAACGAGATTTTATCTGTTCTGAACGACTCAAGAGAGAGTATTGGTCCAGTTGAGATGCCAACCTTGCCAGAACCGGACCGTGTCAAGACTGCGCCATCTCTGTCGCTGTTGATCTCATCACAAGATGATCTTCGCCTTGCTGAGGATGGGGTTGCAGAGCTCTATTTCCAACTCCCCTCCACTATCCAACATAACCTCTCTCAACTAATCGAACTCTTCACGCTCAACCCAAAACTAATCCCATGGTTTCCACCTCTGTTGATTGGTGAGGAGTACCATGCCGCCGTAGAGCTTCTTCACCAGCTGAAACCGAAAAAGATTGTTACCAACAACAGCGGCGTGGCCTACGAGGCATATCAGCAGGGAATCCCATGGGTTGCTGGCCCATATATGAATCTTGTCAACTCATTCAGCCTGCTCTGCCTGAAAGAGAGTTTTAACTGTAGTGGTGCATTTATCTCGAATGAGCTTAATAAAAATCAGATAAAGAGGATCAAAAAGCCTGACAACTTTGATCTCTACTACAGCATATATCACCCTATCGTATTAATGACGAGCCGGGTCTGCATGTTCCACCCCATAACTGGGTGCGAAAAAAATATAGTAGATGACAGATGCATTCAGCGCTGTGAAAAATCCTCCTCTATCACTAATCTTAAACAGGTCTCCTTCGTTATTGATAAGGCGAAGGGTGGATATCACTCTGTCTATAATGAGTATGATTTCCTCAACACCGATGTTGTTGCAGATATACCCAACAGATTTTCCAGCTTTCTCATTGACTTGAGAGGTATAAAAACCAGCACAAGCACCGGCATTGAAAAACCTGACATTGTTAAGCTATTCATGGACCATCTAAGCGGGGATAGTGGGGCAACAGAAAAGCTCACCCGAGTAATCTCTCCCGCAACCCAGACCCAATATACAAAAGGAATCTAGGGGCTTGCTCGCTCCCAGCTAAACCACCTGCCCTGCACACCAACCTGATGACCAAGCCCACTGGAAATTATAACCACCCAACCAGCCGGTGACATCAACCACCTCTCCAACAAAATAGAGGCCGGGCTCCTTGCTGGACTCCATGGTTTTGGATGAGAGCTCGTTACAATCCACGCCTCCCAGGGTCACCTCTGCTGTTCGATAACCCTCTGTACCATTGGGTCTAAGCTGCCAATCCTGTAACTGTCGTGCAACATCGTTGAAACTGGCATGTGTAATCTCCTGCAATCTGGTCTCCACTACCTCTCTACCCAGCAATAGTGGTGGGAGCCTTTTGGGCAGCAACTCTGCCAAGACAGTTCCCAACTGACTATTGGGCTGTGATGACTGTTTTGTGATCAGAAATTGTTCTACATCCATATCCGGCAACAGGTTAATGTGAACTGTCTCCCCTGGCTTCCAGTATGAGGAGATCTGTAAAATAGCGGGGCCACTCACTCCCCTATGGGTAAACAGTACATTCTCTCTGAACTGGTCATCACCTCTGCTGACAATACTGTCCACCGCAATACCTGACAGCGCTGAAAACTTTTCCCGATCCTCGCTGTGGAGGGTCAGTGGAACCAGCCCGGCTGTAGTTGGCCGTATATGGTGCCCAAACTGTTCCGCCACCCGATAGCCTAAAGGGGTGGCTCCCATCTTTGGAATAGAGAGTCCGCCAGTAGCCATCACCAAAGAGGTTGCCTGAAAATCCCCATGTGATGTCTCTACAGTGAATAGCTCACCATCTTTACTGATAGCTCTGATCTCGCTCTGTAGACGTATATTCACCCCTGCACTTTCACATTCGGCAAGAAGCATATCGAGGATATCCCTGGCACTGTTGTCACAAAATAGCTGTCCATGATCCCTCTCATGGTATGAGATTCGATGCTGGTTCACCATGGCGATAAAATCCCACTGGGTAAAACGGCTCAACGCAGATTTACAGAAGTGTGGATTGTGGGATATATAGTTGTCCGCACTTACCTGCTGGTTGGTGAAATTACAGCGCCCGCCTCCCGCTACCAGAATTTTTTTGCCCGGCTTATCGGCATGGTCCAGCACAATCACCCTGCGCCCACGCCTGCCCGCCTCTATTGCGCACATTAATCCTGATGCGCTAGCACCAATAATCAGCACATCTGTTTGAACGGTCTTGGACATAATGGCCATAACTGTAATGGAGGTAGCCATGGGTGGGAAGTAGTGGTGCTATAATTCTCCTTTTTCCAGACAGAGAACAACCATCTTTTCAGGTTTTTCATGAACAACAACGACTCATCGACTTTTCAGGGGCTAATTCTTTCGCTTCAGAACTACTGGGCGGAACAGGGGTGCCTTCTAAATCAACCATACGATATGGAGGTTGGGGCTGGCACCTTCCACCCAGCCACTTTTTTGCGGGCTATCGGTCCAGAGCCCTGGAGTGCGGCCTATGTACAGCCCTCCCGTCGTCCAACCGATGGGCGCTATGGCGAGAACCCCAACCGTCTGCAGCACTACTACCAGTTTCAGGTTGTTATTAAACCATCACCTCTGGAGATCCAGGAGCTCTATCTGGACTCTCTGCGTATGCTGGGGATTGATCCACTGGTTCACGATATCCGTTTTGTGGAAGACAATTGGGAATCTCCCACCCTCGGTGCCTGGGGACTTGGCTGGGAGGTGTGGCTCAATGGAATGGAGGTGAGCCAGTTTACCTATTTCCAGCAGGTTGGAGGCCTTGATTGTCGCCCAGTAACAGGCGAAATCACCTATGGCCTGGAGCGTATTGCCATGTATCTGCAAGGTGTAGAGAGCGTCTTTGACCTGATCTGGACTGATGGACCACTCGGTAAAGTCACATATGGTGATGTCTTCCACCAGAATGAGGTGGAGATGTCCGCCTACAATTTCAAACATGCCAATGTAGAAGAGCTGTTCCACCAGTTTGACAGCTGCGAATCCGAAAGCAAGAAGCTGATCGAGGCCGGCCTGCCCCTGCCAGCCTATGAGATGATGTTGAAATCCTCCCATCTCTTCAATCTACTTGATGCCAGAAATGCCATCTCAGTCACTGAACGTGCCCGCTTTATTGGCCGCATTCGTGGGCTCTCCCGTGCTGTTGCACAGGCCTATTATGAACGCAGAGAGAGCCTGGGGTTCCCTATGTTAAATGGATCAGACCAAACGGTGGGGAATGAGTCATGAGCACTGAAAACTTTCTGTTTGAGTTAGGCACAGAGGAGTTGCCGCCAAAATCACTGCAGGCCCTGAGCGAGGCTCTGGGGCAAGAGGTAGAGGCTGGTTTAGAAAAAGCAGGTCTTGAGTATGGCGAGGTTAGACTCTATGCCGCACCCCGCAGACTGGCATTTACCATTGAGGCCCTGCAGACAAAACAGGCTGATCGTGAGACCGAAAGAAAAGGGCCTGCTGAGGCTGCTGCGTTTGATGCTGAAGGAAACCCAACCAAGGCTGTAATGGGTTTTGCCCGCTCCTGTGGGGTTGAGGTTACTGAGCTGGACAGAGTTGAGACCCCAAAAGGGATCTGGATGAGCTACCAGGTAAAATCCAGGGGCAAGTCTACTACTGAGCTGCTACCAGCAATTATTCAAACCGCTCTGGATCGGCTCCCTATTCCCAAAAGAATGCGCTGGGGAGACTCTGATGCCGAGTTTCTGCGCCCGGTTCACTGGGTTGTTGCCCTGTTGGGAGATGCTGTTGTTCCAGTAACACTCTATGACATCGCCTCTGGTAACCAATCTCAGGGGCACCGTTTTCACCACCCTGAGAAAATTACCATCTCATCTGCCGGCAGCTATGCGACACAGTTGGAAAATGAGGGGATGGTACTAGCTGACACATCAGTAAGACGTGAACGGGTTCGCCAACAGGTTATCGATGTTGCATCCGGGATTGGTGGCAGTGCCATTATTGACAGTGGGCTGTTGGATGAGGTCACCGCGTTGGTAGAGTGGCCTGTTGCGATTGGTGGCAGCTTTGAGGATCGCTTCCTGGCGGTGCCTCAAGAGGCACTGATTGCATCAATGCAGGGGCACCAGAAGTTCTTCCCGGTAGTTGATGGAGATGGAGAGCTGATGGCTCACTTCATAACTGTGAGCAATATTGAGAGTAGTGATCCAACAATGGTACAGAGTGGGAATGAGCGGGTAATTCGTCCACGTCTCGCTGATGCTGCATTCTTCTGGGAGCAGGATTTGAGTCAACCACTCTCTTCGCATCAGGAGGGGCTGAAAAAAGTGGTCTACCAGGAGAAACTTGGGTCACTATTGGACAAGTCGGAACGGGTCGCCAAACTTGCTGCAACCATCGCATCTGAGCTCGGTTCCAGTGTGGAACATGCGGAACGTGCTGCCATACTGGCAAAGTGTGATCTGTTGACCAATATGGTCAAGGAGTTCCCGGAGCTTCAAGGCACCATGGGGCGCTACTATGGTGAACATGATGGTGAGACTGCTGAGGTCGCTATCGCCCTGGATGAACAGTACATGCCCCGCTTCTCTGGAGACCAGCTCCCATCTACCCCAACTGGCGAGGCTGTTGCTCTGGCCGAGCGCATTGACTCCTTGGTAGGAATATTCGGTATTGGAATGGTGCCAACAGGAGATAAAGATCCATTTGCCCTGCGCCGAGCAGCTCTTGGGGTGCTCCGTATCATGGTTGAAAATAGACACCCGCTGAACCTGCTGAAATTGATTCAGTCAGCGGCTGATGGCTTCAGAGACAAAATCGAGGAAGGTACCGAGCAGAAGGTTTTTGCCTTTATGTTGGAAAGACTGCGTAGCTACTACCGAGATCAAAATATCTCACCAGCAGTATTTGATTCTGTACTCTCTTGTCAGCCTCCTCAGCCAATGGATTTTGATCTGCGTATTGCTGCTGTTAACCAGTTTGTCGATAGTGAGGAGGCAGTCAGTCTGAGTGCGGCCAACAAACGGATACATAATCTGCTGAAAAAGGCTGGTGATGTTATTGAGGGCCAGGTTGATTCTGCTCTGCTTGAGGAGGAGGCAGAAAAATCACTCCACTCCATGCTGGAGCAGATCCGCCAACAGCTTGATGACACCCTGCAACAGAATAATTATGCGGCTGCACTAAAACTTCTCTCAGGATTGCGTGGTTCTGTTGATCAGTTTTTTGATACGGTGATGGTTATGACAGATGATCAAGATATCCGGAATAACCGCCTCGCCCTACTCTCACAGCTGCGTAACCAGTTCCTGAGGATTGCAGATATCTCTCTGCTCCATACTGCTTGATATAGTTATGAACAGAGACTCCTACCAAGATATGCTGAATGAGGTTCAGGCTTTTCACGACAAACACCAGTTTAGTGAGAATGGTGGCGAGGAGATGACCTATCGCATCTCACTGATGGCCGAGGAGCTCGGAGAAATCTCATCCTGTGTCACTAAGGGAAAAGGTAAGAAGGAGCTTGCCGAGGAGTGTGCAGACCTCTTTATTCTGTTGATGGGAACTGCGATTGCGGCAGATTTCGACCTTAATAAATCATTCTGGGACAAGATGAAAAAGCTCGAACAGAGAGAATCGAGAATGGTTAATGGCAGAATACGTGTCTCAGAGTTCAGAGGAGTTAAGGAGCAGTAGCTATGGAGCTAATTATTCTTGATCGAGACGGCGTCATCAATGAGGACTCGGATGAGTACATCAAGTCACCCAATGAGTGGCGCCCACTGCCGGGCAGTATTCAGGCAATCGCTCGACTCAACCATGCTGGTTATCGAGTTGTGGTTGCAACCAACCAGTCAGGGGTTGGTCGTGACCTGTTTGATATTGAGACGCTGGGCAAAATCCATGAAAAAATGTATCTACAGCTTGAGGAGGCAGGAGCCTCGGTTGAGGCAATCTTCTACTGCCCTCACGCCCCGGACGATGAGTGTGAGTGCAGAAAACCAAAGCCTGGTCTATTTAACGATATAGGGGCCAGGTTGGGAAAACCGGTTGAGGGGGTTTATGCTGTTGGTGATTCACTACGAGATTTTGAGGCTGCCCGGGCAGTTGGGGCCATTCCGATTTTGGTAAAAACCGGCAAGGGTGAGAGAACTATTGATGCCGGCAAGGGCCTTGATGATGTTCTGCAGTTTGACGATCTCTACAGCTTTGTTGATGCCCTCTTGAGTGGTGCCCTCTCTGATACAGAGTAATGATCTACTTACGATCCATACTCTTTTTTGTTGGCATGGTGGTTAGCGCGCCAGTTATTACTCTGTTTGCTCTGCTAGTTGCCCCGTTTCCATTCCCCATCCGCTACCGTGTCATAACTCTATGGGCGACCTTTGTAATCTGGTGGTTGAAGATCACCTGCAAACTGGACTATAAAATATCTGGTGCCGAACATATCAAGCAGTCAAGTGCCGCCATCATCTTTAGTAAACATCAGTCCGCATGGGAAACCATGGCCTTTCAACGCATATTCCCCCCCCAGGTCTGGGTTCTTAAACGTAGCTTGCTCTGGATCCCTTTCTTTGGGTGGGGTCTGGCACTGTTAAAACCTGTGGCAATTGATCGCCAAGCTGGTCGCAAGGCCTTGCAACAGGTAATTACTCAGGGGATAGAGAGGCTGAAAGCTGGAGTCTGGGTAGTTATTTTCCCAGAGGGGACCCGTCTGGCACCAGGCACAAAAAAGAAATTTGCTAAAGGTGGAGCAAATCTTGCCGCCAGCTCAGGTTATCCTGTTATACCGGTAGCACATAATGCAGGCACATTCTGGCCGCGTCGCGGGCTACTAAAACAGCCAGGAACAATAGAGGTACATATTGGTCCGCCAATTGATACTACGGGGCTCTCCGCCAATGCAATCAATCAACGTGCTGAGGAGTGGATCAATGGTGAAATGGAGAAGCTTGAAAAGCTCTAGAGATTTTAGCTACAACCACTAAACATCAAGATTTGAGGCCATCAAAGCGTTATCCTCGATAAACTCTCGGCGAGGCTCAACCTGCTCACCCATAAGGGTGGTAAAGATCTCATCTGCGGCAATGGCATCCTCAATCTTAACCTGAAGCAGACGACGTGTCTCTGGATCAAGTGTGGTCTCCCACAGCTGTTCTGGATTCATCTCACCAAGGCCTTTATAGCGCTGAATCTGCTGTCCCCTCTTTGCCTCTCTCATCAACCACTCAACAACCTCACCAAACGAGTTGACTGGATGTGCTCTCTCTCCTCTTCTAATCTCAGCTCCATCATCAATCAACCCGTCCAGGCTCTCTCTCAATGACATCATTGACTTGTACTCTGCGGAGCGGAAAAACTCCTCGGAGAAGTGGGTAGACTCCACCATCCCGTGAGTACGAATATTGAAACAGAGTGAACGATCAGTTGTGGAGTCAGCAACCACTGATGCAGCGATCTGGTCCTCAGACTTTCTATCCCTGTTTATCATGGCCAGGAACCTGTCCAGCCATGCTGATGCCTCCTCATTATCAACTGACTCCAACCAGAGAGCTGGGGACTTAACCAGGGTCTGCAGAATATCCTGATTATAACGGTGAGAGAGTCTCTCAATACTGCTTTCAACCTGCAGATACTGTTTGGCCAGAGTCTCAAGTGCACTACCTGAGATAGGTGGCACCGAATCAGACAGGTATAGCTCTGCTCCATGAATTGCTGTCTGCAATAGATAATCCTCGAGCGCAGGATCGTCCTTTACGTAACGTTCCTGCTTCCCTTTTTTAACCTTGTAAAGCGGTGGTTGTGCAATATAGACATGCCCACGCTCCACCAGCTCCGTCATCTGACGATAGAAGAAGGTCAGTAACAGTGTACGGATATGAGAGCCATCCACGTCTGCATCCGTCATAACAATGATACGGTGATAACGCAACTTGTCAGGGTCATAATCCTCTTTGCCAATCCCGCAGCCAAGTGCAGTAATCAATGTTCCAACCTCTGCCGAGGAGAGCATTTTGTCAAAACGCGCCTTCTCCACGTTGAGAATTTTTCCTTTCAGCGGAAGTATTGCCTGGGTCTTACGATCCCTACCCTGCTTGGCCGAACCTCCAGCTGAGTCACCCTCCACCAGGAATAGTTCGGATAGTGCTGGATCCCTCTCCTGACAATCTGCAAGCTTTCCTGGCAGGCCGGCTATATCCAGTACCCCTTTACGCCTTGTTAGCTCACGAGCTTTTCTTGCCGCCTCACGAGCGCGTGCTGCATCCACAATCTTTCCTGTAATTGTTTTTGCCTCACTTGGGTTCTCCAACAGAAAATCCGACACAACATCATAACTTATTGATTCTACAATGCTTTGTACTTCTGATGAGACCAGTTTATCCTTTGTTTGAGAAGAGAACTTGGGATCAGGCACCTTAACCGATACAACTGCCGTCAGCCCCTCTCTAGCATCATCACCAGTCAGTGAAACCTTGGATTTTTTTGCAATACCCTCTTTTTCAACATATCTATTAATTGATCTGGTCAGTGCGCCTCTAAACCCGGCCAGATGGGTGCCACCATCCTTTTGAGGAATATTGTTGGTAAAACAGAAGATGTTCTCCTGATAGGAGTCATTCCATTGCAGAGCTGCCTCTACCGTTACCCCCTCTTTCTCCAGCTCGAAATAGACAACCTTCTCATGAATTTGGGTCTTTTTTCGATTCAGGTGCTCAACAAAAGCGCTAATCCCTCCCTCATAACTGAAGACATCATGACGGTCACCATCCCCCCTCTCATCATTCAGCTCGATATGGACTCCAGAGTTGAGAAATGAGAGCTCTCGTAACCGTTTTGCAAGAATTTCGTAATGAAACTCATTCGTACTAAATATCTCTCTACTAGGCTTAAACCGAATCTCTGTTCCAGATTGGTCCGAGTCACCAACCTCCCCCAATGGCGCCACCGGATCACCCAGCCTGTAACTCTGCTTATAAAGCTTCCCACCACGATGAATTGTCAACTGCAGGTCTTCTGAAAGTGCGTTAACAACTGAAACACCAACACCATGGAGCCCCCCTGAGACCTTGTAGGAATTATCATCAAATTTTCCACCAGCATGCAGAACGGTCATAATTACCTCTGCTGCAGATCGGTTCTCCTCTGGATGGATATCGACAGGAATTCCTCGTCCATCATCTCTAACTGTAATCGAGTTATCGGTATGAATGGTTACACTAATCTGGTTACAGTGACCAGCCAAGGCCTCATCAATTGCATTATCAACAACCTCAAAAACCATGTGATGAAGGCCGGTTCCATCATCGGTATCACCAATATACATCCCTGGTCTTTTTCTGACCGCATCCAACCCCTTCAGTACACGAATATTGGATGCATCATACTGATTTTCGTTGCTCATAAATTTCCTATGTGAATCAGCATATTAACGCTGCCACTATCTCCTGATATCGAACCTTTTATACACTACCCCAAAGACAACAGTATGAGGCTGCTATTAACCTTAAGATTATATCATATTCAACCAGTTATAGCCCCTGGATATATATAAACAGGGATAGATTTACCACACCAAAACCATCAAATAGAAACTGGGCAAACATGGCCATGTTCCACGTGGAACATCTCTACACTACCTCCACTAAACAGGGTGTGATCAACCTCGGTTGTTGTTGCAAAAACCTGATATCCACTTGAGATTAGATAGTCCAGAACAAGAACCCCATTCTTATGATCAAGCTCTGAGAAAAGGTCGTCCAGCAAAACCACCCCTTTTTTTCCTGTTTTCTCATACAGGTGATAAAGCTGAGACAGATACAATCCTATAGATAATAATTTCGCCTGCCCTCTTGATAAAACTGTTTTTGCTTTTACATTTCCACAACCAACAAACAGGTCCGCCTCATGTGGCCCTGACAAAGTTCTACCTGCAGCCCTTTCTCTATCAGCACCCTCCTCAAAAGCACCAAGAAGAGTCGTAGACTCACCCCAGCCCTGTCTATATTTAAAGCTTATATCAAGGTCGTGCAGGCTTTTAAGGGTTGAATATATCTTTTTTCGGTATATATCCTCTACCTCATCCAAATAACGCTCTCTGTACGCGCCTATTTTCTCTCCTCCATCAGCTAACAACCTATTCCAGTACGATAACTCTTGGCTGGTTGTCGTTTTTCTTTTTAATAGTGAATTTCTATGTTTAAGTGCTTTTTTGTACTCTTTCACAACTGGTAAAAACTTAGGTTCCACGTGGAACATTCCCCAATCAAGAAATGAACGTCTTTCACGTGGTGACCCCATAACCAGGTTAATTGAGTCAGGAGTAATAATCTGCATAGGTAACAGTTCAGCAACCTCTGAGAGACGCATAGTAGGGGTTCTGTTGATATGAAGGCGGCTATATTTTTTCCCTCTCTCAATACCAATGGAAAACTGAGTTCCTGATAGTGATTCAACCTCAGCCGATATGATTAGCTGCTTCTCTCCATGTTTAATAAGGGTCGAAGGGGAGGGTGAACGAAATGATCTTCCTGTGCCAAGAAGATAAATAGACTCGAGAATAGTGCTTTTGCCACTACCATTTTCTCCAGTAATAAGATTAAAACTGGGTGATAACTCTATCTTTGCGCTGGAAATAATCCGGCAGTCAGAAACTCGAAGTGAGCGTATATACAACTAAAAAACCCTTGTTTTTCAGTATGTTACAGCCTCATAGGCATAACAACAAATTTATACTCTTCATTATCGTTTTGAGTATGAATCAAGCTACTACTGTTTTCATCAATAAAGTATATGGTTACCTCTTTGTCCTCAATCACAGATAGTGCATCCATCATATACGCCGAATTAAACCCTATCTCCATTGGTTCACCTCTATACTGGACTGACAGATCTTCCTCTGCCTCCTCCTGTTCCGGGTTGTTTGCATGAATGGTCACCACTGTTTCACTCATTGTCATTCTTATTCCACGATATTTCTCATTGGACAGAATTGAGACACGACTCACAGCGCTTCGGAATGTCTCATTATCTGTTACCAGTGTACGTTTCCCATCGCGCGGTATGACTCTCTGATAATCAGGGAAGCGGCCATCAATAAGTTTTGTTGTGAGCGTAAGATCACCCAGGATAGCCTGAAGATGGTTTGATCCAAGAACAAGTTTTACCTCTTGGTCGCTATCATCCAGCAGTCTCATTAACTCTTGTACAGCCTTGCGTGGAATGATCACCTGTTTCTTTTCACCATAATCCTGACTCAGTGTGCGACGACAAAATGCCAGTCTGTGTCCATCTGTAGCAATCAATCTCAACTCATCTCCTTCCAGCTCAAGAAGTAGTCCATTCAGGTAGTATCTAACATCCTGCATAGCCATGGAGAATTGACTCTTTTGTAGAAGATTTTTTAGAGTTTTATGATTTAATTCATCAATAACAGCAACTTCTGAGATCTCTTCCACTCGTGGAAACTCATCAGCAGAGAGGGTTGAGAGGGTAAATCTGCTCTTTCCTGAACGAATAGTTGCTCGACTCTTGTTGATCTGTAAATTGATCTCAGAGTTATCAGGAATAGCTTTTGACAGGTCTGAAAACTTTCTTGCAGGAATAGTGGTTTTTCCAGGCTCCATCTCACCGGCCAGAGGGATGGTGATCTTTATCTCTACCTCGAGATCTGTACCAATAAGGGTCAATTCACTATCTTCTGATACATCAACAAAGATATGGGAGAGGATTGGAAGAGTCTGTCTTTTTTCGACAGCTCCACTGATAGACTGCAGTGGCTGTAGTAGATTTTCACGCAAAATGGAAAACTTCATTCTCAAATATCCCCTCTAAGTAATAAATATTCTATATATAAGATAGTAGTAGTAGTAGTGTATCGTTTTTTCTGTTATTAAAATGGTTTTTAGTATGTTTTACAAACAGTTATATACAGTCTCAACCTGTTCCAAAAGGGGAGACAAAACTGTCTCAAAACTGTGGATAACTTTTTCTCAAATTTTATTTCTCACTATTCTCATGGGTTATCCACATGGTTTTTAACAATTTATTCCACAATAACATCACATCAAGCACTCAGCTTTCTCAGAAGATTCTGATAATCATCATTTGTTCTGGAGTCACTATCTCTTAACTCATTGATTTTTTTACAAGCATGAATAACTGTTGTGTGGTCTCGCCCACCAAATGCTCTACCAATCTCAGGGAGACTTTTTTCAGTTAGCCCTTTTGCCAAAGACATTGCAATCTGTCTAGGACGGGCAATCGATCGGGATCTACTTTTTGATAGTAGATCGGAAAGTGAGACGTTGTAGTATTCAGATATTGTTTTCTGGATATTGTCGATGGAAACCAGACGATCATGAACAGCAATTAGGTCACGAAGAGCTACCCGCGCGGACTCCACGGTAATAGGCTCTCCGGTAAGTTGAGTATTTGCACGGACATTATTGAGAGCCCCTTCAAGCTCCCTGACATTTGACTTTACAAGCTTGGCAATCTCAAACGCAACCTCCTGGGGTAGCTGTAGAGGAATCTGTTCAGCCTTTTTCATCAGGATTGCCACTCTGGTCTCTAGCTCTGGAGGCTCTACAGCAACCGTTAGTCCTGCCCCAAACCGTGATTTGAGCCGATCCTCCAGTTGATCAATCTCCTTTGGATATTTATCACTGGTTAGGACGATCTGTTTATTACCCTCAAGAAGGGCATTATAGGTGTTGAAAAATTCCTCTTGAGAGGAGTATTTTCCAGCAAAGAACTGAATATCATCGATCAACAACACATCAAGACTGTGAAAATACTGTTTGAACTGATCTATCGTATGGTGACGCAGAGCACTGACCATATCATTTACAAAATTTTGTGATCGAATATAGAGAATCCTGCTGGATGGATTTTTTTTCAGTAGATAGTGACCAATAGCATGCATTAAATGGGTTTTCCCCAACCCAGTTGACCCGTGTATAAAAAGGGGGTTATACCCAGAGCCCGGGTTTTCGGCGACCTGTATGGAGGCTGCTTGCGCCAGCTGGGTTGTTTTGCCCTCAACAAAATTTTCAAAAGTGAAAAACGGATTGAGGTTGTTCTCAAAGTGGTCCGGGAGCAGGGGATCTGGTTGAGCCGCCATATTTTTTGGGGATGCTGATCCTATGTAGAGAAAAACCTCACTCTCAGAATCATCAACCTGTAGAACAGTTTGTCTGATAAGCGGGAGATAATTATCCTGAACCTGGTCGAGTATTAGACCGTTTGGGGCAAATAGTTCTAGTATTCCATCTTTTTCAGCGACGTTAAGGGGGCGTATCCATGCATTAAACTCCTCATCCGGAAGCTCATCCCCCAAAATTTTTAGACAGTTTGTCCACACCACGCCCACTGGACATCCTCCTTGATGCTTTATAATCTCTTGATTAGTAAAGAATATAGTTGTTGAAGTCTGGTATCTGTAGAACAGAAACCATAAAATAATCCCCTTTGATTCAGGATGATTGTAGCCTCAAGAGAAAAAGTTATCCACAGTTACATCTGTTTTTTATTCATTGATTTATTGCTGATCAAGGAGTAAAGTTCGCGGTTCTCTGGGGTTGGCTATGGCCTGCTCTGGTATGGCCAAACACAGATTTTAGCAAGATATAGAAGGTGAACAATCATGAAGCGTACATTTCAACCTAGTGTACTGAAGCGTAAGCGCACACACGGATTTCGTGCAAGAATGAAAACTAAATCAGGACGCAAGATCCTGAATGCTCGTAGAGCAAAAGGGCGTGCACGTCTGGCTGCCTGATTGTACAGAGGGTTATGACTGAAGAAAGGGGTGCTCTATAGCACCTCTTTTTTTCTCTTGAAAGCATGAAGTCATCTTTCCCTTCAGAACTAAGATTACTTACGGCATCTGATTATAGTCAGGTGTTTCAGAATGGTTGTTGTAAGGCTGGGGACGACTCATTCCTGCTGTTAGCAAGAGCCAATAATCTAGGTCAGGCGCGTCTTGGCCTAGTGATTGCGAAAAAACAGTTAAAGAGGGCGGTAGATCGTAACCGTGTCAAGAGAATCTCAAGAGAGAGCTTTCGGATGCGACAAGATGGATTGGCTGGAGTTGATGTGGTGGTGCTTTGTCGTTCTGGAGTAGTGGGACTGGACAAAAGAGAGATTCGTTACAGACTGGATCTTCTTTTCGGTAAAATAGAAAAACTAAAAAACAGATGAAATCGGTTAACAAATCATAATGGACACTCAGAGACTAATCCTATTTGTTGCACTCTCCTTTATCTCACTGATGTTATGGGATGCATGGCAGCTTGACCATGGGGCAGGGCAGCCGTCTCAACAAACACAACAGCAGGAAGGGGCTGCCATTTTTGCACCCGCATCACCTGAGACCAGAAATGTTGAGGCTGGAAGTGGTGGTGTGCCCAGGGTTGCCGCACCTGAGACAGAGCAGAGTGGTGGACAGCCACGGGTGGCTGTTGAGCGTGAGATGAGGGCCTCTGGTACTCCTATAACTGTACAGACAGATCTGCTTGAGGTAATCATTAATACCGAAGGTGGTGACCTTAGACAGGTTGATCTGCTTAAACATGGGCAGGATTCAGACCATAAAAATATCCCATTCCGCTTGATGAGTGAGGACGAGCAGTTCTTTGTCGCACAGACTGGAATTATGGGTGGCAAGGGGACAGCAAAGAGTAGCTACCCAGATCATCACGCTATCTACAAGGCAGAGCAGACAAGTTTTGTGATGGGTGGAGAGGAAGAGTTGCGAGTGCCAATGGTATGGCACGATGATGCCAATGGAATCAAAATCACAAAGACATACATATTCCATCGCAACAGCTACAAGATTGATGTGAAATATCATGTAGAAAATAGTGGCGCTACAGATTGGAAGGGCGGCCTGTATGGACAACTCCTGAGAAATGACCAGACCCCCGAGGCTGAAAACAGCTTCATTTATACCTACACTGGCGGAGTCACCTATACCAATAGCGAACACTATCAGAAGGTAGACTTTGACGAGATGGCAAACCGTGCACCAATTCGCAACGCGGATAATGGGTGGGTTGCGATGATTCAACACTACTTCCTGGCTGCTATTGTTCCATCCTCAAACATCAAGCCAACACTTTATACAGACCAACAATCCAGTGGGCACTATGCCATCGGAGCTATTCTTCCAGTGATCTCTGTGCCCTCAGGAGAGAGCGGAGATCTGGCGATACAGCTCTATACCGGACCAAAGGATCAGGAGCGCCTTGAGGCCTTGGCAGAGGGGCTAGAGCTAACCGTAGACTATGGTTGGTTAACATTCCTGGCCCAGCCACTGTTCTGGATTCTAAACCAGATTCAGGATGTGGTTAGCAACTGGGGAGTATCGATTATTCTGTTGACCATTCTGATCAAGCTGGCATTTTTCAAGTTGTCAGAGACCAGTTATCGCTCAATGGCCAGAATGCGCAAACTCTCACCACGTCTTACCTCGCTGAAGGAGCGTTACGGAGATGATCGTCAAAAAATGAATGAGGCGATGATGAAAATCTACCGTGAGGAGAAGGTTAACCCAATGGGTGGCTGTCTCCCTATTCTGGTACAGATTCCGGTCTTTATCGCACTATATTGGGTTCTATTGGAGAGTGTTGAGATTCGTCAGGCACCTTTCATGCTCTGGATTCAGGATCTATCAGCCAAGGATCCATACTACATACTGCCGCTTTTGATGGGCGGTTCCATGCTGATTCAGCAAAAGTTAAACCCAGCACCAATAGACCCAATTCAGCAGAAGGTGATGATGGTACTACCTGTTGTATTCACCGTATTCTTTGCCTTCTTCCCGGCCGGTCTGGTTCTCTACTGGGTGGTTAATAACGTGATCTCCATCTCCCAGCAGTGGTATATAACCAAAAAGATCGAGGCCGCTGGATAACCCCAGCGTATAGATCTTGGATGAGACCATCTGTGCCCAGGCAACTGCCAATGGCCGTGGTGGTGTAGGAATACTCAGGGTATCGGGAAATAGTGTTCAGCAGATAGCACGCTCAATCCTTGGGAAGCTCCCGGAGCCAAGAGTAGCAGAGCTTCTCAATTTTCTGGATGAGCAAGGGGATCCCATCGACCAGGGGATAGCCATCTTCTTCCCCAACCCAAACTCCTTTACTGGTGATGATGTGCTTGAGCTACAGGCACATGGCGGCCCTGTAGTCATGGATCAGCTGATGCGTAGAGCGCTGGAGCTAGGAGCACGAGCAGCCCGTCCAGGAGAGTTTTCAGAGCGTGCATTTCTCAATGGCAAGATGGATCTGGTGCAGGCAGAGGCGATTGCAGACCTGATTGACAGCGACTCTGAGCAGGCGGCTCGTTCTGCCGTGCGCTCTCTTCAAGGCGCTTTCTCGACAGAAATTCACCACCTGGTTGATGCAGTAACGGAGTTGCGCATCTATGTGGAATCATCAATGGACTTTCCGGAAGAAGAGATCGACTTTCTGGCAGAAGGGGATGTTGCAGGTCGGCTACAGACGATTACCACACAGCTGGAGCGAGTATTAGAGAGTGCCAGAGAGGGTGTTTTGTTAAAAGAGGGGATGACCCTCGTGATTGCCGGCCGCCCTAATGCGGGCAAATCCAGCCTGCTTAATGTACTGGCTGGAAAAGAGTCAGCAATTGTTACAGAGATTCCAGGCACCACTAGAGATCTACTTAAAGAGCAGATCGATATAGATGGGCTTCCAATCCATATTATCGATACCGCCGGGTTGAGAGAGAGTGATGATCCAGTAGAGCAGGAGGGGATTCGTCGCGCTTGGCAAGAGATTGAAAAAGCGGATCGAGTACTCCTGTTGGTAGATGATCAAGAGGGGCTTACGGCAGAGGATGGAGATGCCCAAGGGCAGATAGAGCATATTCCGACAACCATTGTACGCACAAAAATTGATCTCACCGGGAAAGAGCCCGGACTCCATGGTGGAGGGCAGGATACCGAGATAGCAATCTCGACAAAAAGCGGGGATGGAATCAATCTACTACGTACTTTTCTTAAGGATTCTGCGGGCTACCATGTGAGCGGCGAGGGGACTTTTCTTGCAAGACGGCGTCATCTTGATGCATTGCAACGTGCCCAACGTTCACTGCAGCAGGGGGAGTCCCAGCTGGCAGAATTCCGTGCTGGAGAACTACTGGCTGAGGAGCTGCGCCAGGCTCAGGAGTCACTTTCCGAGATCACAGGTGAGTTTACTAGTGATGATCTTTTGGGAAAAATCTTCTCCTCGTTCTGTATCGGCAAATAAGGCTATGCTGCCAGGGCATGTGCGCACCCATATGGTGCAAAGCTAGATAAATAGACGATGGAAACTATACCGTAACTCTTAATAACCTGTTGTTGAGAAAGCATTAATTCTGTTTTGGAACAGAATATGCTTGTATTGGTATGTGCAACAGAAGGGGGTGTTTTTCAATGGATAGTTTTTCAGATTTTATTCTTCAAAGAAAAGAGCTGTTGAGAGGATATCTGCATGAGCCGATGTTGCTTCTTGCAGAGCAGTGTGCCGAGGTATGGGGTAGCACAGAATCAGTAGACATGGTGCTTGGAACCAGAGTACTGCAGGCTGGACAATGCTCTGGTATGCCGTCATGTGAACTACTATACGCAGTTGATATTGAGGGTAGACAGGTTAGCTCCAACATTTCACAAGACCAGAGTGACAGTTCTGTTGTTGGCCAGGACTTATCGAAGCGTCCATATTTTTCTACCAAAGATGCTGATAACACAGTTTCACTGTCTGATGTCTATATCAGCAAGGCAACGCGCAGAAGCTGTTTGACTGCAGTGTGTAGGGTGGTTAGTGATAACAGGCAGCAGGGGTTTATTGTTGCAGATTTTCGACTTAGTTCGTTACCCCAAGAGGAGAGAGGAGGTGATGATAGCCGTCTCTGGCAACAGATAAAAGGAGACCCATCTGTACGCCAGACTCTCTTTATGCAGGAGCGGGTGGCTAGCGCCATGGATGAAAAGCTCGGTGATGTGTTGAGTACAATAGATGAGCTAATAGTAGAACGAGGAATCTTTCACAGTAAGATACACTTCTCTAGCTCAAGAGCCACACTCTGGCTATATGATGACCCCTATCGTTATCGTGTCCACGTGCTGGATGAGATTATTGATCCCTCAGTTTGTCTTGCCTATCCGAGTAGAGACTATCCTAAGGATGCGATGATCCCGGCTAAGCACGTCAGTACTATTCTGCAAAAATTTGAGCTGCTACGTTTGGCGGATGAAACGGTGTATCTCAGAGATGGATCCTTGAATGTTATAAATGGAATGGTTGGAATCCACTTCTCTTGTGATGGCCAGCACTACATGCCTTATGAGGAGTTTCTTGAGGCCGGTGATGAGTTCTGGTTTGGGCGCACCAATCCCGTGCATTAACGATGAGCATGCGCCAAAACAGTACAGATTAGACTCTACTCTGACCGTTCTAAATCTATATAACATATTGTATTTACAAGAACTTATTCTATTGGCACGTTAGTTGCTCTTATCTGGTTAACACTCATGTTGGGTGAAATATTTGCAGATAAGCCAAGGAGCAACATTATGAAAATGGTTACAGCCATCATCAAGCCATTCAAACTGGATGATGTTCGTGAAGCACTCTCCGAGATCGGAGTTCAGGGCGTCACAGTTACAGAGGTTAAGGGGTTTGGTCGCCAGAAGGGGCATACCGAGCTATATCGTGGGGCGGAATATACGGTCGACTTCATCCCCAAAGTGAAGATGGAGATAGCAATTCCGGCAGATCTGCTGGATCGCACCATTGAGGCTATTCGGGGTGCCGCCAATACCGACAAGATCGGTGATGGAAAGATATTTGTATCAAGCCTGGAAGAGGTTATCCGTATTCGTACTGGCGAGTCAGGTCGTGAAGCAATCTAAGTGGTTGCATAAGTTAAAAGGAACTAAATAATGGAAAATCAAATTTTTGAACTTCAGTATGCAATGGATACCTTCTATTTTCTGGTGTCAGGTGCATTGGTGATGTGGATGGCTGCCGGCTTTGCAATGCTGGAAGCTGGTCTGGTTCGCTCAAAAAATACCACAGAGATTCTGACCAAGAATGTGGCGCTGTTTGCCATTGCCTGCATTATGTATCTGGTGATGGGATATGAGCTGATGTATGGAGGCGGTGGTGGCACTAACTACTTCCTCTCAAGCATCATGGGCGGAGATAGCCTGGTAGAGGATGCACTAAAGGCATCCGCGGAGAATGGTTTCGGTGGTGATTCTGTCTATTCCGGTGCATCTGACTTCTTCTTCCAGGTGGTATTTGTCGCCACAGCGATGTCAATTGTATCGGGAGCAGTTGCTGAGCGTATGAAGCTCTGGGCTTTTCTCGTATTTGCGGTGGTCATGACCGGGGTGATCTACCCAATGGAAGGTTCATGGACCTGGGGAGGTCAAGAGGTATTTGGAATGTTTGCTCTGGAATTCAGTGACTTTGCTGGTTCAGGCATTGTCCATATGGCTGGTGCTGCAGCGGCACTTGCAGGTGTTCTGTTATTGGGCGCTCGAAAGGGAAAGTACGGCAAGAATGGTGAGGTTCGAGCCATTCCAGGTGCCAACATGCCCCTGGCAACTCTCGGTACATTTATCCTCTGGATGGGGTGGTTTGGATTTAATGGCGGATCAGTATTGAAGCTGGGTGATATTGCAAGTGCCCACTCTGTTGCAATGGTCTTTCTGAATACCAATGCTGCTGCAGCAGGCGGTGCAGTTGGTGCGCTGATTATTGCGCGCATGCTCTTTGGCAAGGCTGATCTGACCATGTTGCTCAATGGGGCATTGGCTGGACTGGTTGCAATTACCGCAGGCCCAGATACACCATCACCATTGATGGCAACACTGTTTGGTATGGTTGCTGGCGTGATTGTGGTCTTCTCTATAATTACTCTGGACAAGATGAGAATTGATGATCCTGTTGGTGCAATCTCTGTTCATGGTGTTGTTGGTTTCTTTGGCTTGATGATCGTTCCTCTAACTAATGATGGCGCAACCTTTATGGGGCAGCTGATAGGTGCAGGCGTCATATTTGGATGGGTCTTTGGTTCCAGCCTGGTGGTGTGGGCGTTGATCAAGGGACTCATGGGAATCCGCATCAGTGCAGAAGAAGAGAGTGCAGGAGCTGATATCACAGAGTGTGGTCTGGAGGCCTACCCAGAGTTTACCAACACAGGCAAATAACCTCCCAAGTCGTCTATTCTGTCAGGATAGATACGACATGTGCCCCGGCCAGAGATGGCTGGGGTTTTTTATGTAAAACAGATTCATTCCTGACATAATTACATGGTTTTTTGAGATGAGGCAGTTAGCCAAAGGAGCAATAATTAATGAGTACAAAAATCTACCACAACCCCAAATGCTCCAAGTGTCGCCAAACACTGGAATTGCTTAAAGAGAAGAGTATTGATCCTGATGTTGTGGAGTACTTGAATAATCCGCCCACAGTAGATGAGCTGGATAATATTCTCAATATGCTTGGAGTGGAGCCAGAGGCATTGATGCGCACAAGAGAGGCTGAGTACAAGGAGTCTGGGCTGGATCAGACAGGGCTAAGCCGTTCACAGCAGATTGAAAAAATGGTTGCCTTCCCAAGGGTGATTGAACGACCAATTGTTGTGCATGATGGTAAGGCTGCTGTGGGGCGACCGCCAGAGATGGTGCTTGATATTCTCTAGTGCACCACTTGCACCCCACTAATTCTCTCGTAAACACTCAAGAAGCAGAGCGCAGACCAGTAGTTACGGCTTACAAGTAGGCCTCAACCAGAGGATAAAGCTGTCTTAAAAGTCCTCTGGAAGCTCAGGAAGCGGGGCATTTCCATCGAAGATCAGATCTTCACGCTTCTGCAGGTATGAGTCACGCATAAATGCATAGGAGTCAAAGCTTGCCTCATCAATAATCTCTTTCGTGCCCAGAAGATCCGCGCGGGTACTGATAGCTTTGGTAACAAACAGGGTATTCCTTGTCCCTTCGGAATCAATCTCATCTGTGAGCTTGAATAGCTGGGTATCATCAACCTCTACGGTATTGCCAATCCACATCTCGGTTCCTGTTCCAAAGGCGTCCCGTACTGTGCTTGGGCCCAGAAGAGGAAGCACAACGTACGGCCCGCTCCCAATACCCCATACAGCAAGGGTCTGACCCAGATCTTCCTCATGTTTTGTAAGGCCGGCTTCAGTGGCGACATCAAATAGGCCGACAATTCCAATTGTGGTGTTGATTCCAAAACGGATTGTGTCAGATGCGGCATCACCTAATTTAAACTGCAGCAGGTTATTCAGGATATTGAATGGTTCTCGCAGATTACTGAAGAAGTTACTAATGCCTCGTTCCACTGCATCAGGCAGGATGTCACGGTATCCTTCTGCAACGGGCTTCAGAATGCTTTCGTCCAGTGACTCATTTATCTCGAACATTGCACGGTTATAGCCTTCAAGAGGATCACTTACTATCGTATCCTCAAAATCCGATATATCCTCTGAAGACCAGGCAGAAGCAAAAGGGGCCGAGATAGATAGCAGCAGTATTATTGAGAGTGCAAATTTTTTCACGGCATACCTTTATATGGACAAGCAGCAGGTTGAATAATTTATTGAAACGGCTGAACATTGTATAAAAGTCGTGGCGGAAGAGCAATTAACTAAAGAAGTTGAGATATCCAGCCGGCACCTAGTTGATATAATTACCAGGTGAATTACCCAGAGAAATTTGACGTCATCATTATTGGTGGGGGCCATGCCGGAACCGAGGCAGCGCTGGCCTCTGCTCGCATGGGCGCTCGTACCCTGTTACTGACCCACAACATAGAGACTTTGGGGCAGATGAGTTGTAATCCTGCAATTGGCGGCATTGGCAAGGGGCATCTGGTTAAGGAGGTTGATGCGCTGGGTGGTTTTATGGCCCATGCGGCGGATCAATCAGGCATTCAATTCCGTATTCTTAACCGTAGCAAGGGTGCGGCAGTGCAGGCAACCCGTGCGCAGGCAGATCGCCAGCTCTATAAGCAGGCTGTACGCAACAGACTTGAAAATCAACCCAACTTGACCATTTTTCAACAGGCGGTGGATGATCTGCTGCTCGAGGGGGATCAGATTACAGGGGTAGAGACCCAGGCCGAAATACATTTTTCTGCGCCATCTGTTGTGTTGACAGCGGGAACTTTTCTGAATGGAGTGATTCATGTAGGGCTCTCTAACATGTCTGGTGGGCGCATGGGCGATCCGCCCTCGCTCAGGTTGGCAGAGAAGTTACGGGAGCTGCCATTTCGAGTGCGGCGGCTAAAAACTGGAACCCCTCCACGTATTGATGGCCGCACTATTGATTACAGCATGCTGGATGAGCAGCCAGGGGATAAGCCACTTCCGGTATTCTCCTATATGGGTGAGATTTCAGAGCACCCACAACAGATCTCATGCTGGATAACTCATACCAATGAGCAGACCCATGAAATCATTCGCAGCGGACTAGATCGCTCTCCCATGTATAGCGGAGTAATTGAGGGTGTTGGCCCTCGTTACTGTCCATCTGTTGAGGACAAGGTGGTTCGTTTTTCTGAACGTGATTCTCACCAGATTTTTGTGGAGCCTGAGGGATTGAATACCCATGAGATCTACCCGAATGGCATTTCTACCAGTCTCCCTTTTGATGTGCAGCTTGATCTGGTGCGTTCCATCAAGGGCTTTGAGCAGGCACACATAACTCGTCCAGGATATGCCATAGAGTACGATTTTTTTGATCCTCGTGATCTTAAGCCATCACTGGAGACTCGTGCCCTGTCAGGACTCTTCTTTGCTGGACAGATAAATGGGACGACCGGATATGAGGAGGCTGCTGCTCAGGGGCTGGTAGCCGGTTGTAATGCTGCACGAAGAGCTCAACAGCTGGAGTCGTGGGCCCCGCGCAGGGAGGAGTCATATATCGGCGTGCTGATTGATGATTTGGTTACTCGTGGTACCAATGAGCCATATCGAATGTTTACCAGCCGCGCAGAATATCGCCTGCTGTTGCGTGAGGATAACGCGGATCTTCGTTTGACCGCACAGGGGCGAGAGCTGGGGTTGGTTGATGAGCAGCGCTGGGATTTCTTTCAGCATAAAAGAGATGCGATTGAAGGTGAGCAGCAGCGTTTGCGGGAGAGCTGGGTTCGTCCCCAAACAGTGTCAGAGAGTGAGGCGGTACGAGTATTGGGCAAACCCATGCGTCGTGAACATAGCCTTATGGATCTTCTGGGGCGCCCACAGGTTGGTTATCACGAGCTTATGAGTATGGAGGGAGTGGATAATCCTCAGCTGGAGGCGTGTGTGGTAGAGCAGGTGGAGATTCAAGCTAAATACGCAGGCTATATTGAGCGCCAGCAGCAGGAGATTGAAAAAAACCGACGCCACGAAGAGATGAGGCTACCCGATTCTCTGGATTATAGGCAGGTTTCCGGGCTCTCCACCGAGCTGCAGGAGAAGCTGGAGCAGCAGCGCCCGGCCACACTTGGGCAGGCAGGCAGAATTCCCGGGATGACACCAGCGGCGCTCTCTCTGTTGAGAATTCATCTGAAAAAACGAGATCTTCAGAGAGGCGTAGCATGAGCGGCACCCCAATAACTACTGCGGCAGAGGAGATGGGAATCAATTTAACAGGAAGTGAGCAACAGCAGATCGATCACTATCTGCAACTGCTGGCGCGCTGGAACAGAACATACAATCTGACCGCTATTCGTGATCCTGCAAAGATGGTGACCCATCACATTCTAGACAGCTTGTCAGTTCTCCCCTTTTTGTCCGGACGGCGTATTGCTGATTTGGGAAGCGGAGCGGGGCTCCCTGGCATACCTATTGCCACTCTTTATCCGGAGATTGAGGTGGTTATGGTGGATAGCAATATTAAAAAGAGCCGTTTTATCCAGCAGGCTATTCTGGAGCTGGGTTTGTCAAACGCATCTGTTGTACACTCTCGGGTTGAAGATCTTAAACCGGACCAACTCTTTGATACAGTTGTCTCTCGAGCATTTACCTCGTTGAGTCAATTTCTTGAGGCATCATTACCCCTGTTGAAAGATGATGGAGTAGCGGTTGCGATGAAGGGGAAATGGCCTGAAGAGGGAGGCGATGATGTTATTAGCGGGTTCAGTCTTGAGCAGGTGGTTCCAGTTCAGGTGCCGGGCATCCGGGCAGAGCGGCACATGGTGGTTTGTAGAAAACAGTAATGGTTGAAGATAAATAATATACAGAGAAGGGCATGAGTGAGATTTACGCAATAGCAAATCAGAAAGGAGGGGTCGGTAAAACTACCACTGCTGTCAATCTTGCATCTGCGCTCGGTTATTTTGAAGAGCAGGTGTTGCTGATTGATCTGGATCCACAGGGTAATGCAACCACAGGTAGCGGTATTGATAAGCAGTTTGTGGAGTGGAGTGGTGTAGATGTGTTGTTAGGTGATGTATCTATCCAGGAGGCAATCCAGAAAACTGATAGAGCAGGCTATGATCTGTTGGCAGCCAATAGTGAATTAACGGCTGCAGAGGTTGAGCTTATGTCGGTAGAGGACCGTTTCCAGCGCCTTGCAACAGCTCTCAAAGAGGTATCAACCAAATATAGTTATGTCTTTATTGATTGCCCGCCAACACTGAACATTTTAACCCTGAATGCATTTGTTGCATCACAGGGAGTGATTGTTCCTCTACAGTGTGAATATTATGCACTGGAGGGACTAACTGCATTGATGGAGACAATGGAGAGGGTGCAAGAGACCCAAAATCCTGATCTGAGACTGCAGGGCATTGTGCGTACCATGTATGATGCAAGAAACCGCCTCTCGGTAGAGGTCTCGGAGCAGCTGATATCGCATTTTGGGGAACAGGTTTATGAGACGGTGATTCCGAGAAATGTCACATTAGCGGAGGCGCCCAGTTACGGGAGGCCAATAATCCACTATGCACCATCCTCTCGAGGAGCCTATGCTTACGTGGATCTGGCAGCAGAGATACTGGAAAAGGCGGAGAAAATGGCCAAACAATCTGAAAATGGGGTTGATGAATGATGTCTGTACGAAAGGGGGGGTTGGGACGAGGATTGGATTCATTGCTGGGGGCAGCGAAGGCGCCAAAAGTTCCCGTTGGTTCAGGAGGCTCGGCTAGCACACCAGATAGCAAGAGCAGTGTGCAAAATCGGGCAGCAAGCCCTGTAGCATCCCTGAGCACTTTACCAGTTGATCTGCTGCAGCGCGGCCAGTACCAGCCGCGACGAGATATGAATCAGGATGCACTGGAAGAGCTTGCTAGCTCTATTCGTGCACAAGGAGTGATTCAGCCTATTGTTGTGCGTGCTATTGAGGAGGGACGTTACGAGATTGTTGCTGGTGAGCGTCGTTGGCGAGCTGCTCAGCTGGCTGGACTGCAGGATATTCCGGTCATTATCAAGGAGCTATCAGACCAGGCAACGATGGCGATGGCACTGATCGAGAATATTCAGCGAGAAGATCTGAACCCTATTGAGGAGGCGGTTGCACTACAGAGACTGATCAAGGAGTTTGGGTTGACCCAGCAAAAGGCTGCTGATGCTGTGGGACGCTCCCGTACATCGGTAACCAATATGTTACGCCTGCTCAATCTCAATGCAGAAGTGGGGCAATTGCTTGAGAAAGGTAAGCTGGAGATGGGACATGCACGAGCACTACTTGCACTGGAGGGTGAGCAACAGAGTGATGCAGCCAAACAGGTGATTCTGTTAGGTCTCTCTGTCAGAGAGGCAGAAAAATTGGTGCGTAAGATACTGAACCCTCCAAAGAGAAAGGCGGTTGAAGAGGTTGATCCCAATGTTAGGCATCTTCAGACCAGGCTTTCAGAAACACTTGGTGCCTCTGTAACAATTCATCAGAGTGGCAAGGGGCGTGGCAAATTGACTATCCAGTACAACTCACTGGATGAGCTGGATGGAATTCTTGATCACATCAAATAGTTACTTTTCTCAATATTGTAATTGACCCGCCTATTGATGATTTCTATAATATCGCCATCTGGAAGATGGGGGGTGCCACTTCTGCAGATTGTCTTCATAGCGTTTTTTGCGCTATTGGCAGAATGGGTATGGCGAGCTGATTCAGCGTGGTCGGTTCTATACGGTGGTGCCGTATCTGTGGCTAACATGGTCTGGTTGTTGTGGCGACTCAAGCGGGTAGAACAAAACAGTACCCAGCAAGAGCTTGAGAATGAATCGGCACAGAGCGCCCGAAAGACAGTTGTATCGCTCTACATGACAGCTGCAGAACGTTTTGTGTTGGTATCTGCCCTGTTTGTGTTTGGAATGGTGAAGTTGGAGTTGGAGCCTTTGGCTCTAATAGCAGGTTTTATTGCGGGACAGTTGGCGTTGCTTATCGGAAGCGGCTACAATGACCTCGGTGATAGAAGAAATTTAAAGAACAAATAATTAAAAAATATCCATAGATGTCATCAGAAGCAGCAATTACTTCCGGCCAATATATTAAGCACCATTTGACCAACCTTACGTTTGGTCATTACGATGGTCATTGGGGTTTTGCCCATAATGCCGCAGATATTAAACAGATGGGATTCTGGGCAGTTCATGTCGATTCACTAGCGTGGTCAATTGCATTGGCACTACTCTTTTTCCTGCTTTTTCGCACTGCAGCCAAACAGGCAACGGCAGGGGTTCCTGGGGGATTACAGAATTTTGTTGAGTGGATCGTCGAGTTTGTCGATAACAGTGTAAAAGAGTCGTTCAGCGCAAAAAACAGTCTGGTCGCCCCTCTGGCGCTGACAATTTTCTGCTGGGTCTTCCTGATGAATCTAATGGATTTGGTGGCTGTTGACTGGTTGCCAATGGTGGCGGGCATGTTTGGTGAATATGCGCTGAGCATGGATCCTCATCACGTCTACTTCAAGGTTGTACCTACTACAGACCCCAATATAACCTTTGGCATGGCCCTGGCCGTGTTCTATCTGATGATCTATTACAGTATTAAAAACAAAGGGTTGGGCGGGTTTCTTGGGGAGCTTGCGTTCCAGCCGTTTGGTAAATGGGGGCTCCCGGCCAACTTGGTTCTTGAGGGAATCTCTCTAATATCCAAGCCTGTTTCACTGGCTCTGCGACTGTTTGGAAACATGTACGCTGGCGAGACCATATTTATTTTGATTGCATTGATGTACGGTGGTGGCTGGGTATTGGGCGGATTTGGTGGATTGCTACAGTTGGGATGGGCAATTTTCCATATTCTTATCATCACCTTGCAGGCATTTATCTTCATGACGCTAACAATTGTCTATATGGAGATGGCTCATCACGAGCATTAAGATTTTGAATTTATTTTATTACTAGGAGAGAAAAATGGAACAAGCACTAATGTTCATCGCGGGTGGTCTAATGATGGGTCTGGGCGCGTTGGGTGCAGCGGTAGGTATCGGTATTCTTGGTGGGCGCTTTCTTGAGGGTGCAGCCAGACAGCCAGAGCTAATTCCAATGTTGCGTACTCAGTTCTTCATCGTAATGGGTCTTGTCGATGCGGTACCAATGATTGCTGTTGGTTTGGCACTTTACGTACTGTTTGCTGTTGCAGGATAAACCGCTGGATAAAATCGGGAACAGGCTATGAATATCAATGCCACATTGATCGGACAATCGATCGCATTTTTCCTGTTCGTACTTTTTGTAATGAAGTACGTCTGGCCTCCTCTTATGGCGGCCCTGGATGAGCGTAAAAAACAGATAGCTGACGGTCTGGCTGCAGCAGAGCGTGGTCATCGTGAGCACGAGCTCTCCGAGCAGCGTGCAACAGAGGTTATTAAAGAGGCACATGATGAGGCGAGCCAGATTATCAATCGTGCACAGCAGCGTGCCAGTGAAGTGATAGAGGAGTCAAAAGGCAAGGCAACAGATGAGGCAGATCGCATTATTGAATCAGCACACTCAACTATCGAGCAGGAGACCAATAGTGCGCGTGAGCAGTTGAGATCACAGGTTTCGAGCCTGGCTCTGGCTGGCGCCTCACAGATTTTGCAACGCGAGGTGAGTGAGTCAGATCACCAGCAGATCCTCTCTGAATTGAGCGCCAAGCTGTAGAGGCCACAGGGAATGGAAGAGAGAACAACTGTTGCTCGACCCTATGCAGAGGCAGCCTATGCGCAGGCTTGTCTGGAGAGCCGGGTTGATGAATGGGCTAGTGCAACAGAGCTGCTGTCAATGATTGTTAGTGACTCTGCTGTTGCGATGCGCCTGAATGATCCACGGGTATCCAGTCAGCAACTTACAGAGCTGGTAATAGGTATTGATAGCGAGACCTTTTCTGGTACAACAGAGAATTTTGTTAAGGTTCTGCAGGAGAATGGGCGACTTGGATATGCACCTGAGATATCCTCTCTATTCCATCAGTTAAAGGCAGCAGATGAGAATAGTCTGGATGTTGAGGTAATTTCAGCCTATCCGCTGGATTCAGCATCAGAGGCCTCAATTGCATCAGCAATAAAAGAAAAAATGGGTAAAGAGATTCAGATGACCACACAGGTTGATCAGTCTCTAATTGGGGGTGTCATTGTTCGTGCGGGTGATCAGGTGATTGATTCATCACTGCGCGGCAGAATGAACCAGCTTTCAAATGAACTGCAGGGCTAACCGTCAGTTCAGATAATTTAATTTTACGTACTGTTTTAAGGAGTAATCATGCAACTCAACCCTTCTGAAGTCAGCGAACTGATCCGGAAGAAAATCGAGAGTTTTGAGCCACTTGCTGAGGCCCGTACAGAGGGCACGGTAGTCAGTCTGGCTGATGGTGTGGTTCGTCTGCATGGCCTGAGTGATGCCATGCAGGGCGAAATGATCGAGTTTCCGGGAAATACTTATGGCATGGCGCTCAACCTTGAAAGAGATTCGGTTGGTGCGGTGATTCTTGGTGCATACGAGCATATTTCAGAGGGTGATACGGTTCGCTGTACCGGAAAGATTCTCGAGGTTCCTGTTGGCGAGGGTCTTCTGGGGCGAGTGGTTGATTCTCTGGGCAATCCATTGGATGGAAAAGGGCCTGTTGAGGCAAGTGAGACTCAGCCTATTGAGAAGATTGCACCAGGTGTAATTGCCCGTAAATCAGTTGATCAGCCAGTACAGACAGGTCTCAAGGCAGTTGATGCAATGGTGCCAATTGGCCGTGGTCAGCGTGAGTTGATTATTGGCGATCGCCAGACCGGTAAAACAGCAGTGGCAGTAGATGCCATCATTAACCAGAAGGGTACTGGCGTTAAATGTATCTATGTTGCGGTTGGTCAGAAGGCATCCTCAATTGCTGAGGTTGTACGTAGGCTGGAGGAGCATGATGCGCTGGAGCATACTATTATTGTGGCAGCAGCAGCTTCTGATTCTGCAGCAATGCAGTACATTGCACCTTACTCAGGCTGTACCATGGGAGAGTACTTCCGTGACAAGGGCGAGGACGCACTAATTGTCTATGATGACCTGACCAAGCAGGCCTGGGCCTATCGTCAGGTTTCTCTGTTACTGCGTCGGCCACCAGGTCGTGAGGCCTATCCAGGTGATGTGTTCTATCTTCACTCTCGTCTGTTGGAGCGTGCATCACGTATCAACGAGGATGAGGTTAGCAAGCGCACCAATGGCGCAGTTACCGGACAGACAGGCTCACTAACAGCTCTTCCAATTATTGAGACTCAGGCAGGTGATGTATCTGCGTTTGTACCAACCAACGTAATCTCCATTACAGATGGACAGATCTTCCTTGAGACAGATCTCTTCAACTCAGGTATCAGGCCAGCAATCAATGCCGGACTCTCGGTATCTCGTGTAGGTGGTGCAGCACAGACCAAGATTATCAAGAAGCTGGGTGGGGGCGTACGCCTTGATCTGGCGCAGTATCGTGAGCTGGCAGCATTTGCCCAGTTTGCATCTGATCTGGATGAGGCTACCCGTAAGCAGATTGAACGTGGCCAACGTGTTACCGAGCTTATGAAGCAGAAGCAGTATGAGCCAATGAAGGTTGCAGAGCTGGCAACCTCACTGTTTGCAGCCAATGAGGGCTATCTGGATGACATTGATCCATCCGGGATTGTTGACTTTGAGGCGGCGCTTCAGTCATATATGAAGAGTTCACAGGCCGAGCTGCTGGATACGATTAATGAATCCGGCGACTACAACGATGCGATTGAAACCTCATTGCGTGCAGCAATTGATGATTTCAAGGCAAATCACAGCTGGTAAGGGAATTTTTAGCGCATGGCAGTCGGCAAGGAAATTCGGGAAAAGATCAAAAGCGTCAAGAGTACGCAGAAGATCACTAGCGCCATGGAGATGGTGGCTGCAAGCAAGATGCGCAAGGCGCAGGATCGAATGGATGCCTCTCGTCCCTATAGTGACAAGATAGCTGGCGTTGTCAGTCATCTTGCCAATGCGCACCCGGAATATCACCACAGCTACCTGACAGAGAGAGAGGTCAAGCGAGTTGGCTTTGTCATTATCTCATCTGATCGAGGCCTCTGTGGTGGGTTGAATGTGAATCTGTTTCGTGAGGCTGTTAAGGCAATCAAGGAGCAGAGCGAGCAGGGCATTGAGATTGATTACACTGCAATTGGTGGCAAAGCTCTGGGCTTTCTTGGCAGAATGGGAGGCAATCTTGTATCTGAATCCTGCCAGCTGGGAGATCAGCCAGAGATATCCAGTCTGATTGGATCCATCAAGGTAATGCTTGACGCGTTTGATGAGGGCCGTATTGATCAGCTCAACATTGTCTACAACCAATTTGTAAACACCATGACCCAAAAGCCAACAGTTCGTCAGGTATTGCCGCTGCAACAACATAAGAGTGAAGATTACAGTCATCACTGGGACTATATTTATGAGCCTGATGCAAAACCGGTGATGGACACATTGCTGCAGCGTTATGTTGAGTCAACGATATATCAGGGTGTAGTAGAAAATATTGCATGTGAGCAGTCCGCTCGTATGGTTGCGATGAAGAGTGCAACAGATAATGCTGGAGATTTGATTGATGATCTGGAGCTGGTCTACAACAAAGCCAGACAGACAGCGATTACAGCAGAGCTTGCAGATATTGTAGGTGGAGCAGCAGCAGTTTAGTTGGTTGTATAGAATATTTTGAATATTAATAAAGAGGATTAGAGAGATGTCAGGATCGATTGTTCAGATCATCGGCGCAGTGGTGGACGTAGAGTTTCCTCAGGAATCTATGCCGAAGATTTTTGATGCACTGACCGTGGATGAGCCAGGTTTGACGCTTGAGGTTCAGCAGCAGATTGGTGACGGGGTAGTTCGTGCTATTGCGATGGGAACCACTGATGGATTGAAGCGTGGGCTCTCGGTAACCGGTACAGGCTTCCCAATTCAGGTGCCTGTTGGTACCAAGACGCTTGGACGTATCATGAACGTTCTGGGTGACCCGATTGACGAGAAGGGTGAGATTGGCGAAGAGCTCAGGATGCCAATCCACCGCAAGGCACCAGCATTTGATGAACTCTCTGCAGCAGCAGAGATTCTGGAGACAGGCATCAAGGTAATCGATCTGGTCTGCCCATTTGCCAAGGGCGGCAAGGTTGGACTGTTTGGCGGCGCAGGTGTGGGTAAAACTGTAAACATGATGGAGCTGATCCGTAACATTGCGATTGAGCATAGTGGATACTCCGTATTTGCCGGTGTTGGTGAGCGTACCCGTGAGGGTAATGACTTCTATCACGAGATGACTGAAGGTGGCGTTTTAGATAAGGTATCACTGGTTTATGGCCAGATGAATGAGCCTCCAGGTAACCGTCTTCGTGTGGCTCTGACCGGCCTTACCATGGCAGAGGCATTCCGTGATGAGGGTCGTGACGTACTGCTCTTTATCGACAACATCTACCGTTATACATTGGCAGGAACTGAGGTATCTGCACTGTTGGGACGTATGCCATCAGCAGTTGGATATCAGCCAACACTTGCGGAAGAGATGGGAGCGCTCCAGGAGCGCATCACCTCTACAAAGACAGGGTCCATCACCTCGATTCAGGCAGTATATGTGCCTGCGGATGACCTTACAGATCCATCACCAGCAACAACATTTGCTCACCTGGATGCGACAGTTGTACTCTCTCGCCAGGTCGCCGAGCTTGGTATCTATCCAGCGGTAGATCCTCTGGACTCTACCAGCCGTCAGCTTGACCCGCATATTGTTGGTGAAGAGCATTACAATGTGGCGCGTAGCGTACAGACTACGCTGCAGCGTTATAAGGAGCTGAAGGATATTATTGCAATTCTGGGTATGGATGAGCTTTCTGAGGAGGATAAGCAGACAGTAAACCGTGCACGTAAGATTCAGCGTTTCCTTTCCCAGCCATTCTTTGTGGCCGAGGTCTTTACGGGCACTCCAGGCAAGTACGTTTCATTGAGTGACACAATCTCTGCCTTTAAGGCGATTGTTGATGGTGAGTATGATCACCTGCCTGAGCAGGCGTTCTATATGGTTGGCTCAATTGATGAGGCTGTTGAAAAGGCCAAGACCATTTAAGGTCATACCAACAGGAATATACCCATGAGCATGACCGTACATGTTGATATCGTAAGCGCAGAGAAGGAGATCTTCTCCGGTGTTGCGGAGATGATCTATGCGCCTGCAGAGATGGGTGAGGTAGGTATTGCACCTCGTCATGCTCCAATGCTAACTCGTATGAAAGCTGGTGAGGTGCGTGTACAGCAGAGCGGTGGAGAGGAGATTGATTTCTTTATCTCGGGCGGCCTGCTTGAGGTGCAGCCTCATGTGGTGACGGTGTTGGCAGATACAGCTATTCGTGCAGCAGATCTTGATGAGGCTGCTGCACTGGAGGCTAAGCAGCGTGCTGAAGCAGCCATGGAGGACAAGCAGGCAACCATGGATTATGCAGCAGCACAGGCTGAGCTTGTTCAGGCTGCAGCACAGTTGCAGGCAATAGATCGCCTACGTAAACGTTCTGGAGTCTCCTCCTGATCGCTGTGATAATCCTGGCCGCAGGCCAGGGTACAAGAATGCGTTCATCACTTCCCAAGGTGTTGCACCAAATCGCAGGCAGACCACTACTTGAGCATGTGGTTAGTGGCGCGTCAGCACTAAACCCTGAATCAATTCACGTTGTGTATGGCCATGGCGGAGATCAGGTCAAGAATCAGTTATCCCATCTGGATATCAACTGGGCCCACCAGGCTGAGCAACTTGGCACAGGCCATGCGGTTGAGCAGGCATTGCCAGAGCTTAAGTCCGCACAAACTGTACTGATACTGTATGGAGATGTTCCGCTGATAGAGCCGGATACATTGCGTGGGTTATTGAATCTCTCGGCAGAGAGTGGATTTTCCCTATTGACAGTTTCAATGGATGATCCCACAGGATATGGACGTATTGTGCGTGACTCTAGTGGGGCTGTAGCTCGCATCGTGGAGCAGAAAGATGCATCTGAGGATGAGTTACAAATCCAGGAGATAAATACAGGCATTCTCGCGGTATCGGCAGACAAGTTGAAGGGGTGGATTGATGCACTGGAAAGTAATAATGCACAGGGTGAATTTTATCTGACAGATATTGTTGGGATGGCAGTAGATGAAGGGGTAGAGATACAGACATTCTCACCATCAACCCTTGAAGAGGTGCAGGGAGTAAATGATCGACTGCAACTCTCTCAACTGGAGCGGGCATACCAACATAAACAAGCTGAAAAGTTGATGCTAAATGGTGTAACTCTGCTTGATCCATCCCGTTTTGATCTGCGAGGCACGCTTGATGCAGCTGAGGATGTAACCATTGATGCAAATGTTATTTTCCAGGGTAATGTTATATTGGGCGCAGGTGTAGTAATTGGCGCTAATTGTCACATCACGGATGCAGTAATTGAGGCTGGTACAATGGTAATGCCAAACTCTGTTATTGAGTCCGCAGAGATTGGCCCCAACTGCAGGATTGGCCCTTTTGCCAGAATACGTCCCGGCACAAAATTGACAGCATCGGCACATATAGGAAACTTTGTAGAGCTGAAAAATGCTCAGGTTGCGGAAGGTTCAAAGATCAACCATCTCTCGTATGTTGGCGACAGTACGGTTGGGGCACGAGTAAACATTGGAGCAGGTGTGATCACTTGTAACTATGATGGTGCCAATAAGCATCGTACCGTGATTGGTGATGATGTCTTTGTGGGTTCAGACAGCCAGCTGGTTGCTCCGCTAGAGATAGAAGATGGAGCAACTATTGGTGCTGGGTCAACTATTGTGAAATCTGTTCCAAAAGATCAATTAACATTGAGTAGAGCCAAACAGACAACCATCAAGGGATGGAGACGCCCTCAGAAAAAAGATAATCTCTAATTCTACTCAGGGAATTCTGGTAGAAAAATCTCAGTGACCAGTAGCGGGTCACCATCAATCTTGTAGAGAATGCGTCGTCCCCATAGTGATATCGGCTTTTTGCCAACACATTCAGCAGCCTCTTGAAATAACAGATGGTGAGGCTGCAAATTTGCATACTCGACAGTTGAGCGCTCCATAACCCTGGACGAGTGGAGAACAGCCCCCAGAGAACGGTTTCCAAGTTGAGTAAGTCGACGCAAAGAGCGCTTGAGTGCGTGGTGGGGAATAACGGTATGGGCAAATACCCATGGCCTGTTGCCACAGTAGAGGAGCACGGAGCGCACATTGGCGGTAGCACCCGCTTGGAGACCAAGCAACTCTCTTTCGCTGTGATCTATTGCAGAGAATTGTTGTGCAACTACATCAACACGGAATTTACTGTCACAGGAGCGGATAATCTTTTTGGTTAATGAGCCAGAATGGACAAGATATCTGCGGGTTTTGCCAGAGGGGCGCAACAGTGCGAGCTGACTTTCACTAACCCACCTAGGCGCTCTTGCGGAGAAATTCATGGAGGTGATTATACGCATCATCCACTATAGTTGCCTTGTCTCAATATGGGTGAAAATTTAGTAGAAATTCGATGGTAATTATCGAATAGAACTGTATTATCAATAGCATCAACATGCACCAACGGGGGGAGTGGATGATTCAAAAAACAGATAGTGAAACGCGACTTTTTGTGTTGGATACAAATATCCTGATGCACGACCCGACCTCACTATTTCGTTTTCAGGAGCATGATGTATACCTCCCTATGGTTGTGCTTGAGGAGCTGGACCGAGGGAAAAAAGGGGTCTCGGAGATTGCACGTAATGTTCGTCAGGTAAGCCGTTTTATTGATGAGCTGGTTGAAAATAGCCCCCTTGATGAGATTGATCAAGGCGTATCCCTACTGCCGCCAGGTAGCCTTGGTAATCTTCCAAACCAGTCATCTGGGCGTCTCTATTTTCAGACCTCTACAGATAGCGTAAAGCTGCCAGAATCACTGCCGGGCAATACTGCGGACAACAGTATTCTGGCCACAGTAATGGCGCTGCAGGGCCAGGTCAGCGATGTACGTCTGGTGACGCGAGATATAAATTTACGAATCAAGGCATCTATTCTTGGGATTCCAAGTGAGGACTACCGTAATGACAAGGTGCTGGACGATGTAGATCTGTTGCAGACGGGAGTCCATGAGCTTTCGGCAGACTTTTGGGAGAGTCATGGCAAGGATCTGGAGAGTTGGCAGGAGGAGGGTCACTCACTTTACAAGGTCAAGGGAGAGGCTGTTGCCGAGTGGGAGATAGGAGAGTTTCTGGCAGACCCAGAGTTACAGAGTAACGACTACATTGTGCGAGATATAGAGGGTGATAGTGCCGTATTGGAGCGGGTGCACAACTATAGCTCTGAGAACAATACCATCTGGGGAATTAATGCCAGAAACAGGGAGCAAAACTATGCGCTTAACCTGTTAATGGATCCACAGTTTGATTTTGTCACCCTGTTGGGGCCTGCAGGTACAGGCAAGACATTACTGACCTTGGCAGCTGGTCTTGAGCAGATACTTGAACAGAACCTTTACAGTGAAATCATCATGACCCGTATCACCATTCCCCTTGGAGAGGATATAGGGTTCCTGCCGGGAACTGAGGAAGAGAAGATGGCCCCCTGGATGGGCGCTCTAATGGACAACATGGAGGTTCTCACCATGCATGACAAGAGTTCACAGTTTGAGCGTGAGGCAACTCAGGAACTTATTAATCACCGGATCAAGATTCGTTCAATGAACTTTATGCGCGGCCGTACATTTGTTAACCGCTACCTCATAATCGACGAGGCACAGAATCTTACCTCCAAACAGATGAAGGCACTGATAACCCGTGCAGGCCCTGGTACCAAGATAATCTGTATAGGAAATCTGGCACAGATAGATACTCTCTACCTGACAGAGACAAGTTCAGGATTAACATACGCTGTCGATCGTCTGAAAAACTGGGCTCATAGCGGTCATGTAACACTACAGATGGGCGAACGTTCGAGGCTATCTGATTATGCGATTACAGCTCTATAGCGGTATGCCAAAAATAGCTGGGTTTACTTGTCGTGGCTCAGCTTAAGCAAAGCGGTATGTTACTTGGCCTGAGTTCCCTTAATTAAATATCAGCGTAGCCACCAGATTTCTATTGCCACCATGGGAGCGGTGTTCATTTAGATAGATCCCCTGCCATATCCCAAGGCTTGGTCTACCATCAGTCACCGGAATGGTAATTGTTGATCCAATAATTGATGCCTTGATATGTGATGGCATATCATCTGGCCCCTCATCTGTATGTGTGTAGTATGGCTTATTGTCACAGATGTCTGTGAAGAAGCTTTCCATGTCTGTACGTACCCGTGGGTCAGCATACTCATTGATAGCGATAGATGCACTGGAGTGTTTGATGAAGATTGTAAGTTGTCCAATCTTGGCCTCTGAGATAAACGGAATCTGTTCGAGTACCTCATCTGTAACCAGGTGAAAGCCACGTGGTTTTGCAGATAGTGTTATTTCGCACTGCTTTATATTCACTTTTTATTCTGTCTCAAGATATTCATTTTTCAGGCAGACATAATTGTCTGCAGATGTTTTTAGCCATTTTATCTCTGCATCGGTAAGCTCTCGCGCCTTCACGGCTGGGGCACCTCTCCAGAGATACCCTCCTGCCAGTTTTTTGCCTGGCGCAACCAGACTTCCTGCAGCCAGTAGTACTCCATCTTCTAGTATTGCTCCGTCCAATACCGTTGCCCCCATTCCAATGAGGCAGCGATTGCCAATGGTGCAGGCGTGTAGGATCGCACCGTGCCCCACAGTGACCTCATCTCCAATAATCAGCGGGTATCCATCTGGTGCTGTATCGTTGGGTTGGGTCACGTGAAGAACAGAGTTATCCTGGATATTAGTGCGTTCACCAATCTCAATGCTATGAACGTCACCACGCACTGATACCAGTGGCCAGATAGAGCTATCCTTGCCTATGGTTGTTCTGCCGATAACCTGTGCGGAAGGGTCAATAAAGACTGTCTCATCAAACTCAGGATTCCACTCCCTGTATGGACGAATATTGTTCATCTGTTTATTCCATTGCGTATCATTGGTTGAACTGATAGTTTACCGGATCTTCTCATCAATACGGAATGACTACGGTATAGATAATGGACCATACAAACCCGCTGCTCTCTATGGAAGGGCTACCACCCTTCTCTAAAATTAAGCCAGAACATATCAAGCCTGCCATTGAGGCACTGCTCGATAAGAATCGTTCTGCTGTAGAGCAGTTGCTGAATGGATCAGATCCTGTTGAATGGAGTACATTGATTCAGCCTCTGGAGGAGATGGAGGATCGCTTGGGACGGGCTTGGTCACCTGTCAGCCACCTGAATTCAGTCAAGAATAGTCCTGATCTACGTGATGCCTACAACAGTTGTTTGCCCATGTTGTCAGACTACGCAACAGAGATGGGGCAGCATAAGGGGCTGTATCAGGCATTTAGAGAGATTGCGGATAGTGACTCATTTAGAATGTTTGAGCCGTCCCAGAAGAAGATAATTGAGAATGCACTGCGTGATTTCCGTCTTTCCGGAATAGATCTGTCTGCCGATAAGCAGGAGCGTTATCGAGAGATAAGTCAGTCGCTCTCGGAGTTGACCTCAAAGTTTGGGGAAAATGTGCTGGATGCAACAAATGGGTGGGAGAAACTAATTTCTGATGAGGCAGAGCTTGCAGGGCTGCCTAAATCTGCCAGGGCAATGGCCAGACAGACTGCAGAACAGCGTGACAAGGAGGGATGGCTCTTTACCCTGGAGTTTCCTTCGTATATCGCGGTTATGACCTACGCAGATAATCGATCCCTTCGGGAAGAGGTATATGAGGCGTATGTTACTCGTGCATCAGATCAGGGGCCTCATAATTTATCCTTTGATAATACTCCGGTTATGGTGGAGATCCTGAGGTTACGACATGAGAAAGCGCAGCTGTTGGGCTTCTCAAATTATGCCGAGTATTCACTCTCAACCAAAATGGCAAATGAGCCTGATCAGGTGATTGAGTTTTTGGAGGATCTGGCAGAGCGTTCTCTGGAGACCGCACGGGATGAGCTGGATGAGTTAAGAGAGTTTGCCAAAGAGGACGATGTTGCAGATCTGCAATCGTGGGATATGGCCTACTATGCAGAAAAATTGAAGCAGCAGCAGTACAGTCTCTCTGAGGAGGAGTTGAAGCCATGGTTCCCAATTGATCGGGTGCTGGAGGGGATGTTTGAGGTTGTGCACAGGCTCTACGGCATAACAATTAGCCAGAGAGAGGGGGTTGATAGTTGGGATGATTCCGTCCGTTTCTTTGATGTTGTTGGAGAGGATGGAAATCTGCGTGGACAGTTCTATACAGACCTTTATGCTCGTCAGCACAAGCGTGGGGGTGCATGGATGGATGATTGCATGACTCGTAGCAGAACAGATGATGGGATCCAGAACCCAGTGGCATACCTTACCTGTAACTTTACACCTCCAATTGGCGATGCGCCGGCACTGCTTACGCATGATGAGGTTTTGACCATGTTTCATGAGTTTGGTCATGGCCTTCACCATATGTTGACCCAGATTGATTTCCCCAGTGTAGCGGGAATTGGAGGTGTCCCCTGGGATGCCGTTGAGTTGCCCAGTCAGTTTATGGAGAACTGGTGTTGGCAAGAGGAGGCATTGCCTCTATTTTCAGGTCATTACAAAACTGATGAGCCCTTGCCGCAGCAGAAATTTAATCAGTTGCTGGCATCAAGAAATTTCCAGTCTGGTATGGCAATGGTGAGACAACTTGAGTTTGCCCTATTCGATTTCAAGATGCATCTGCAATTTGACCCGAAGCAGGAAAACGGGAGCGGGGAGTTTATCTATGACCTATTGTCACAGGTGAGGGACCAGGTCTCTGTTATGACGCCACCATCATTTAACCGTTTTCCTCACAGCTTCTCCCACATATTCGCCGGAGGTTATGCTGCTGGCTACTATAGTTACAAATGGGCAGAGGTACTCTCATCTGATGCCTTCTCCACTTTTGAAGAGAGAGGAATTTTTGATCGTGATACAGGGCTACACTTTCTCTCCTCAATTCTGGAGCAGGGTGGCTCAAGAGAACCCATGGAGCTGTTTATTGAGTTCCGTGGGAGGGAGCCACAGGTTGATGCACTGCTTCGCCACTCTGGCATAACCATGGGATAATTGTGGAATCATTATGTGCTTATGGCAGAGATAAGATTGGATAGGGATAAGATTTACTCAGTAGAGCATGATCTTGTAGAGGAATTTCGTTTCGACAGTTCAGTTGCAAACGTATTTCCGGACATGATTCAGCGTTCTGTACCTGGCTATGGCTTGGTCATATCCATGACTGGATTATTGGCAGAGAAGTATCTTCAGAGTGATAGTTATGGTTATGATCTTGGTGCCTCACTTGGGGCGTCAACATTGGCTATGGCTGGAGTGGCTGAGGAGCGTAATTGTCACCTGGTGGTTGTGGATAGCTCTAGCGCCATGGTTGAAAAGTGCCAAGAAAATCTGGTAGCAGCAAATCTCTCTAATAATGCATTGCTGAATTTTCGATGTGAGGATATTCGTGACACAGAAATTAACAACGCCTCTTTTGTCACCATGAATTTTACTCTGCAGTTTATCCCGGTTGCCGAGAGGGGTGCGCTACTTGCGAGAATTGCAGATGGAATGCGACCAGGTGGAGGATTGATGCTTTCAGAAAAGATAGGCTTTAATGACCCAGAGCAGCAAAAGCGGATGGAGTCACTACACCATACATTCAAGAGGGCAAATGGCTACAGTGATCTAGAGATCAGCCAGAAGCGCACAGCACTGGAAGATGTGTTAATTCCAGAGACTTTGGAGTGCCATTTTGACCGTCTCCATAAGGCAGGGTTTTCTCGGGTTGAGGTACTCTTGCAGGCACTTAATTTTGTCTCCATTCTGGCGGTTAAATAGTTGTTCGCTCACTCCTTAAAAATAGATGAGACACTAGGTGCTCTGCGGGAGCATGGATTTGTAGAGTGGAGTAAACAGTTAGAGAAAGAGCTCTCTCTCTTGCTGGAGCCTGGACGGGATGGAAATTTACCGCGATGGCTTGGTGTGCTTGATGCACTTCCTGCGTTAAAGGCAAACAGGGTTGATTTGGGAGCTGCCAGAGTACAAATAGGGGATGGCAGTGAGTGCAATACTGCCCAGAATGGTGATATAGAGCAGTTGATGCGACACCTACACCCATGGCGTAAGGGGCCATTTGATCTGTTGGGGATGCATATCAATAGTGAGTGGCGCTCTGACTGGAAGTGGGAGCGGTTGGCGCAGGAGATTCAGCCGCTTGAGGGAAAAGCGGTACTCGATGTGGGGTGCGGTAATGGGTACTACTCCATGAGAATGGCTGGTGCAGGGGCAAAAGTTGTGGTTGGCGTTGATCCTAACCTCCTGTTTTTAAGTCAGTTTAGGGCTCTTACTCACTTTATTGATAATCCTCCAGACATCCTGTTTCTGCCTGTTGGCCTGGAGTCTGTTCCCCCAAATCTGCATTGGTTTGACACAGTTTTCTCCATGGGGGTGCTGTACCATCGAAGGTCACCAATTGATCATCTTTATGAGCTTCGAGGTGCTTTGAGTCAGGGTGGTGAGCTGGTGCTTGAGACCCTGATTATTGAGGGTGGCAGAGGGGAAGTTTTGGTTCCGGAGCGTAGATATGCCAAAATGAGGAATGTCTGGTTTATCCCTACGGTAGAAGAGTTGATTCACTGGTTGGAGAGGGTTGGATTTACAAAAGTGCGTTGTCTGGATCAATCAGTAACGACAACGGATGAGCAGAGAGTGACCTCATGGATGGAGTTTGAATCTCTTGCTGATTTTTTGGATCCGACAGATCCAACGAGGACTATAGAAGGGTATCCATCACCCAGACGAGCACTGTTGAGTGCAATTGCACCCTGAATCTGGTGCAGTGATAACAGGGAGTTAGTGATTATGATAAAGAAAATATGGGAACAGAATCGCAGTCTTATCCAGTGGTTGATTGTCGCTCTGTTGGTACTGTTGTTGGTGATATGGATGAGAGGCGAAGAGCCAGAGAGTGATATTGTTGATGTGGCCCCGGTTCCAGTGACTGCCCCAGCACCAGTGCCAGATACCCCGGTAGAACTGAAACCTGCACCATCTGAATCAATACCTGCACCAGAGCCAGAACCGGCAATAGAGACGGCGCCTGAGCCTGCACCAACTCCAGAACCAATACCAGAACCAGCTCCTGAGCCAGTTGAAACGCCGGAGCCGGTTGTTGAAGATGGTTCAGTTGAACTAATCTGTCCTGAATGGACAGAATCTACTGCTGTATCCAGAGGAAGTTTTACTCGTGGAGTAGATAGAAACAGGCGTGAGCCGGTAGATTCAGTATGTCTGTTAGGTACAGATGAACACAAGATATTCTATTTTAGCGACCTCCATAACCAGTTTGGAAAAGAGATTTATCATTTGTGGGAGTATGGTGGTAATGCTATGGCAAAGGTATCTCTAGGTAGGGTGCGCGGCCCTCGCTGGCGTGTCTGGTCTAGCAAAAACCTGGTTCCGGGATGGACCGGAGAGTGGACCGTTAAGGTTATTACCAAGAATGGTACGGTGCTGCACCAAGAGAGTTTCACCTACCGATGAGCAGCTCAGATCTCAGAGAATTTATTCAGCACCTAGAGCAGCAGGGGGAGCTGAAGAGGATCTCACAAGAGGTTGATCCATACCTGGAGATGACCGAGATTGCAGATCGGGTATTGAGAGCTGCAGGGCCGGCACTCCTGTTTGAAAATCCTAAGGGAGCAACAACGCCCGTACTGGCCAACCTTTTTGGCACGCCCAAACGTGTTGCCATGGGGATGGGACATGATTCCGTGGACCACCTGCGTGAGGTCGGACAGATTCTTGCGTATCTAAAGGAACCAGATCCTCCAAAGGGCTTCAGGGATGCGGTAGAGAAGCTCCCAATCTTCAAGCAGGTTCTCAATATGTCACCCAAGGTGCGCTCCAAGGCGCCATGTCAGGATGTGATATTGGAAGGAGATGATGTGGATCTTTCCAGGTGGCCTATTCAGACCTGCTGGCCTGGTGATGCTGGCCCACTTGTTACTTGGGGTATGGTGGTAACTGCTGGCCCAAATAAAGAGAGACAAAATATTGGTATTTATCGGCAACAGGTTATAGGAAAGAATCGCCTGATTATGCGTTGGTTGTCTCACCGTGGGGGCGCGCTGGATTTTCGCGAGTGGAAAGAGGCCAACTCAGGAAAGCCATTCCCGGTTGCTGTAGTGATTGGAGCTGACCCGGCCACTATTCTTGCAGCAGTAACACCGGTGCCAGATACGTTATCTGAGTATGCATTTGCTGGCCTGTTGCGAGGCTCAAAGACAGAGGTGGTCAAGTGCATAGGGTCTGATCTTCAGGTCCCAGCTAGTGCCGAGATTGTACTGGAGGGCACCATTGACCCGGATGAGTTGGTGGATGAGGGTCCATTTGGCGACCATACCGGGTACTACAATGAGATTGAGAGATTCCCCGTCTTTACCGTAGAGCGCATTACTCATCGCAGGGACCCAATTTACCACTCAACCTACACAGGGCGACCACCTGATGAGCCAGCTGTACTTGGACTGGCCTTGAATGAGGTTTTTGTCCCTATTCTCAAGAAGCAGTTTCCGGAGATTGTTGATTTTTATCTGCCACCAGAAGGGTGTTCATATCGTATGGCGGTAGTGAGTATCAAAAAGCAGTATCCCGGCCATGCCAAGCGGGTGATGATGGGAGTGTGGTCATTCCTCAGGCAGTTTATGTATACCAAATTCATTGTGGTTACTGATGATGATATCGATGTCAGAAATTGGCAGGATGTGATCTGGGCCATGACAACAAGAATGGATCCTGCACGAGATACCACAGTTATTGAAAACACCCCTATTGATTATCTTGATTTTGCCTCACCGGTTTCCGGGCTTGGTTCCAAGATGGGTATGGATGCCACCAATAAGCTAGAGGGGGAGACTTCTCGTGAGTGGGGTAGTGCAATCACCATGGACCCTGAGGTCAAGAAACGTATTGATGAAATATGGGATGAGCTAGGCGTTGATTCCTAAAATCTGGTTGCTTTAAAAGTAATAACATAGCAAAATACTCAACTTTATTGAGAGACGCAGATGCTGGGGTTTTCTGCTCTGCTCGATGACCCCATATCATTCATAAAAACAGTACAGGAAAAAATTTAATGTCTAATCGTGTTCAGCTACAACCAAGTGGAAATGAGTTTGATCTATCTGATGGAGAGACTATTCTTGATGGTGCACTGGAGCACGGTGTCGGGTTCCCCTTTGGCTGCCAAAATGGTTTCTGTGGTGCATGTAAGGCAAAGATTGTATCTGGTGAATACGAGTATCAGGATGGGTACAACGCACAATCTCTAACAGAAGAGGAGATGACCAATGGTGTTGTTATCTGCTGTAAAGCAGAGGCAAAGAGTGACCTGGTAGTTGAGGTGCATGAGGTGGTGGCAGCAGAGGAGATTGAGGTTAGAACTATGCCGGTCAAGGTCTCAAAGATTGAGCGTCTGGCTGAGGATGTGATTCGCCTCTGTCTGAAACAGCCGGAAAATGAGAGTCTACAGTTTCTTGCGGGCCAGTATATTGAGGTTATCCTGGAGGGAGACCGTCGCCGTGCTTTTTCACTTGCAAATGCCCCACACAATAACTCAGAGATTGAGCTGCATCTCCGCAGAGTGGAGGGTGGACTCTTTACTCCACACGTATTTAATGAGATGCAGGAGAAGGATATTCTCCGTATTGAGGGGCCTCTTGGCACCTTCTTTTTACGCGAAGACTCAGGTAATGAACTGATTATGATTGCTGGCGGTACAGGATTTGCGCCTATCAAGGGGATGGTAGAGCATGCTATTGAGCTAGGAATGAAAAATAGCATCAAGATTTACTGGGGGGCACGAAGTCAGGATGATCTATATCTGGACAGCATGGCGAGGGAGTGGGCAGACAGTTACGATAATATCAGCTACATCCCGGTACTATCTGATGCGGACGACTCTTGGAGCGGACGTGTTGGATATGTTCATGAAGCGGTTGTGGCGGATTATTCAGACCTCTCTGCAGCTGATATATATATGGCAGGTCCCCCAGTGATGGTGGATGCTGGCAAGGGTGCGTTTAGTGCGCTTGGGTTAATAGAAGAGAATCTCTACTTTGACTCATTTGAGGTGGCTGGGAAGGTAGAAGGGTAGAGGATTTTTCGTAATACTCCAGGGCACCAGCAGGATCATCATTCATTTTTCTGAGGATCCCCATCTCCTGGTAGGCATCATGAGTAGGGGAAAGTTCAATACTCTTCTTCAGGTGCTGTTCTGCCTGCCCCCAAATCTCCTTTTGCAGATAGAGTCGCCCAAGAGCCAGGTGAAGTGTTGCACTATCTGAATGGTGCTTTAGCCACTTCTCGGCATTTTGAATCTGTTCATCTGCAGAGGCTGATTCTATTTTTCCATAAAGAGATACCAGCTCTTCAGACCACTGCTTTTTAATCTCCTTGTGAAGCAACCTCTCACTTGAGCCTCCATCTCCTTGTCTGTTCAGTAAGGTTGCATAGTGGTAAATCAGTTTTTGGTTATGACGGTCACTGCGTGAGAACTGTTTCCACTGCTGTTGCAGTGCACCTTCCTTTCCTGTTTTTGCGATATCTGTAAGAAGTTGAATCTGTCCATGGTGTTCCAGTTGTGCCAGTTCATCACTCTCAATACTTTTTCTTTTACGTAAAACTGGAGTTAGTCCAAGCAGTTGTGACCACTGTTTTTGTGCTGTGAGTGTCTGCGCCAACAGGCGAAGAAGTTTTGGGTGGTTTGGTTTCTGTTTTCTCAGCTGGGTAAGCGTATCGAGTGCAGCATCGTATTGCTGGTGGGCAAACTGTTGTTCGGCCTGAGTCAGTCGAATAACAAAATCGGCATCTGGTGATGCCTGATGGGCCAGCTTAAGGTAGTGATCTCTACGCTCATCAGAATTCTGATGTTGCGCAGCATTGGCAGCCCCCAAGTAGTGCATTAGTGGATTGTCACTATACGCAGCAGATTGTCCGAGCAGTTTTTCTGCTTTCTTCCAGTTGCCTTCGGCCAGAGTAATCATTCCTCTATTCAAGTCTGCCTGAGCCCGTTTGACCTTTTGTTGATTCCGCCATATACCGATATCACGTGGCGCATGGATGAAACGCAACAGGATGCGGACAAGCAGCAGTAGTAGTGTAAATATTACAAGCGTGGCTATAACGGCAAAACTGACACTGGTCTCAATAGTCCATTCACCTAGTTGCAGCATGATGTGACCACTGCGCCCTCTTAATTGCAGGGCAACAATGCTTGTTGTAACCAGCAGCAGGGTGAGGATCAGGATGCGCCTCATTCTGTCAGCTCTTTCACCGGCTCTCTGGGAGAGCCTTTCAGGATCTCTTTAAGTTTTTTATGTGCCTGCCCTATTACCGGCAGAGCAGGAGAGAGTTTTAGAGAACTTAGCTCAGTAAGTTGATTCTTCACATCTTTTGTTGCTGAGCTCTCTTGGTCAAAAATCTTTATCCATTCTTCTGCACTATTGATACGATCACGAAATAATTCCCCATCTCTTAATAGCAGGGCGCTCTGTGCCTGTTCTAGACGGAGCTGAAGAATTTGTCTGCTAGTCTGTTGTCCGGCTTGCGAGGTGATAATGGGTATCTCTTGCTCTCTCTTCTCCACACGCACCAGGCTGAGCAGATCCTGCCATATCTTGTTTATGATGTTTTCCCACTCCCAAGAGAATGACTCATCAATAGTGTCCGGTTGTGGGGAGCCCTTCTTGTCGTGCTCTTCTGTAAACCTATTGGTGGATGGGAATGGTATAGCGTCAATACTATTAATAAGTCGAGTAAGTTTGGTTGTGGCTGAGTAGAGGTCTGGCAGATTAACCTGGTTTACTAGCCTTATCTCCTCTCTGATCATTCCCTGAATAGGAAGCAGTGTGGGGTCGCCACTTTCGCCAAGTTGCCTGTTTGCCTGGGACAGAGCCTGTTTTGTTGTCTCCAGGTTGTTGGCAATCATTAGTTGTTCTTCAGCAATCTGAAGAAGACGTAGTGTCGCAGAGAGATGGAGGTTGTCTTCTCGCTGTTCTATGCGTTGTGCAAGGATTGAGATACTTTGGTTGAGCTGTTTGGTCTCCCGTAGATTGGTGTCAATGGATCTCTGAAGCAGGGCGCTCTGTTGTTCTATCCTCTTGTTAAGTTCATCACTCAGTATTTTGGTCTGTTGCTGTTGCTTGGACTGGAGATCCAGAATAGCAACATTGTTGTTCTGTTCAATTTTTTTGATTTGTTGGAGAGTTGTTGTGGCGCGTTCCTCCATGGCTATTATCGCCACACTGTTTTTAGCGGCACTTTCTGAGGCGGTTTGGTTCTCCTGTTGCATCGATTGGGTCAAGAGCCAGACAATGCCAGCCAGAACAGTTAGAGCAAGTATGGCTCCCCCAATGATAGTCAGGTTATGTGTACTTAACAGGGAGGGGCTTCTCTGCTCGGATAGAACCTCTGCGTCAATAATCTCCTCATGCCTTCTGCTCATACAGCCCTGCCCTATTAACTGCTACTTCAACTTTGTGCCCAGTGGATGAGTGTATCAAGGATTGCATCATCACTGGGGGGTGTTGCAAGCATCAATTTGCCGCTAAACCCACTCTCTTGAGCAACCTCCCGAGTACGTTCACTAATCAAGATCAGGGGAGTTTTCAGCAGGTATGATTTTCCTGTCTCACCCACCATCTGGATCAGATTGCTGAGGCTTTGGTTGCTGGTAACAATGGCTGCATGAAGTTTGTTGGTTTGCCATGCATCAATGACGGGGGACGGGTCTGTATCAGGAATAGTTCTGCGATATATCTCTGCATAAGTGACCTTTCCGCCACGCTCGCGCAGAGTATTAGCCAGTATCTCTCTTCCCCCTTCGCCACGAATAATCAGAATATTTTTCCCCCCGATATTCTGCAACTGTGGTGTTGCCAGTAACCCCTCACTATCAAAACGGCTCTCTGGAATGATATCGGCAGAGTACCCGGCTGTTTCCAGTGCACGAGCGGTGGCCATGCCGACAGCGGCAAACTTAAGAGTATCGGGTACTGTGCCCTCTCTCTTCATCATCTCCAGACCAAGCTTAGCCGCATTTGCGCTAATGAAAATTGCTATATCAAAACGGTTAAGATGTTGGAATAGAGTGAGTGCCGGGGTTATGTCCTGTGGTGGGACTATCTCCATAACTGGAAAGGGGAAAACTACCCCCCCGTGCAACTCTATTTTATTTATTATTTGCTGTGCTTGGTGAGCGGGGCGCGTAACCAGAATGCCCTTACCCTTTAGCTGCAAGTCATTCGACACTGTCGTATAGCTCTTGCAGAATCTCTTTGGCTCCGTTGGCCAGAAGCTCCTCGGCAACCTTGACACCCAGAGGCTCAGCCTCATCCTGCGGCCCACGAATTTCACTGCGGATAATCTCTGATCCATCTACAGCCCCCACAAGACCGCGCAGGTAGATATTACCCCCCTCAAGAATCGAGTAGCTACCAATAGGAACCTGGCACCCCCCCTCAAGACGGTGGTTAAGAGCACGTTCTGCCCGGACTCGAATAGAGGTATCACGGTCATTCAGTGGTGCAATAAGATCAAGTACACGTTGATCTCCAGTGCGACATTCAATGCCCACAGCCCCTTGACCAACAGCCGGCAGAATAACCTCAGGCTGAATGCGACTGCGAATTCTGTCTGCCATATCCAGGCGTATAAGCCCTGCAGAGGCAAGAATAATGGCATCGAACTCTCCCTCATCCAGTTTACGCAGTCGGGTATTTACGTTTCCACGCAGATCAAGAATCTCAAGATCAGATCGTAGATCAAGAAGTTGGCACTTGCGGCGCAGGCTGGATGTTCCAACCCTGGCTCCCTGCGGGAGGTCCTCAAATTTCTCGTATTGGTTGGAGACAAAGGCGTCCAGTGGAACCTCGCGCTCACATATAACTGGCAGAAACAAGCCTTCAGGGAACTCCATCGGAACATCTTTCATGGAGTGGACAGCGATATCACAGTCCCCCTCCAGCATTCGTGCCTCCAACTCCTTCACAAACAACCCCTTGCCACCAATTTTAGCCAGCGGGGTATCCAGAATCTTGTCTCCCTTCGTGCTCATGGTGACAAGTTCAACCTCAAGATCCTGATGAATTTCAAGTAGGCGACTCTTTACATATTCAGCCTGCCACAGTGCCAATGGGCTTTTTCTGGTTGCGATTCGAAGCGTGGACGACATGGATAGCTCTCTCTTTATTTATGTTTTTCTTTGGGTTACCGAGGTGTAGGGTTACAATGGCTCAGTTTTTGAATTCGTGAGAGTATAACACTACGAGTAATCAATATTACTCGCGGTCATCTTAGGATAACACTACAGGTAATCAATATTA
>CAYQBY010000007.1:0-52327 GCA_964415865.1 uncultured Piscirickettsiaceae bacterium | reverse complement strand
ATCTGTTCCACATTTATAGCAATGCCACAAACTCAGGAAGGTCTATTTATGGCTGTAATCAGCCTATCTTTTAGGTGATAACACAAGAATTGGTGCCCCTCTCCACCAAAGCAATTATCCTCCTCTAGTGGTGGGGCGAGGCCATTATATAGATACAGAATTTCAGAGCAACTACATCAGTAACGGCTAATAGCTAGGTAATACCAAATTCAGTCAACTTGATCTTGTAGGTCCTGTAACAGCTGACAACAATCCACATCATCCATATAAAAAATATAGTCAGGATTAAACCGACGCCATGAATTGCTATTGGGTGGAAGAGTGTTACCCCCCATCCCACTACTGAGAGCATGAATATGATAAGCAAGATGCGGGCCCGCTGTGTCGGTAGAATTTGAAAAATATTCGGAATTTTGGCAAGGTTTTTCATCTGTTGCGGATCCTTGATGATCTTTTGCTGCAGATGGAGAAAAACCAGAAATGGGGTAATCTTCATTAACATTCCTGACAGCATGGGCAGGAGAAAACAGAAGATCCAGAACAGTGCCAGCCATCCTGGAATCTGCTGCAGAAACAGTAGTGAGAATATCAGTATGGATGACCCACTAATCAGAGAGAGAAGTGAGAACTGCCAGAAATAGACTGTGGCATCAAATATCTGGCGTTTTCTCTTGGATATCAGCAGTAAACCAGCAATCCCATAAGCTGCCATTGCAGCTGCTGCGAGCACAAGAAAAATCGCTGTAGTCTGATGGGAGAGTCCAGCCATCCTCCCTACTCCCCATAACAGCAACAGCACTGTAATTAGCGGAACTATCCATCTCTTGATCCAGCCCGGAAAATCCGGTGTCACCTGAAACATCGGTATCATCTGAAAGCTGATACTCATAGACAAGAGGGTAAACCATCCGCCCAATCCCCATACTGCATGTATATCAGTTAACGGAAACAGTACCCCACGCCCGATTCCAGGATTTACTAACAGCATCATCCCCAGCCCAATCAGCAGAAGCAGAAAAAGAGATGGGTAACGAAATAGATATATAGATTCAGGGGCCTTGGTAATCCGAAACAGGGCGAACAGCAGGAACAAGATGTATGGCACCAGACCAATAGACAAGACCAATGCAGCGCTCATACTAGTCAGCTGTTCGGAAAAGAAAAAACCTGCGAAGTAGAGCAGTGCCCCAGCCGTAAGTGAAATATAGACTATCCTGGATATTACCCCCTGCCATGGAAAATGAATCCCACCTATCACTGGAAGAATCTGAAACAAGACACCAGTTACGATCATCATCAACAGACCAATATTGATCAGATGCAGTACACCAATCATTCCAGGATTCCATCTACTGGAGATTAATTCAGTACCGGAAAAGAGTAATAGCAGTGAAAAAAAGAGGCCGAACAGCGGGGCTGTCAGGATAAAACGGAATGGAATATGAATTGGTGGAGCGTTCTCTACCGATATATTTGCAGTATTAATCATCGACTCTAACCATATAGTTTATCTACACGCTCTTTGGCCAGAGGATCCTCCTTGCTGTATATCATGATCTCATAGGGGGCCTCCCCTTCAAGATAGAGCAGATGATCAAACCCCATGTCATCAAGTATAGCGTATAGCGGATAGGGCTCCATACGGTGCATCATGCGCACATATTCACCTGCACCCAGATCAGCTGCAGCCTCCATGATCTTCTGCATCGGCTCGGGTGCAGGCAGGTCCTGGACATCACAAATAATTTCTCCGTTAGCCATACATATCCACGCCCTATTATGCAGCGAGATTCATCTTTTCCATAATGGTTTCAGGCTGTGGCAGTGCATTATCAATCATGGGATATAGAATCTGCTCCTCTTTCATATTGTGCTGCTGGATCATCATCATCAATGTATCCGCAATCCCAAGCACCTGCTCGGTATCTCTATTTGCCATTGCCTGTTTCAACCCATCAAGCAGCGATCTCATCTGCTCATGCTCCATTTTCATAACCATGGTAGGCCCTTGGCTATTGCCTGTTACATCCTCAAAAGCAGGAAACAGGGTCTCTTCCTCACTTGCGAAGTGGTTCAATATATTTCCCTGAAACTTCTTCCATGCACTCTCTGCAGAGTCCCATTCACCAGAGGATACTGCATTCTCCATGTTCGAGAAGAGCTCATCACACGTACGGTGGTGGTGTGTCATAATATCTGATATCGCTTCCATACTATTACTCATATACTTATTATTAAGACTCCTATTATCTCACCCTCTGACTCTATGGTATTTGATGTTCATCACATGATTGACTCACATTGCCATCTGGATTTTTCAGATTTTGACAGAGATCGTGATGAGATAATAAGCAACTGTCGTGCCCTGAATATTAATCTGATCGTTATCCCCGGGGTCAGCCGATCCCAGTGGCATGAGGTACTACAACTCTGCAGCACTAACAGTGCACTACGACCAGCCATTGGGCTGCACCCACTCTTTCTGAACCAGCATCTCCCTGATGACTTAAACGCACTGGATACCATGCTCTCATCAAACCGTCATATTGTGGCTGTAGGAGAGATTGGACTAGATTATTACCTGGCAGCGAGTGACCGTAGCAGACAGAGAAAGATTTTTATTCAACAACTTGAGATTGCAGCCCAACATAAACGCCCTCTCCTGTTGCATGTTCGCAAGGCTCATCAGGAGGTCATTGAATTGCTACATAAACATAGTCACTACGGCGGCATTGTTCACGCCTTTAGCGGGAGCCTGGAGCAGGCCCAACAATATATAGGGATGGGATTTCTTGTTGGAGTAGGAGGTGTGGTAACAAGACCAAATGCGGCCAAATTGCATCGGACAGTTTGTGGTATTCCCCTGCAATCCATAGCTCTGGAGACTGATGCACCTGACCTTCCCCCTGTATGGGCCAAGGGAGAGAGAAATTCACCAGAACAGCTGCCTGGAATTGCCCAGGCTATTGCTGACCTTCGCAAAGAACCTGTAACGGTAATAGCTGATGAGACCACCAGAAATGTCGTAAAAGTTTTATCCCTAAATGATTGACTGAACAGAGGAAACATAGAATCATCAAACCATGAAAATAAAGTTGTTCAGTTTACTTCCGCTCTGTCTGTCGTTACTTGTAAGTGTACCGGCAGAGGCTGATGTTGCTGTCTTGTTACATGGTTTACTCAACAATAGCTCATCATGGGAACGTAGTGGTGCTATTGATGCGCTCCAGCAGATGGGATGGGAACGTGCCGGACGGGCCCAGACAGGAGGACCAACAGGAGTCTTGATCTCACGCCCTCCACAGAAGAATCGTGGCAACCGTATTCTCTACCTTGCAGATATCCCAACCCTGATCCCGCTTGAACAACAGAGTGAACTGCTGGAGCATATGCTGATCACCATATCCAATAACCACCCTGATGAGCCAATCTACCTGATTGGACACTCTGCAGGTGGAGTTGTTGCACGCATGGTTGTAGTGAGAAACAAGGTGCCAAACCTCAATTCACTCATCACCATTGCCTCCCCCCATCAGGGCTCCCCATATGCAAACTTTGCGTATGACCTTGCAACCCTGCCCTTCCCCATCAGTCTGTTGCCAAAACTGATGGCACATGACAAGTACCAGGTACTTAAAAAATCCCGGCCAATGATCAAGGGGTTAACAGTGGCACGCCCAGGCACACTACTACATTGGCTGAACCAGCAACCTCATCCAGACATTAACTACTTCTCAATTATCCGCAGACAACCACCATCAGAGGTAAATGACGCTCTGGTCCCTTTCTGGAGTCAGGATATGAATAACATCGCCAGACTAAGGGGGCGTTCCGCATCTATTCCAACCTTTGCACCACACCGCATCACCATACAGGATGGATACCTGCTGGCGAGCTTGCTAAACCGTCTGGTCACAAAAAAATAAAGAGGTGACCCCCTATGATCGCTGTAAGCTGATATTAAACAGGTCTAGATGAGTTTTTTTATAAAATAACGAAAAAACACTTCCATTTTTTTAATGAAGAGGACACAATGCGTACTCCTGTAAATTCATCACGTTCTGTTAATAATTTACTGGCTAATTTTCAAACGAAAGAAGGAGAAACGCTGTAATGGCACCTAAAACTACTGCTGTAAAAGATGCATTCACTAAGGCTCAAACCATCTCTACTATTGCTGACGATACTGGTCTTTCCAAGAAGGCTGTCTCTGATGTTCTATCCAGTCTTGGCACTATCATTGAGCGTCATGTAAAACCACGTTCTGCTGGCCGCTTTGCTCTTCCAGGTATCATGACTATCAAACGTTACAAGAAGAAAGCAACCAAGGCTCGTGAAGGTCGTAACCCACAGACTGGTGAGACTCTTACAATTGCTGCAAAGCCAGCGCATAACGCGCTCAAGATTACTCCAGCAAAGGCGCTGAAGGATATCTTGTAAGGTATTACATCACCTTGATAAAAAAACCCGCAGTAGCGGGTTTTTTTATGTCCGCTCCTCTGTCTTGGTGTAAGGGCGCGGAGTGGCTCCACTGTAAAGTTGTCGGGGGCGACCGATTCGTTGCGAAGGATCATCCAGCATCTCGCTCCATTGTGCAATCCAGCCAGCCGTACGAGCCATTGCAAAGATAACTGTGAACATATTAAGCGGAATTCCGAGTGCCTTGAGAATAAGCCCTGAATAGAAATCAACATTGGGGTAGAGCTTTCTCTCTATAAAGTACTCATCCTCCATGGCAATGCGCTCCAGCTCCAGAGCCGCCTCAAATAACGGTGTATCCTTATGGTCAAGTGCATCCAGCACATCATGACATGCCTCGCGAATGATACGGGCTCGTGGGTCATAGTGTTTGTATACTCTATGACCAAAGCCCATTAAGCGAAACTGGTCATCCTTTGATTTGGCACGCTCCACATAAGATGGAATAGCTGATTTTGTTCCTATCTCTTCCAGCATACGGATAACAGCCTCGTTGGCACCACCATGAGCAGGCCCCCACAGTGATGCAATACCAGCTGCGATTGAGGCGAAAGGGTTAGTGCCAGAACTTCCGGCCAGACGCACTGTTGAGGTGCTGGCATTCTGCTCATGGTCAGCATGGAGAATGAATATCAGATCCATAGCCTTGGCTGCAACCGGATTAACCTTGTATTCAAAGGCCGGAGTTGCAAACATCATGTAGAGAAAGTTTTCTGCGTAACCAAGACTATTGTCTGGATACATGAACGGCTGCCCTACCGAATACTTATAGCTGTAGGCTGCTATTGTCGGCATCTTTGCAATCAGCCTGTGAGCAGAAATCTCACGATGTTTTGGGTTCCGGATATCAATTGAATCATGGTAGAAGGCAGATAGTGCTCCGACTACACCAAGGGTAATGGCCATTGGGTGTGCATCATAATGCATCCCTTCATAGAAACGCCGAATCGCCTCGTTAACCATAGTATGTTCCTTGATAGTTTTCTCGAACTCATCAAGCTTACGTGTAACAGGAAGCTCTCCATTCAATAACAGATAACAGGTCTCGAGATAGCTGCTGTTCTCTGCAAGCTCCTCAATTGCATACCCCCGATAATAGAGCTCACCCTTATCACCATCAATATAGGTAATGCTGCTGCGACAACTGGCTGTGGAGAGGTAACCTGGATCATAGGTAAACATTCCAGTCTCGTTATAGAGCTGCTGCACATCTATTACATCTGGTCCGTAACTTCCCTCGATAACCGGAAGCACGACCACATCCTCCATATCCTGATGGTCGTGATGATCTCCAGATTCAACATTACGATTAAGACATATTTTCTTGTTGGCCATCAAAGCTCTCCCCTCTATCTTTATCGATCCCCAGGGTGTAGATTACTCCATAATCAGAATGAAGCAATTCATTCAACGGTTTTTTACTTTTGGATTATGCAGGATGGAACGGTTTCTATTTGTCTATAGCTGGCTAGGCGCCCTTACTGAAGGTCGTTTCTTCAGAACTGGATTTTCCAGTCTGCTCAGATTAAGTGCGATTGCACTGACAATCTACCTGATTGGTGATGCCATTGAGACCTGGCAGAAACTGCTCTCTGCAGATGATCAGGCATCCTCACCCGGAATACTTCTTCCTGTAATTGTTCAGATTATTCTCTTTGTTGCAGGGTACATGATGGTTCATCTTATGCTGTTGCGCGCAGCAGAGATCCGCTCTCTTTATGATCCACGTTATGCCCTGTCAGAAATAATTACCGTACTGGCAAGACTCACTGGTGAGCTTCTGTTTGTGATTACACTGACCATCACCATGATAACGGCACTACAAACAATAGGTCTGCAGACTGGAATACTCCTGCCTGAACTACAGCAAATTATCTCTCCAATTATTGAAAACAGCAGCTTGGTATGGATTATAGGGACTGGCGGGCTACTCAGTTTTGCCCTACTGGTTTCTGGCTATCTTGGCAGTGAACTACTTGAGATGATGATGAGACTATCCAGAAATTCTGAACGCAGACTATAGTGTCACCACATCTCACTACCGATCTTCTTCAGATACTCATGGTGAGCGCTCAACTCCTCCGCAGATGGTTTGATAACCCGTAAACGTGCACGATCACTGGAGACCTGACGAACAGGCTCCACTCCTCCAAACTCTGCCAAACCATCAAAATCAAGCCCGGTCTGCCCCCCTGTAATGGAGAGATAAACCTCAGCCAGAATCTCTGAATCCAGTAATGCTCCATGCAAAGTCCGTTGCGAGTTATCGATATCCAGACGTCTGCAGAGTGCATCAAGGCTGTTTTTCTGCCCCGGATACTGTTTACGTGCCATCTGCAGGCTATCAGTAATGGTACAGAGCTCCTCCAGTGGTGGATGTGATGGATTCCATAACCTTAGTTCACTGTTTATGAACCCCACATCAAATGGGGCATTGTGAATAATAAGCTCCGCACCCTTTACATACTGAATAAAGTCATCCGCAATGCTTTCAAACCTTGGCTTGTCTGCCAGAAACTCATTACTGATTCCATGTACCTCCATGGCGCCGGCATCTACCTCACGATCTGGCTGAATATATTGGTGGTAGTGATTTTCGGTAAGCCTGCGATTGACCAACTCCACACAACCAATTTCGATAATACGATGCCCTTGTGATGGCTCCAGCCCTGTTGTCTCAGTATCCAGTACAACCTGCCTCATAAACGGCTCACCTCATCCATTCCTCTATTTGCAAGTTCATCTGCAATCTCGTTTTCACGATGTCCGCTATGGCCTTTGACCCATGCCCATTCCACCTGATGCATCTGCACAAGCTGATCAAGCTGCTTCCATAAATCTACATTCTTCACCGGTTTTCTGGCTGCTGTTTTCCATCCATTTTTTTTCCAGTTGTGGATCCACTCGGTAATCCCGCTCTTTACATACTTTGAATCTGTTGTAATACGCAGAGGAATCGAACGCTTGACTGCCTCCAGGGAACGAATGACTGCTGTCAGCTCCATGCGATTATTTGTGGTATCGGACTCCCCTCCCCAGAGCTCCTTCTCCACATCACCATAACGTAGCAGGGCACCCCACCCACCAACTCCGGGGTTTCCTCTGCAACCACCATCTGTAAAGATCTCAACCATAATTGCCTGATGCTACAGTGGCACGACGTCTCCATCGTGAATTAATTCTGCTCAATGGTATAACTCTCCTTTTGGCTACCAACTGATAGGCTCCTGTATTGAGTCTGGAGCCTATCCAGGAAAGCGTCCATATTGGTAATGTTCGTTGTTCACGAATCTCATACCCCAATAGTGCCAACCAGTCCATCACTGTCCTCCTGGATATGGCTGATACACCTCTGCCAAAACCAAGCAACCCATGCATACTCCAGGGAGAAAACCCGTATATCAACAACTCACCGTCCTCGTCAAGAACTCGTGTAACCTCACGTAACACCTGATGTGGGTCAGCAGAATAGTCCAGAACATGGGGCAGAATGACGGCAGCTAGTGACTCTGTTGCAATTGGCAACGCCTCACTCTCACCCTCTACAGAGGCCCAGCTCTGCTCCTCATGACTTCCTGTCTCCATCACAAAATAGTGATGCACCTCTCTTGCCTGCTCTGCGAAATTCTCTTTTGCCATCCCCAACTGCATCAGATGCATTCCATATACTTTCTTCAATGCATCCCTATTCCACCCTCTCTCCTGTTGCAGCAGAAAACTGCCCGCTGCCGAGGTAAACCACCGCTCAAACTGGTAACTGGAATCTATTTTTCTCAAGGCAAATATATGGAATCTGGTCTATCTAAACTTTGGATATAATACCCGAACCATGACACAGTTCGTAAAGGAAAAACAGCGTATTGTCCACAGAGGATTTATCTCGATAATCCCTCGTGTGATTCTACTGCTACTCCTCTCCTCTACACTCAATAGTGCCTTAGCAACAACATCAAACAGCTCTCTATGGGATGAAATTCGTAATGGTTTCACCCTGAATGAGCGCAAAGATCCACGTCTTGTACCCCATATTCTCTGGTTCAAGAACAACCCTGAATATCTGACTCGGGTACTTAACCGTGCCACCCCCTACCTCTATCATATTGTAAAGAGGGCAAAAAAGAGACGAGTGCCACTGGAACTTGTACTGTTACCAGCCATAGAGAGTGCGTTTCGAGTCTACGCCTACTCCCCGGGAAATGCCTCCGGTCTCTGGCAATTTATTCCATCAACCGGTAAAAGTTATGGATTGAAACAGAACTGGTGGATCGATGAGAGACGCTCTCCGCTTGAATCCACAGAAGCTGCTTTCTACTTTCTTCAGGATATGGCCAGAGAGTTCAATGGAGACTGGCTATTGGCACTATCTGCATACAACACCGGTGCTGGTAATGTGCGCAAGGTAATGCGGACCCACAACAGACAAAGGGGTATGGCTGCCAATGCCTATGTCGAATTCTGGGATCTGAAACTGCCTCGAGAGACCAGGGGGTACGTTCCGCGCCTGCTGGCACTGGCGCGCTTCATCGAGGATGCTGACAGATATGGGTACAAACTACCCGCAATTCCCAATAAACCTCTAACCAAAACTGTAGATACCGAACAACAGATTGATATCTCTCTGGCTGCAAAACTTGCGGAACTTTCACAGGAGGAGATTTATCAACTCAATGCAGGACTTAACAGATGGGCAACACCACCAGACGGCCCCCACCAGCTGCTGTTACCATACGCTAACGTCACACTCTTCAACCGTAACCTGAAAAAGATAGAGAGCAAGCACCGTACAAAATGGGACCGCCACATTGTAGCTGCCGGTGAATCACTTAGTGAGATTGCCCAACAGTACAACTCAACTATTATTGCCATCCAGCAACGCAATGAGCTCAAAGACCATACCATCCACACTGGAGAGAATCTGATTATCCCCTCACCAATGGATCCATCCACCCAAGAATTGATGGATGAGATATCTGCATACCCATCAAAACAGCCCTACTTTATTGCCAAAATGGCAACACAGACTATTACCTATAAAGTCAAACAGGATGATACCCTGAGCGAAATTGCCCAGCAGTTTCACATCTCCACAAAGGAGCTGATGAGACAAAACAAGATCAATGAGAATGCTATTCTCAAAGCAGGGACAATCCTGACCATAACAATCGATGTGACTGAGACCTCAGCAACCAGACCATGAAAACAATACTGCAAAAACTGATGGACAGGCTCTTTCTGCTTCCAGTTACAGCTCTCCCCCACCACCTGCTTTCACGTATGGTTCATGCCGTTACCAGATCAGAAAACCGGACACTGTCACAGACATTAATTCGACTCGCCTGCAATTTCTACAAGATTGATATGTCAATTGCAGCCAATCCTGAGATAAAGAGTTATCACTCATTTAACTCATTTTTTACCAGAGAGTTAAATCAGACAGCCCGGCCATTCTCCAGCAATACAACAGAGATGATCAGTCCAGTTGATGGAACTGTCAGCCAACAGGGGAATATCTGCCAACAGGAAATCTTTCAGGCCAAGGGGCACCACTTTAATCTTACCTCCCTGCTCGGTGGCATATCAGAACGTGCAACACCATTTATGGATGGTAAATTTTCCACCATCTATCTGTCTCCAAGAAACTACCATCGCATCCATATGCCAACCGACGGTACCCTGCGGGAGATGATCTATATCCCCGGACGTCTATATCCTGTTAACAACCCATCCACCCGCACTGTCCCAGGACTTTTCGCCAGAAATGAGCGTGTAGTAACCCTGTTTGATACGGATGCAGGACCAATGGCGATGGTTCTTGTGGGCGCACTCTTTGTGGGTAGCATTGAGACTGTCTGGGCTGGAGAGATCACCCCGCCCGGTAAATCGTTTGTTCACGTCTGGAGATACAGTGGAGACAATACGGAATCAATAACCCTGAAAAAGGGTGAGGAGATGGGGAGATTCAATATGGGTTCAACAGTTATTCTGCTGTTTGGCAAAGATGCTATCCAATTTACGGATGGCTTCAAAAGTGGCAAGCCTCTGCAGATGGGAGAGACTATAGGAGAGTTATCTCACTCTGAGTGAAAGGGAAAAGGCATAACCTCACTGATATTTTTCTTCCCCATTGAGACCATCATCAGGCGCTCAACTCCCAGGGCAACTCCAGAACACTCTGGTAATCCATGCTCCATGGCTGTCAGAAATTCTTGATCTATTGGAACTATATCCATCCCCTCTGCAGCACGCTCTCCGAGCTCTCTCTCAAAACGTTTGCGCTGCTCTGCTGCATCAGTCAACTCACGAAAACCATTCGCAATCTCTATCCCGTTCAACATCAACTCAAAACGCTCGGCCACTCTTGGGTCATGCGGACTGATACGTGCCAAAGCCGCTTGTGAGGCGGGATAGTGGGTAAGAAAGAAAGCAGCATGCGAAAGACTGGGGATAACAACCAGCGCAAGAAAGTAGTCAACCCAGCCATCCCAATCCAGATCCATCTCTTCAGCTGATGGCAGTCCCATTGCAATAGCCGTGCCCCTGAGTTGTTCTGCTGTGGTAGATAGAAGATCATCAACCCCTGCCACCTGCTGAAAAGCCTCGGCCACAGTAAAACGTTCAATAGACGGGAGGTCGACAAAATTGCTCACCAACTCCTCCACCTCATCCATCAACTGTTCCATGGTGAAGTCAGGCTGATACCACTCCAGCATCATAAATTCATGGTTATGGAGTTGACCCGCCTCCTCTAACCGAAATGCCGGCACCAACTGAAAGATTGGGCCAGAGCCATCAACCAACAACCTCTTCATATAGAGCTCTGGAGAAGCCTGAAGGTATAGTTTTGTACCGTCAGCACTCTCGGTAGAAAATGACTCAATATACGGGTCTGTTGTTGCGGCAGTAGAGAGAATTGGGGTTTCAACCTCCAATACCTTACGTCCCGAGAAGAAGGTACGTATCGCACTGATAAAGGTTGCACGCTCCCGTAGCAGCCCTACGGAGCCATGGTTGTCACTCTTTGACACGAGAGACATACTCCCCTGTTCTGGTATCAACCTTGATTACCTCATTTTCGGAGACAAACAGTGGCACCCTGACTACTGCACCACTCTCCAGGGTTGCAGGCTTACCACCACCGCCAGAGGTGTCTCCACGAAGACCTGGGTCTGTCTCCGTAATCTGCAACTCCACAAAATTGGGTGGGGTAATGGAAATCGGATTACCATTCCACAAAGTTACCAGGCACATCTCCTGCCCCTTCAACCACTTTTCTGCATCACCCATTGCCGCATGATCTGCGGCAATCTGTTCAAAACTGTCAGGATGCATAAAGTAGAAAAGATCACCATCGGTATATGAGTACTGATACTCCTCCTCATGCACATCAGCACGCTCAATTGACTCACCAGACTTGAAGGTACGCTCCAAAACCTTTCCGGCAACCAATGACTTCAGTTTGACCCGATTAAATGCCTGTCCTTTTCCTGGTTTTACAATCTCGTTCTCAACAATGGAACACGGCATCCCATCAATCATCACCTTGAGTCCGTTCTTGAATTCACTTGTACTTACTGTTGCCATAGCATCCAACCCACAATTATTAGAAAATAGCCGCCTATGATACCCGCTTCCCCAGTTATTGTGCAGTCTGAATCCAACCCTTCATGGCAGGAGGAGGTTGCTCAATCACTACGCACACCAGAGGAGCTGGTACGGATACTTGAACTGCCCGCAGACATCGCATTAAAGGTGATAGAGAGAGACCAACAGTTCCCTCTCAGAGTCACTTCAAGCTATCTGCAACGGATTGAAAAAGGTAACCCTGACGATCCACTACTTAGACAGATTCTCCCTTCTGCTGCTGAGCTAGATCTTGTAGATGGATATGGGACTGATCCAGTTGGCGATAGTGCTGCAGTATGTGGCAACGGTATCATGCAGAAATATCACGGGAGAGCTCTACTTATGATGACCTCAGCTTGTGGAATCCACTGTCGCTACTGTTTTCGTCGTCACTATCCATATCAAGAGCACAGACTCTCCAATGCCATAGAGGCATTTGAGTGGATACAATCAGACCACTCTATCCATGAGGTTATCCTGAGCGGAGGGGATCCGTTGATGCTCAGCAATCAAAAAATTGATCAGCTAATCTCCAGGCTAGAATCTATTCCTCATCTACGAACTCTCAGAATCCATAGCAGACTGGCAATCGCACTCCCTGCACGTATAGATGCTCACCTACTAAGATTGCTTAAAGAGAGCAGACTAAAGGTTGTTATGGTTATTCACAGCAACCATCCCAATGAGCTGGACAGGACAGTTGAGGAATCACTGAACACTGTTGCAGATTCAAACATCACGCTGTTAAACCAGTCTGTACTGCTCAAGGGTGTCAATGATCAAGTAGAGACCCTGGAGGCACTCAGCCACCGTTTGTTTGAATGTGGAGTGCTCCCTTACTACCTTCACATGCTGGATCGTGTGCAGGGAAGCCACCAGTTCGAGGTTGCAGATAGTACTGCATCTCATATCATGGAGGAGCTGGGCACTCTGTTACCTGGCTATCTGGTTCCTCGACTGGTACGTGAGATCGAAGGCGAACCCAGAAAAACTCCTCTCTAACGTTTTTTTCTGGTGAAATCCTTCAACCGTTGACGTTTACGAACCTGACGTTCGGTCAGTTTGTTTTTTCTTCCCGCATAGGGGTTGCTCGAGGTTCTAAACTCAAGGCGAACAGGGGTACCATCCAGCCTGAATGCCTTGCGAAACTGATTCATCAGATAACGACGATATGCAGCAGGAACAGAGTTCAATTGATTGCCGTGAATAATAATTCTAGGGGGGTTCTGTCCACCTTGATGGGCATAACGCATCTTGATACGGTGCCCATGCACCAATGGTGGTGGATGGGCATTAATGCTCTGCTCGAGGATACGGGTCAACTCCGGTGTCTTCATCTCTTGGGTAGCAGAGTGGTAAGCATGATTCACACTCTCAAAAAGATCTCTGATGCCGCTACCATGTAGTGCTGAAATAGTGTGGATAGTTGCATAGTCCAGAAAATGAAGACGACGCTCAAGTTCGTCCCGATTACGTTCACGATCAGAAGGATCCATACCATCCCATTTATTGAAAGCAATAACCAGGGCACGGCCCGAGTCAATGATCATCCCCAATAGAGTGGCATCCTGATCAGTCATCCCCTCTCTGGCATCCATGACCATGATTACAACATTGGATCGTTCAATGGCCTGAAAGGCCTTGATGACACTAAACTTCTCAACGGCATCATGAATCTTTCCACGTCTTCTGACACCAGCAGTATCAATCAGCAGGTACTCTTTACCATCCTCTTCGAACGGAACCTCAATACTGTCTCTGGTCGTACCAGGCATATCATAGGCAAGCAGCCTATCCTCTCCAATCAGGCGGTTGATCAGGGTTGATTTACCAACATTTGGACGTCCAACAACAGCAACACGGATGTTAGATTGATCCTCACCAGCCTCTTCCGGATCATAAGGAAATGGTTTAAGAACATCCTCTATCAGACTGAATATACGATGATTATGGGCTGCTGATATTGCATATGGCTGCCCTAGTGCCATGGCATGAAATTCTGCTCCCGCAATATCCGCATCCAGCCCCTCGGTCTTGTTTACTACAAGATGAATCTGTTTTCCCAGTTGACGCAACTGCTTCCCAATTGCCTCATCAGCGGCTGTCAGTCCTCCACGCCCGTCCACCAGAAAAAGAATTGCATCAGCCTCCTCCACAGCTACCCAGACCTGGTGCTCCATAAGTGACTCTATCCCCTCAGGATCATCACTCAATCCACCAGTATCAACCACCATATAGCGACGTGAACTACCGTCATCCCCATCAATACTGGCCATTCCATACTGGCGATCACGAGTCAGGCCTGGCAAATCTGCTACCAATGCATCCCGGGTTCCGGTCAGACGATTGAAGAGAGTTGATTTGCCAACATTCGGACGCCCTACCAGAGCGATAACCGGAATTGAGGTATGAGGCGGCTCTGCCTCCCCCTGCGAATACTCAGTCATGAGGAGTGTTTCCTAGTTCTGAGTCACGCTAGAGAGCTTTCCACTCTTGCCGTAACTAATAACTTTTTTACCAAACAGGAGTGGTGTAGCTGAGACCCCATCTGCATCCATCTTCATTCTGCCAACAAAATGACCATCCTCGCCTGAGAGCCAGTGCAGATATCCATCAATATCACCGACCACAAGATTTACTCCAGAGATCAGCGGCGATGTCAGGCTACGATTTTTTAACCCATCTTGCTTCCAGAGTGCGCTGCCATCCTTACGATCAAAGGCCCAGATATTTCCCTCTGCATCAGAGAGAAAGATATATGGCCCATAAACTGTTGGGGCAGTAACTCCACTTAATTTTCTTTTCCAGAGCAGATCCCCCTGCTCTCCATTGATGGCAGCAAGATCACCTTGATAGCTCACCACATAGATCACACCATCTACTACAGCTGGATCTGCGTCAATATCAACCATACGTTCAATTTCCGTACGTCCACGCGGAGAGGTAACACTTTTCACCCAGAGCTCACGCCCATCATTCAGACCAAGAGCAACCACCTCACCACCATCAAGACCAGCATAGACCCGGCTGCCGACAATCACCGGAGAGCTGGTTCCTCGCAGAGTAAGAACAGGAACCTCTCGCTGATAACTCCACATCTCCTTACCACTTTCTGCACTCACACCAACCAGTTTGCCATCCACTGTGCGAACCACAATAACCTCGGTAGATACTGCAGGAGGAGATAGAATCTCGCTCAATAGAGGAGTTGACCACTGCTGTATACCGCTTGCCAAATCCAGGGCTACAAGATTTCCAGATTCTGTTCCTACATAAACACTGTTATCACCTACAGCTACCCCTGTCATAATCATCTCCGGAAGCTCCTGCTCCCACAAGGTAGCGCCAGATGACAACTTAACTGCACTGATCAGACCATCAGTGGCGGCCACATAAACCGTACCTCCGGATATCTGATGTCTGAGGTCAACCCACAACCCATCGGTTCCAGAACTTACGGAGTTACTCCATGATGTCTGTGGATTAATCTTGTCGACAATGTCCTCAAGAGATGCTGGAGCATTGGGGTTGTCACTACCCATCCACCCACCAACTGTGTCGCCAACCGAGTCACCAACAGAACTGATGGTTGAACACCCTGACAGCACAATACCAGCCAGTAACAGAGACAGCAGTCGAGCCATCAATAAACCCATTACTGAGTTACCTCAGACAGTTTCATCTCGAGAAGCAGTCGACGCTCATCAGTAGCATCTACCAACTGAATTGCCTCAACATAAGCACTCTGGGCAGCAACATTATCTCCCTTCTGACGTAGCGCATCCCCCTTGACCTCACTGAAATGAGAGGCATAAATCCCCTGATCATCACTGGATAGTCTATTCAATGCACTCTCTGCATCACCATCACCAAGGTATAATCTAGCCATACCCAGCTGAGCCAATTGACGGGGAGAGTCGAAGTCACTATTTTCCAACACCCACTGAAAGTGGACTCTTGCTGCCGCATGTTCACCGGTCTCGGCTTTTAGTGCAGCCAACCCAAGTGCACCATTTGCCGCATAAATTGTTCCAGGATATTGATCCATCAACTGACCACCAACATTTTCAGCTTTCTCATTCTCTTTATTGATCAGGGCGCTCTGCATCTGCTCAAAATATTGTGACGCTGCCATACCCTGATTATTCACATAGCCATTCCACCCCTGCCATCCAAACAGCAAGGCAAGACCGATCACAACACCGGCTACAGTGGAAGAGCCATTCTCTTTCCACCACTTCTTCAGAACCTCAATCTCTTCCTGGTCTGCTGTATTGAACTCCATCTCTATCCTCTCTATCTCTTTACCAAATTAATTATTGTTAATTATAACGTGACAATATCTCTGCCACATCATCTACAGAAACTGTCTGCTGCTCATTCTCACCCTGCAGATCCTTGATGGTAACCATCCCATTGACTGCCTCATCCTCACCTATAACGAGAGCAAAACGGGCATCCGAACGATCTGCACGCTTGAATTGTGTCTTGAAACTGCCTCCACCGAGGTTAGTTATCAACCTCAATCCTGGAACAGCACTCCTGATCTTTTCTGCAACACCCAGCCCCACTGACGTTGCCTGCTCTCCTGCAAGTACCAGATAGGCGTGCGGGCTATTCTCAGTGAATGCAAGTGACTGCTCCCTCATTAACTCAACCAGACGTTCCAGCCCCATTGCAAAACCTACCGCAGTTGTTGCCTTGCCACCAATCTGCTCTACCAATCCATCATAACGCCCTCCAGCACAGATTGTCCCCTGCGCTCCAAGCAGATCCGTAACCCACTCAAACACTGTTCTACCATAATAGTCCAGGCCTCTAACCAGTCTTGGATTCACCTCATAATCGACACCCATACTCTCCAGCATCAACTTGAGCTGCTCAAAGTGTAGACGATCATCCTCATCCAGAGAATCCTCAAGCACTGGTGCCTGTTTTATAAGGGAGTGCATCTCTGGATTTTTACTGTCGAGGATGCGCAGAGGATTGCTCTCAAGCCTGCGCAGGCTATCATCATCAAGCTCATCCTGATGCTCTCTGAAATAGGCCACCAAAACATCTCTATACTGCTCACGGGAATGAGCCGACCCTAATGAGTTTATCTGCAAGGTTACATCTCTTATTCCCAGCTGCTCCCAGATTCGTGCGGAGAGAGCGATCAGCTCAGCATCCACATCTGGCCCTTCAAGACCAAATACCTCTACTCCCACTTGATGAAACTGACGATAGCGCCCACGCTGTGGGCGCTCATGACGAAACATCGGCCCCATATACCAGAGACGCTGTGCCTGCCCTCTCAATAGACCGTTCTCGATCACTGCACGCACGCACCCTGCCGTACCTTCTGGTCTCAGAGTCAAACTGTCACCATTACGATCCTCAAAGGTGTACATCTCTTTCTCGACAATATCAGTCACCTCACCAATCGAACGTTTAAAGAGCTCTGTCTTCTCAACAACCGGCATACGAATCTCATGATAGCCATACGCCTTGAGTGTGCTGCGCATAACCCCCTCCACAAACTGCCACAGTGAAGATGACTCAGGTAGCAGATCATTCATGCCGCGAATGGACTGTATTTTATTGCTCATTGATTACTGCTCATTAGTTGTTCTCTGATCTGACGCTCCAACACATCGACCAGCTCTTCATTGTCTGCCTTATGGTCTGGAATCCCATTCAGATAAATCAGATTGGGCTCTCCTCCAGTGACTGCAACCTGTACCTCTTTGGCCTCACCAGGACCATTTACTACACAGCCGATGACCGCAACATTTATCGGTTCAATCACATCCTCCAGACGCTCTTCCAGTCTGTTTACTGTATCAATCACATCAAAATTCTGACGTGAACATGATGGGCAAGCAATAAGGTTAACCCCCTTGCTACGCAGATGGAGACTTTTCAAAATATCAAAGCCAACCCGAATCTCCTCAACCGGATCTGCAGCGAGAGAGACCCTAATTGTGTCTCCAATCCCTTCAGAGAGCAGTAGTCCCAATCCAATTGATGACTTTACTGCTCCACTACGTAACCCACCAGCCTCTGTAATCCCCAAATGAAGCGGCTGTTCAATCTGATCTGCCAATAACCTATAGGCTGCCACAGTCATAAATACATCCGATGCCTTCAGACTAATTTTGTAATCCTGGAAATCTAGCCGATCAAGATAATCAATATGACGGAATGCAGATTCCACCATAGCCTCCGGAGTTGGCTCTCGATACTTCTTCTGCAGATCCTTCTCCAGCGAACCAGCATTTACCCCAATTCTGATAGGAATGTTATGGTCACGTGCTGAGGCAACCACCTCCCGTACCCGATCCTCTTTTCCAATATTACCTGGATTGATCCTCAAGCAATCCACCCCAAGCTCCGCAACACGTAGTGCGATTTTGTGATCAAAATGGATGTCGGCAACCAGAGGAACCGATACTCTCTGCCTTATCTTCCCAAAGGCCTCGGCCGCCTCCATATCCGGTACCGACACTCGTACAATATCTGCTCCTACCAGCTGCAGTGCCTCTACCTGAGCAACTGTCGATTCAACATCCAGGGTATTGGTGTTGGTCATACTCTGTACCGAGATTGGAGCATCACCCCCAACCGCAACCTCACCCACGTGGATCTTGCGAGAGACTCTACGTGATGCAGGAAAGAGTGGGGTCACTCATTGCTCTCCAGAACAAACTGGACAGTACCATCATCATTAATGTAATTGAGGAAGTCGAATGGTTCACCATTAAACTTGATATCAACCCTGCTGGCTCCCAGATCAACCTTTAGTGGCAGTGGTCCCTTGAAATCCTTTATGGTGCCTGCATCTAGGCTCCTCTTGACCAGCACCCTGCCAAATCTATCGGTAATTCTGGTCCACGCAGTGTCAATATATCTGATAGTCACAATTCCCTCATTAGTCGCCGCCTGATTGACAACTCTCTTGGCTGGCTCGGTAACCGGCTTTGTCTCAGGCTTTGTCTCAGGCTCTATCACAACCTCTTCTGTAGATGCCGACTCGACCTCAGGCTGCTCATCGACAGCATCACTACCTAGCAATAACCAGAAAACCAGCAGCAGAGACAACAGCAGTGCAGCTGGCGGCAGAGGATTCTCCTTGGTCCTGTTAACCGGATCTGCCAAAAATTCCCTACCCCAACCAGTTACTGGCTTAATCATGGAAGTAAAATCAACTGATGGTCTTTTAATCCTGCTCGTAGCTCCTTCTCCAGGTACAGCCGCACCCAATGAAGGATTGCTCACACTTGCCTCTTTGGTACTAATCTCAACCTTTAGATAGCGCGCATAATTCCTGATAAATCCCTTGTAAAAAACATCAGGAAGACCGTGTGGAGGCTTGTTACCCTCCTCGATAGCTGTCAAGACCAACGCCTCTACCCTTAACTGATGGGCAACATCATCCAGCTCAATACCCTGCTCCAGTCTGGCCTCACGCAAACGCTCACCCAATGGCTTCTCGAACAGCTCTCCCTGATCTACCTCACCCTTTACGTTCTTCTCGCTCATCTCATCTCATCTCCACAAATTTCACTATTTCTGCCTGCAACATTCGGGGTCTTGTTGTCAGGATCATGCATGGCCATTTCAAAATAGGCAGCAGCCTCCTGTTGTCGACCCTGACGACACAGCAACACCCCATATCCATTCTGTGCCTCTGGATAGGATTTTCTCTCTCTCATTGCCTGCAGAAAACTTTGCTCGGCCTCATCCTCATTTCCACTCCTGAGATAGAGTAGTGCCAACGCATATAACGCTTCAGGATTATCAGGATCGGCCAACAATGATTTTTTAAGATTAACCATGGCCAGATCCAGATGCCCCTGTTCCATGTAGGCAACCCCCAGCTCCAGCTGTAATTGTGCCACCTTTGCCGACTCTTTTTGGGATTTTATGGTTGTTGCACAGGAAGAGAGTAAAACCATAGCTATCAAGGTCGTAAATATCCTGAGAACCGCCCCCTTTCTAACCTGCATCATTGGATCTTCTGGTTCTATCCTTGAACTGTCCAGCCAACTGGCCACATGCTGCCTCAATATCCTCCCCTCTGGTTTTTCTGGTCACTGTTGTTATGCCTGCCTGAATCAAAATCGAGCGGAAGCGGTCAATGGCTTCAGCCGATGAACGCTTATATTGTCCACCCGGATATGGATTATATGGAATCAGATTCACCTTGGAAGGAACTGTACGTAATAGTGAAACCAGGGCCTTTGCATCTTGACTACTGTCATTTACATCTCCCAGCAGAATATACTCAATAGTTACTCTACTTCTTGGAGAGCCCTCAACATAACGTCTGCATGCATCCATTAGCTCCTCCAGCGGATATTTTCGATTAATTGGAACCAACTGATCCCTCAATGTATTGTTGGTTGCATGTAGCGATACTGCAAGACTGACATGACATACCTCCCTGAGACGATCCATCATTGGAACTACTCCAGACGTACTGAGAGTTATTCTTCTACGGGATAGTCCATAGGCAAAATCCTCCATCATCAACTCCATGGCAGATACCACAGAATCAAAATTCAATAGTGGTTCCCCCATGCCCATCAATACCACATTGGTAATAATCCGCTGGTGCGATCCAGGACCCTCACGTCCCAGTAGCCTATCGGCAACCCATAGTTGCGCAATAATCTCTGCAGATGAAAGATTGCGACTGTATCCATGTTGCGCTGTATTACAGAAAGTGCAATTAAGTGAGCACCCAACCTGGGAAGAGATGCAAAGGGTTCCGCGCCCCTTCTCAGGTATGAAAACAGTCTCGACAGAGTTTCCATCCTCCAATTTAAGTAACCACTTGCGGGTGCCATCATCAGAGAGACGATCGGCAATAACCTCGGGGATCTGAACAGTAGATATCTCAGAGAGTCTCTCGCGCAGACCCTTGCTCAGATTAGTCATCTGACTAAAATCTGCGACCCCCTGCTGATGGATCCATTTTAGAACCTGAGAAGCACGAAAGGCCTTCTCACCATGCTCGGCAAAGAAGGCCTCAAGTTGTTTACGGTTTAACCCCAGTAAATTAACGGGTGCGTTCACAGACTCCCTCTGGGAAGAAGTACTTAATCTCCTCAGCTGCAGTCTCAGGCGCATCAGATCCATGGACAGCATTCTCATCTACAGTTTCAGCAAAGTCAGCACGGATAGTACCCTCTGCCGCCTCTGCAGGGTTGGTAGCTCCCATAATCTCACGGTTTCTGGCAATTGCATCCTCACCCTCGAGAACCTGAACCATTACAGGACCAGAAGTCATGAACTCAACCAGATCATTGTAAAAAGGGCGCTCCTTGTGTACTGCATAGAACCCACCAGCCTGCTCTTCTGTCATATGCAACATTTTAGAAGCAACAATACGAAGACCTCTGGATTCAAAACGCGAATAGATTTTGCCAATTACATTTTTGGCTACAGCATCTGGTTTGATAATAGAAAAGGTACGTTCAATCGCCATGGGTTATGTTCTCCATAAAAAATCGACCCGCATTGATGCGGGCCTCAGTCATAAAAATTTAGCTCAAAATCCGAGCGCAGATTTTACCACTAATCCCGCTCTCCGATCCACGACATCTGAATCGCCTCTAGCACTTTTTCTCCACCATGTTCCGGATTATCAGAAAATCCATCCAACTCCAACACAAAGCGGTGTAGATCAACAAAATTTACTGTCATCGGATCCATATCCGGATAGGCCTCATCCAGTTCAATGGCAATATCCTGCACATCTGTCCATCTTAAATCCATCTCAAAACTCTCATTTAATAACTAAGGAAGCTCCAGCCAAGTCACCATATGACAATATCAGTGATTTTCAGAAACCATATTTATAGTGTATTTTGGTATTTCAACCACCAGATCCTCATCTGCAATTACCGCCTGACAACTCAGCCTGGAATCTGGATCAAGCCCCCACGCCTTGTCTAGCATATCATCCTCGGCCTCCTCATTTTCATTCAGAGATGCACCTCCCTCACGCACATAACAGTGACAGGTAGTACAAGCACAGCTCTTTTCACAGGCATGTTCCAGCTCTATATCATTATCCAGCAGGGCATCCAGAATTGTGGTTCCCTGATCTGCTTCAATAACTGTCCCCTCAGGGCAGAGTTCATCATGTGGTAACACGATTATCTGTGTCATCCGTTATCTCCTATCTCATCAACACTCTTGCCTGAGAGAGCCTCATTAACAGAGCGATCCATTCTACGTGCGGCATAAAACTCACTATCCTTGTTTATCTGCTCAATTGCCTTTTCGATTGCCCTGGTATCATCCTCTGATGCAATCTCACGGAGTTTGGTAATAGACTTTTCCAACTGCTCCCTCTCATCACCACTCAAGAGTACATTGCCATCCTGGGCAAATGCCGCCTCCAGTGCAACAATAGTGCGATCAGCTTCCACCTGCTGTTCTCGCAACATTCTCATATCTCGATCGGCCTCTGCAAAACGGTAGGAATCCTTCAGCATCCCCTCTACCTCACCATCACTAAGGCCGTAGGATGGACGCACCTCAATCTCTGCCTCTACCCCGCTATTTTCTTCGCGTGCAGAGACCGAGAGTAGACCATCAGCATCAACCTGAAAAGTTACTCTTATTCTTGCTGCCCCTGCCACCATTGGTGGAATTCCTCTCAACTCAAAACGGGCCAGTGCACGGTTATCCTCAACCATCTCACGCTCCCCCTGAACAACCTGGATTGACATTGCTGTCTGTCCATCTTTGAATGTGGTGAACTCCTGCGCCCTGGCAACCGGGATTGTGGTGTTTCTGGGAATCACGACCTCTGTCATTCCTCCCATAATCTCCAGACCAAGTGAGAGTGGTGTCACATCAAGCAACAACAGATCACCATCCTTCTTGTTACCAACCAGAATATCTGCCTGAATTGCAGCACCCAGGGCAACCACACGCTCTGGATCAATCCCTTGTAACGGAGCCTTGCCAAAAAAGGCCTCCATCTCTTTTCTAACCAATGGAACCCGTGTTGAGCCGCCAACCAGCACAACCTCATCAATCTCATCCTTCTTCACGCCAGCATCACGCATTGCTCGCCGCACAATTCTCAGGGTCTTCTGGACAACTGGCGCAACCAACTCATCAAACTGCTCTCTGCCAAAAACCCCCTGCCATGACATTGAATCACCATATTGAAGATTCAATTCAACCTCACTGGATTGGGTCAGACTCTCTTTTGCCTTGCGTGCCTCAGCCAGTAGATACTGTAGTGACAGAGCCTCATCCCCTGCCTGCTCGCGCATCCACTCTGCCACCAGATGATCCATGTCATCTCCGCCCAACACTGCATCACCCCCGGTTGAGAGCACCTCAAAAACTCCACGGGTCAGTCGTAAAATAGAGATATCGAAGGTTCCACCACCAAAATCATATACTGCATGAATCCCCTCTGGTTGCGAATCAAGGCCATAGGCAACTGCTGCTGCTGTCGGCTCATTCAGTAGACGCAACACATGCAGCCCTGCCAGCTTGGCTGCATCCTTGGTGGCCTGACGCTGCGCATCATCAAAGTAGGCTGGAACAGTAATTACCACTCCTTCAAGCTCACCACCCAAGGTACTCTCTGCACGCTTGTTCAGAACAGATAGAATCTCGGCAGATACCTCAATAGGGCTGACTGCCCCCGCAACGGTCTCGATTCTTGGTACCGATGAGTCGGTAGCAATAAATGCGTAGGGATACTGCCTAGATACTGTATCAAGCTCTTCGACACTCTTACCCATGATGCGCTTGATAGATGCCAACGTATTCATTGGATCAGCCACTGCAGATTCACGTGCAGCACGACCAACAGTAGGGTGTTCAGATTCTGCATGATACTGAACCACAGATGGCAGCACATGCTCACCCTCATGGTCCGGAAGAGTCTCGGCAGAGCCACTTCTAACAGATGCGACCAGAGAATTGGTTGTACCCAGATCTATTCCAGCTGCCAGATGATGTTGGTGTGGAGCGGACGATTGACCCGGTTCGGAAATCTGTAACAGTGCCATTGGGATTCCTGAGATTAAATTAAATCATCCAGCATGGTTTCTGCCTGATGGTAGAGACGGCTGAAGAATTGCATGCGCTGAATAGTTTTACGTGCCTCTTCATGTGACACTTCCAACTGCTGGGCAAACTGCTCTCCCTGCTCTTTTATTCTCTCCTCCATCTGCATAACAAAGTGGTCAAGACCACTCCCTGGATCACTGCTATGCTGCACCTCATCCAGCTCCTCACGTAGCTCCATCTGCTCCAGCAGAAACTGATTATCACGAAGAGTCTCTCCATCTGTACCCAGATCAATCCCGTTCAACTCCAGCAGATACCGCGCACGCTCAATCGGATCGCGTAACACACGGTTGCCTTCATTTATCCTTGAAGCCATCTGCAGTGAAAGTCTGCGCTCCTGTTCTGAGGAGTTGGCAAAGCGGTCTGGATGAAACAGTTGTTGCAGCTCACGATAACTTGTCGAAAGCTTGCCTTGATCAACAGAATAACTGACAGGAATCCCAAACAGCGCGAAGTAGTTGGTAGTAAGGTCCATAAGAGTCAGACATTAAAGCTCTCACCACATCCACAGCTGTTCTTTACATTTGGATTATTAAACTGGAAGCCCTCGTTCAGACCCTCTTTACCATAGTCCAGCTCTGTACCATCCATATAGACCATACTCTTTGGATCGACAATTATCTTAACCCCATCCAGATCGAAGACCTGGTCATCATCCTCGACCTCATCAACAAACTCGAGTACGTAGGCCATCCCGGAACATCCTGAGGTCTTTACCCCAAGACGCAGACCAACCCCGCTGCCGCGATTATCCAGAAAACTCTTTACCCTTTCTGCTGCTGCGGGTGTCATTGTAATTGCCATATTCTGTTCCCTTACTTGTATCTGCTTAATGTGCTGCCCACTGAACTGTGCTCAGATCTATCCCATCCTTGTACATATCCCACAAAGGTGAAAGCTCACGCAGTTTGTTGACATGGTGCACAGCCAGAGATACTGCCTCATCAACCTCCTTCTCAGTAGTGAAGCGACCCAGGGTAAAACGGATGGAGCTATGTGCCAACTCGTCATTTCGTCCAATTGCACGCAACACATAAGATGGCTCAAGACTGGCTGAGGTACATGCTGATCCGGAAGAGACAGCCAGCCTGTTAAGAGCCATCATTAATGACTCCCCTTCTACAAAATTGAAACTCACATTAATATTTCCAGGAACACGGTGTTCAAGGTCACCATTAACATAGACCTCCTCCATCTCCTCAATCCCCTTGAGGAAACGGTCACGAAGTGATTCCAGGCGGATTCTCTCATCTGCCATCTCCTCTCGCGCAATACGGAACGCCTCACCCATCCCTGCAATCTGGTGAACAGCAAGTGTTCCGGAGCGCATCCCTCTCTCATGACCACCACCATGCATCTGCGCCTCTAGCCGCACTCGTGGTTTGCGGCGCACGTAGAGAGCACCAACACCCTTGGGGCCATAAACCTTGTGGGCAGAAAATGACATCAGATCAATATTCATCCTGTTGACATCAATCTCCACCTTACCGGCGCTCTGTGCTGCATCAGAGTGGAAGAAGATCTTGCGTTCACGTGTCAATTTCCCAATCGCCTCAAGATCCTGAACAACTCCTATCTCATTGTTAACATGCATTATGGAAACCAGAATAGTGTCATCCCGTAAGGCTGACTCCAGTTTTGATATATCTATAAGTCCATTTGCCTCTGGCTGTAGATAGGTAATCTCATACCCCTCACGCTCGAGTTGACGACAACTGTCCAGTACCGCCTTGTGCTCAATCGAACTGGTTACGATATGTTTACCCTTTTTGTGATAAAAGTGAGCGATCCCCTTGATTGCAAGGTTATCCGATTCAGTTGCACCAGAGGTCCAGATCACCTCTTTTGGATCTGCGCCAATCAACCCTGCAACCTCTGCTCTTGCTGCCTCAACCGCCTCTTCTGCCTCCCAGCCATAAGCATGAGACTTCGAAGCAGGGTTACCAAACTTGGTGTCAGCTGTCAGATACTGCATCATTACTGTGGCAACACGTGGATCAACCGGGGTAGTTGCTGAATTATCCAGATAGATTGGGCGACTGCTGGATGAATTGTTTGCTTGTGTCATTGATTCCATAACTCGTAAATTAAAGTTCCTTTTTCAGAAAAACAGGCTTCCTCTGCCCCCCAATAAGCACTCTGTTTCTCTTTCGTTGATTGCTGATATTGTACCACCATGATCTTCTCCACTTAACCCCAGGCTGCCATATTCAGAAGTGATGACTGCGGAGCAAGAAGCTCTGTCAGTACTTGTAGAAAAGAGTCGATCTGCTCCTCGGTAACCCCTCTACAGAGGCTTATCCTTACCGCACTCCTTGCGCGTAGCTCCGAGACTCCCATGGCGCTCAGCACGTGGCTTGGCTCTGTCTTGCCAGCCTGACAAGCTGATCCACTTGAGAGGAAAACCCCCTGTTGATCCAGCTGCATCAATAGAGTCTCACCCTCAATGCCGGAGACCAGGATCATCACTGTATTGGGCAATCTATTCACCTTCTCAGCCACAATCTCCACACCATCAATATGATTCAGACCATCCTCAAGATACCTCCTGATCTTCAGTAGCCGGGCCGTACCATCCTCTAACTCCTTACCAGCCAACAAAGCAGCAGCACCAAATCCTACTATTGCCGGCACATTTTCAGTCCCCGACCGCAACCCCCTCTCCTGCCCTCCACCCTCAACCAAGGGGGCAATTTTTATGGAGGGCTCCAGCACCAGTGCTGCTACCCCTTTTGGACCGTACATTTTATGGGCCGAAACAGTCAGACAATCCACACCCAAAGCAGGAAAATCCAACGGGATTTTCCCCGCCGCCTGAGTTGCATCAACATGGACAACTGCACCCACCTGATGCGCCAGCTCCACTACCTGGGAAATATTCTGTACCACTCCAGTCTCATTATTGGCCAACATGACCGATACAATGGATGGTCTGCTCATCCTGATCTGCTTTAGAGCCTCCTCCCCCAACAGGCCATTATGATCCACCACAAGCTGCTCAACATTCCATCCATTTCGGTGCAATCTGTTTGTCGCAGAGATGAGGCTGGCATGCTCTGTAGAACCAACAGCGATCGTGCTTTTGTTTAAGTTTCTAGATGATATGATCTCTGCAAGACCATGAATAACAAGGTTATTAGCTTCTGTCCCGCTACCTGTAAAGATTACCTGCTTCGCAGATACATTCAGAAGTTTGGCAACTTCTCCTCTAGCTCGCTCTACTGCATCCCTGGCCACTCGACCATAACTGTGGCGCGACGAGGGGTTGCCCATCCTCTCCATCCAGAACGGCTGCATCGCCTCGAAAACCTCAGAGGCAAGTGGTGTTGTTGCATTACAGTCAAGATAAAGATCCATTTGTTCATCTCGACCAAACTGGTATCAGGCCGCTTCTTCCTTGATGTCATTACTCTGACAACGGCTCAGCTCAAGAGCGCTTTTGTTTCTTGTAAGGCTCCCCAACGAGATAGACGAGAGGAAGTTCTGAATCTGATTACTGAGATCAGTCCAGAGATCATGAGTCAAACAGCTATGGTCACCCTGGCAATTACCCTCGCCATTACATTTTCTGACATCAATTGCCTCATCCACTGCCATAATAATCTCGGAGATGACAATATCATTGGCACTCTGTGCCAATCTGTATCCGCCACCAGGGCCACGTGAACTCTTTACCAACCCTTTCTTTCTAAGCTTTGCAAAAAGCTGCTCAAGATAGGAGAGCGAAATCCCCTGTCGTCCGGAAATCTCGGAGAGGGTAATCGGCCCACAATCCTCATTAATTGCCAGATCCAGCATGGCCGTTACCGCATATCTTCCTTTTGTTGTCAGACGCATAAGGTCTCCTCAGTTCAAAAAACAATAACCCAGAAAATTACTGTGGTTATACTGCTTTAACTGACTAAAAAGGTCAAGTTTATTTTATCTGCTCAGAACCACCTGAAAGACCACTACTATCAACCTGAACCGGAACTACATTATCTGCAGTGACAGAACATGCATCGCTGTCACAATCAACATCACAGGATTGCTTGCGAATTGAACAGGAGACATTTATCGCAGGAAGATCAACCCCCTCAACCTCACCACCAATCTGCTTGATGGCATCACACATCTGCTCCATCTGTGAATCCATCGCATGCACATGATCGAGGATGCAGTTGATTGCATTGGCAACAGGATCAGGCATCTCACTGGAGGCACCATAGGCATCGAAACCAATCTTCTTGGCAAACTCCTCCACATGAGGATCAATTGGTTTTTTACGTTGAATAATGCGTGCTGGAATACCGACGACCGTAGCACCATTGGGGACATCCTTAACTACAACTGAGTTTGACCCCACACGCGCACCCTCTCCCAACAGAATGGGACCAAGAATCTTTGCTCCTGCCCCAATCACAACATTATTCTCTAGTGTAGGGTGACGTTTACCCTTGTCCCAGCTGGTGCCTCCCAGGGTTACACCGTGATATAGAGTGCAGTCATCACCAATCATAGTGGTCTCACCAATCACCACACCCATGCCGTGATCAATAAAGAAACGACGCCCAATAGTGGCAGCAGGATGAATCTCGATACCTGTTATCCAACGCACCAGTGTTGAGAGCCAGCGCGCAAATCCACGCAAACCAACATTCCATATCTTGTGGTTCATACGGTGTGCCAATACTGCAAGCACCCCAGGATAAGAGATCAGAATCTCAGCTGAATTTCTTGCTGATGGATCCCTATCAAATACACACTGAATATCTTCTCTTATACGTTCAAACATCGCTCATCAACTTGTAGTAAACACCAATCAGATTATCGTGGGCTGATTATACATTCTTGGAGGGCTTACCATTGGAATTGATAGAGGTCAGAATCCCTCTAAGTATATTGATCTCATTACGATCCACCTCTGCCCGATTGAACAGACGACGCAGTCGACGCATCACCTGCCTGGGATTTTCTGGATCAAGAAATCCTGTCTCAATGATGACCCGCTCAATATGGTCAAACAGCCCCTCCATCTCATCTGCTGTTGCCAGAGGGTATTGACGATCGACCTCTCCAACAGGCCTCTTGAGTGGTGACCCCCTCTCCATCATCAACTCATAGGCCAGCACCTGCACCGCCGCCCCCAGGTTAAGTGATGAGTAATCCTGGCTGGTTGGTATCCTCATCAATATATTGCAACGATCCAGCTCATCATTACTTAAACCTGAATCCTCTCGACCAAATAGCACAGCAATCTCCCCATCAGTCGACTCACCAATAATTCTCTGAGCACACTCTCTTGGATTCAGCTCCGGTAGATAGAGACTTCTGGGGCGTGCCGTTGTTCCGATTACCAGAGAGCACCCATCCAGGGCCTCATCCACTGTTTTTGTAACCACGGCATTCATCAGAATATCATCAGCACCAGAGGCACGTGAAGTGGCCTCCGCGCATGGAAACTGCTTTGGATTAACCAATACCAACCGGTCAAGAGACATATTCTTCATCGCCCTTGCAGTACCACCAATATTTCCTGGATGAGATGTCTCTACAAGAACAAACCTCACATTCAACCTATTCATGCCAGAATATCCATTATCAAACCTAACCCTGCTGTTTTGAGTGGCCGATAGTATACCAGTAGAGTAAAATCCACCCCCTCCCTACACTGCATCCCAGGACTTTATTATGAACCCAATGCTCAATACGGCCGTTAAGGCAGCACGTCGTGCTGGTTCCGTCATTCTTCGCTCCATTGATCGACTGGATGCACTAAACATTCAGTCCAAAGGGAAAAATGATTTTGTCTCTGAGGTGGACCGCAAGGCAGAGGCAGAAATTATCAATATTCTTCATCAGGCCTATCCAGACCACTCTATTCTGGCTGAGGAGAATGGCTCAATTGAGGGCAATGAATACCAGTGGATTATTGATCCACTGGATGGAACTACCAATTATCTACATGGATTTCCGGTTTTCTCTGTATCCATCGCACTGGCGTTTGGTGATAATCTTATTCATGCCGTTGTCTATGACCCATTGAGGGATGAGCTTTTTACTGCGTCCAAGGGCGATGGAGCCATGCTCAATAACCGTCGTCTGCGCACCACAAACCGAAAAGGGATTAACGGGTCTCTGTTGGGAACAGGGTTCCCATTCAAGGACCAGCAGCATCTTGAGGTGTATCTAGAAACTTTTAAGGCGCTGTTCCCAGATAGTGCGGGAATACGTCGCGCCGGTTCAGCTGCGATTGATCTTGCTTATGTGGCGGCTGGTAGACTAGATGGCTTTTGGGAGATCGGGCTCAATCCGTGGGATATAGCTGCGGGTGCTCTATTGGTCTCAGAGGCTGGTGGAGTATGTAGTGATTTTTCCGGTGGTGCTGATTTTCTGAAGACAGGAAATGTTATTGCCGGAGGACTGGAGGTACATGGTGCCATCCAAAAAACAATTGCCCCACTGCTGCCAGACAACCTTAAACGATAACAATTAAAACGGCAGAAACTGCAGGGCAAATATCAGTGCATCCTCTCGTCTACCACCGGATAGACGATAATAGTTTTCACGCATACCAATCTCATTAAACCCAAGCTTTAGATAGAGGTTCTGAGCAGAGATATTGGATAATCTCACCTCTAGAAACAGCATCTCCGAACCATTATTGCGTGACCACTCAATCAACCAGCGCAGCAGAATCTCACCCATGCCTTTTTGTTGTGACTCCGGAGAGATGGCGATATTAAGCAACTGAGACTCTCCTGCACCACTGGAGAGAACACTATACCCAATAATTTTATTGCGTTGCTCCATCACAACCAACAGTGAACCAGCCTCGATTGAATCCACAAAGATCTGTCTGGACCAGGGAAACGGGTAGACATGCTGCTCAATCTCCAGCACAAAATCAAGATCCGCCTCCTCCATCTGACGAATATTGAGATCAGCCATTAATCTTCTGTTTCACCTGCTTCAATACTTTCCAGGCATGACGCTTGTCACCGCTATGCTGCAACAGATGAGATGGATGAAATGTTGATTCAACCAGTGGATGATTAATCGCATCTCCTCCCAGTTGAAGTACAGCTTGTACCGATGAGCTGCCAATAAGGTCTACAAGATATTTTTGGAACTGGTGCTGAGAGAGATGTTCTGGCTCCAGAATCATTATCCGCTGCACCTTGGCACTCTCAAGATCTATTGCCCGCAACATATTCTTGAGCAGTGTCTCCTCCTCTCCATTCAGCACTGTGGTGATAACCAGCAGAGGTGAGTCAGATATTCCGTTATCCTCAAAGTATCGGGAGAGATCGCTGCTGTCACTATCCCTGCGCACCCACTGCTGGATACCCATCATTCTCAAATATGGTGATTGCTGCATTATTTTCTGATCATCCATACCACCCAACCAACCAGTGCAAGAATCAAGAGCAGCTCAATCGCAGCAAAGATCATAGCTGCGGATGTTCACGTCCTGTTGGTTGTGCCAATCTATTCAAGGCGTGTATATAGGCCTTGGCAGAGGCAATCACAATATCGGTATCTGCCCCCTGACCATTAATAAACCCACTATCTTTCTCAAGCCTGACTGTCACCTCACCCTGAGCATCTGTACCCTCGGTTATACTGTTGACTGAATAGAGATCAAGCTTGGCCTGGCTCTCTGCCAGGGATTCGATCGCACCAAATACTGCATCAACCGGACCTGCACCAACTGCCTTGGCTGTCTTCTCCTCTCCATCCACCAACATGGTGACTTCTGCATGAGGAGTTTCTCCGGTCTCTGAACAGACATGCAGAGCAATCAGACGATAGCACTCATCAGCACACCACTGCACAGAGTCAGTAGCCAGCGCCATCAAATCCTCATCATAAATCTCATGTTTCTTGTCAGCCAGATCCTTGAAACGAGTAAAGGCCTCGTTCAACTCTTCCTGAGAATCAAACTCCACACCAAGCTCATTCAACCTGGTCTTGAATGCATTACGTCCAGAGTGTTTACCAAGCACCATACGATTTGCAGTCCAGCCAACATCCTCTGCCCGCATAATTTCATAGGTTTCACGCTGCTTCAGTACACCATCCTGATGAATCCCAGACTCATGAGCAAAAGCATTGGCCCCCACCACCGCCTTGTTGGGCTGAACAGGGAAGCCGGTGATGCCAGAAACCAACTTGGAGCAAGGAACAATCTGTGTGGTATCCAGCCTGGTATCACAACTAAAGAGATCCTGTCTGGTACGCACTGCCATTACCACCTCTTCCAGCGAGGCATTTCCTGCACGCTCACCCAGACCATTGATTGTACATTCCACCTGGCGGGCACCATTCAAAACGGCTGAGAGCGAGTTTCCAACCGCCAGACCAAGATCGTTGTGGCAATGCACCGAGAAAATAGCCTGATCCGAGTTTGGAATACGCTCAATCAGCTCTCCTATTAACCCACCAAACTGGTGAGGCAGGTTGTAACCAACAGTGTCTGGAATATTAAGTGTAGTTGCTCCCGCATCAATTACCGCCTCAAGAATTCTACAGAGGAAATCCGACTCTGAGCGCCCGGCATCCTCAGGAGAGAACTCGACATCATCGGTAAATTCTCGCGCCCACTTAACCGCCTGCACCGCCTGTTCAACCACCTGATCTGGTGACATCCTGAGCTTCTTCTCCATGTGAATGGGAGAGGTTGCAATAAAGGTATGGATACGCCCTCTGACAGCGGGTTCCAGTGCTCTGCCAGCGGTCTCGATATCCTTCTTCAGGGCACGTGCCAATCCACAGACCGTACTATCCTTGACTGCCTTTGCAACAGCCTGTACAGATTCGAAGTCTCCCTGGCTGGCAATCGGAAAACCTGCCTCAATCACATCGACCCGCATCTTCTCCAGAGCACGTGCAATTCTCAGCTTTTCATCCATGTTCATGGATGCTCCCGGACTCTGCTCACCATCCCGCAGAGTGGTATCAAATATTATTAACTGATCCTTACTCATTACTCTCTGCCTTATCAGTTGAAAATTTATCGGTGGATTGTTCTACCACAGAACTCGAAGCAGCGCGTTCTGCACGCCTCTTTCTAAGCTCCAGCAGGTTGGATATCGGTCCCCACACTGCATAAATCAAGAATCCTCCAAACAGGACCTGCGGCGGATCTGCCGAGATAAGCACTATCAGTGCCACCATAAGGATCATCGCGACGAAAGGAATACGGTCTTTCAGATTAAGCTCCTTGAAGCTGTGGTAGCGTATATTGCTCACCATCAATAAACCTGCAAGAGCAGTTATCAGGGCCGCAATAGAGCTCATCTCAATTGGCACCTCTGCACCAGAAAATCCGTAATCTACTGCAACCCAGACCATTCCTGCTACCACTGCCGCTGAGGCAGGACTTGGCAGCCCCTGAAAATATCTTTTATCGGCACTACTTACCTGAGTATTAAATCTGGCCAGGCGCAGTGCTGCACCTGCAGTATATATAAAGGCAGCCAACCACCCCAGTTTACCCATGGTAGAGAGTCCCCAGAGGTAGACCACCAGTGCCGGTGCCACCCCAAATGAAACCATATCAGAGAGGCTGTCATACTCTGCACCAAATTCAGTCTGGGTGTTGGTCATACGGGCAACACGACCATCCAGACCATCCAGTACCATGGCAATAAAAATTGCTATGGCTGCCACCTCATAACGCCCTTTTATCGCCGAGATAATGGCAAAAAAACCTGCAAATAGGGCTGCGGTGGTAAACAGATTAGGGAGTAGATAGATCCCTCTTCTGCGCTGTTTTTCTCCAGTTGTATTCATTCCGCCCATTATCGCTGATAGAGGCACACTGTCACAAATAAAAAAACGCCTGCACCGATATTTATTCAGTACAGACGTCTTTATTGAATCACCCCAAATCCCCACCTGTATGAGGATGAGTTGTTCAGCTACTCCTAATTTTTAGTCTTATCGACTATCTTGTTCTCACTAAGGAAAGGCATCATGGAGCGAAGCTGCTCACCAACCACCTCAATCTGGTGCGCTGCATTGTTGCGACGATGTGCTGTCATCTCAGGATAGTTAGCTTGCCCTTCAAGGATAAAGCGTTTGGCATACTCGCCATTCTGAATGTTCTTCAGGGCCTCCTTCATGGCCCAGCGACTCTCTTCATTAATCACCTCAGGACCAGTGACATACTCACCATACTCTGCATTATTGGAGATAGAGTAGTTCATGTTGGCTATACCACCCTCATACATCAGATCAACAATCAGTTTAAGCTCGTGCAGACACTCAAAGTAAGCCATCTCTGGTGCATAACCTCCATCAACCAGGGTCTCAAACCCGGCCTTGACCAACTCTACTGCACCACCACACAGTACTGCTTGTTCACCAAACAGATCTGTCTCAGTCTCATCCTTAAACGTAGTCTCAATAATTCCACTACGGCCACCGCCAATCGCAGACGCATATGAGAGTGCAATCTCTTGTGCGTTACCACTGGCATCCTGTTCAATAGCGATAAGGTCAGGAATACCGCCACCCTTAACAAACTCACTGCGTACAGTATGGCCTGGTGCCTTTGGTGCAACCATAATCACATTGAGGTCAGCACGAGGTATCACCTGGTTGTAGTGAATACTGAAACCGTGAGCAAATGCAAGTGTTGCACCCTGTTTGAGTGCTGGCTCAACCTCATTTTTGTAGAGCTGTGACTGGAACTCATCCGGGGTCAGGATCATTACCAGATCTGCTTCGGCAACAGCCTCAGGTACACTTTTCACCGGCAGACCAGAAGCCTCAGCCTTGGCTGCAGAAGAGGAGCCAGGGCGGAGAGCAACTGTAACGTCTACACCAGAATCCTTAAGGTTGTTGGCATGTGCATTCCCCTGAGAACCGTAGCCGATAATAGCAACCTTCATCCCCTTGATAATGGAGAGGTCTGCATCCTTGTCATAATAAACGTTAATACTCATCTTTCTTCTTTCCCTAGCTTACAAAAATTATTAAATATAGAGGTGTTACAAAACAGAGCGGCGAATTATCCACTAAAAAGCGATTGCGGACAATCTGCTATAGCCATCAAATATGTAGTGAATCATCACCTCTGGCTATTCCGGAGACGCCGGAACGGACCACCTCCAGCAGCGAAAATGGCTCCATTGCTGAAATAAACGAATTGATTTTTTCGCTATTCCCCAGCAGTTCAACCACACAAGTACTATCTGTCTCATCCACTATATATGCGTGGTGCTCATCAACCACCTGACGTATGGTCTTGCAGTCAGCCTCAGGAGGAGCCATGGCCTTCACCATAACCAGCTCTCGCTCAATATGCTCTCCCTCTGTCAGATCAACCAGCGTTACAACATCTATGAGCTTGTTGAGTTGCTTATTAATCTGCTCGATTACCGCCTCAGTACCTGATGTCACGATGGTCATTCGGGAGAGAGTCGCGTCATTGGTGGGGGCAACAGTCAAGGTTTCAATATTGTAACCACGTGCAGAAAATAGTCCGGCAACCCTGGAAAGTGCACCTGCCTCATTCTCCAACAGCAGTGAAATAATATGTCTTCTCATCGTAACCTCTCCCCTATATCAGGATCATTTCGTTGAGGCCAGCCCCGGCCGGAACCATTGGATATACGTTCTCTTCAGGATTGGTTATGAAGTCCATAAAGACCAGACGATCCTTCATCGCCAAGGCCTCTTCGAGTGCACCACGTACATCATCCGGATTCCTGATCTGCATCCCAACATGGCCATAACTCTCAGCCAATTTCACAAAGTCAGGCTGATGGTTGCGCTCCAGTGTAACCTCGGAATATCTTCTCTCATAAAAGAACTCCTGCCACTGGCGCACCATTCCCAGATAACCATTATTAAGGTTAATGATCTTCAGAGGCAGTGAAAACTCCTGACAAGTTGCCAGTTCCTGAATATTCATCTGAATACTGCCGTCACCGGTTACTGTACATACGGTAGCATCAGGATGGGCAAACTGAGCGCCCATGGCTGCAGGAAGACCAAAACCCATTGTTCCAAGACCGCCCGAATTAATCCAGTGACGAGGCTTGTCAAACTTGTAGTACTGAGCAGCAAACATCTGATGCTGTCCCACATCAGAGACCACATAAGCATCTCCATTGGTTACCTCATAGAGAGCCTGCAGAACAAACTGCGGATGGATAACTCCACCTGAATTGTCATAAGCAAGACAATCCTCTTTGCGCCACTCATTGATCTCATCCCACCAAGACGCCAGTTTCTCCTCGGGTTGCTGTTCCAGCATGGTCATCATCTCAGACAGAACCTCTTTAACATCACCCACAATCGGCAGATCAACCTGCACATTCTTGGAGATAGATGATGGATCCACATCAATATGGACGATCTTTGCCTGAGGACAGAATTTCTCAATATTTCCAGTTACCCGATCATCAAAGCGAGCACCTACAGCAATCAACAGATCAGTGTTGTGCATTGCCATATTTGCCTCATAGTTTCCATGCATACCCAACATCCCGATAAATTGAGAATCGGTTGCAGGGTAACCACCCAGCCCCATTGTAGTATTGGTTACCGGGGCATTGAGACGCTGCGCAACCTCTCTCAGCTGATCTGCCGCATTACCTAGAATAACCCCTCCTCCGGTATAGAGGACCGGCTTTTCAGCCTCCAACATCATATCCACAGCCTGTTTGATCTTTTCAGATGGCGCACTGATAGATCTCTGATAGGAGCGAATTTCTATATTTTCAGGATACTGGTACCTGGTCTTGAATCCAGATACATCCTTGGGCACATCAATTACAACAGGCCCTGGGCGTCCGGTTGTTGCAATGATAAATGCCTTCTTAAGTGTGACCGCCAGATCATCCACATTGGTAACCAAAAAGTTGTGTTTGACACAAGAGCGGGTAATGCCGACCGTATCCACCTCCTGAAAGGCATCATTCCCAATCAGTGGGGTTGGAACCTGACCGGTAATAACCACTAGTGGCACAGAGTCCATATAAGCTGTAGCAATCCCGGTGACTGCATTGGTAGCACCAGGACCGGATGTTACCAATACTACGCCAGGTTTGCCGCTGGAGCGGGCATAACCATCTGCCGCATGTACTGCGCCCTGTTCATGACGAGTCAGTACATGTTTAACATCATCCTGTCGATAGATTGCATCATAGATATGAAGTACAGCACCACCAGGATATCCAAAGACGTACTCCACGCCCTCATCCCGGAGAAAATGTGTAATGACCTCTGCGCCCGATAACTCCACTTTTTTGCCTCTCAATCTACAATAATCTATCTGCTTTACGTATGATCTACACTGCTTTGATCTGCAGTCCAGTTCATAAGTTATAATTCAAATTAACGAATTGCTTATATTGCCTGTTTCAATAAATTGAAACAAGATCAAAAAGACGTTTTTTATTAATTTAAAAACATATTCACCATACAGAACATCAGGTTATTTAAATGCCATACCTTAATATCGAGACCAATGTAGCACTCGACCAGAATGAAAAAGAGGGCGTGATGGCAGAGAGCTCCAAATTGCTTGCTGACCTGCTTCAAAAGCCAGAGGGATATGTGATGATATCCATCCGTACTGGAGCCCATCTGATGTTTGGTGGCACTACTGATCCATGCGCCTATCTTGAATTCAAAAGCCTGGGACTACCGGAATCCTCCACCTCCGTCTTTTCAGAGGCAGTTACAAAACTGCTTGGTGCAAAAACAGGTATTCACAGTAATCGTATATATATAGAATTTTCCGCGCCCGAACGACATATGTGGGGCTGGAATGGTGGAACTTTTTAAGGACTTTAGTCATGCGTACATCTCAATTTCTTCTCTCCACCGTTAAGGAGACCCCTGCCGAGGCAGAAATCATCAGCCACCAGCTGATGATTCGTTCAGGAATGGTTCGCAAGCTCGCATCCGGGCTCTACTCCTGGCTCCCTACAGGGCTTCGAATCCTCAGAAAGGTTGAAAATATTATCCGTGAGGAGATGAATCGCTCTGGAGCGCAAGAGTTGCTCATGCCAGTGGTACAACCTGCTGAACTGTGGGAGGAGTCTGGGCGCTGGGAACAGTACGGTCCAGAACTGCTACGAATTCAGGATCGACACCAGAGAGATTTTCTGCTCGGACCAACCCATGAGGAGGTTATTACCGAGATTGCTCGTAAGGAGATCCGCAGCTACAAACAATTGCCATTAAATCTCTATCAGATCCAGACCAAGTTCCGTGACGAGATCCGTCCCCGTTTCGGTATCATGCGCTCTCGCGAATTCATCATGAAGGATGCGTACTCCTTCCATATCGATCAAGACTCTCTGGAGGAGACTTATCAGATAATGTATGACACCTACTCCAGAATATTTGAACGCATGGGGCTTCACTTCCGTCCAGTTGATGCAGATACAGGCTCCATTGGAGGAAGCGCTTCCCACGAATTTCATGTACTGGCCGATTCTGGTGAGGATGCCATCGCCTTTTCTGATCAAGGTGAGTTTGCTGCCAATGTAGAGCTGGCTGAGGCTATTGCACCATTTACCAAACGCAACGAGCCTTCTGCAGAGCTGAACAAGGTTGCAACCCCGGAGAGTAAAACCATTGAGGAGGTTTGCAAGACTCTTGGAGTAACCTCTGAACAGACAATCAAAACACTTCTGGTGCGGGGAGAGGATGACTCTGTTATCGCCCTGGTGTTACGAGGAGATCATGAGATAAATGAGCTCAAGGTAGAAAAGCTGGATAGTGTAGAAGCGCCACTGCAGTTTATTGAACATGATGATATTCGCTCGGTAACCGGAGCAAGTGCCGGCTCTCTGGGACCTGTAGGGCTGGAAATACCGATGATTGTGGATCGATCAGCTGCTCTGCTTGCAGATTTCGTCTGTGGCGCGAATGATGATGGCTATCACCTCACCGGAGTAAACTGGGAGAGAGATCTTCCGAATCCAACCACGATTGCAGACCTGAGAAATGTGGTTGATGGAGACCCCAGCCCTGATGGCAATGGAACCATACGTATTGCCCGGGGGATTGAGGTTGGACACATCTTCCAGCTCGGAACAAAATACAGTGAGGCGATGAAAGCCAATGTGCTGGATGAGGGTGGCAAGGCCCGTGCCATGACCATGGGATGTTACGGCATTGGCGTTACCCGTGTGGTTGCAGCGGCTATTGAGCAGAACCATGATGACCGTGGAATTATCTGGCCAGAGGCCATAGCACCATTCTCCGTTGCCCTGCTGCCCATGAATATGCATAAGTCACATCGCCTGCGTGAGGCTGTTGAAAAAATCTATCAAGATCTACTGGATGCGGGTATTGAGGTGCTACTGGATGACCGCAAGGAGCGGGCTGGAATAATGTTCGCCGACATGGAACTAATTGGAATCCCCCACCGTCTGGTGTTGGGAGACCGTGGACTGGATCAGGGAATTATTGAGTACAAGGGACGCAATGATCAGGAGAGCCAGGAGATCCCCCTGGATAATGTGGTCTCATTCTTTGCCAAGCAATAAAAAAGCGGCACCATGATGATGCCGCTTTCACTGTTTACAACTACCAGCCTGTGCTGGTTAGGTTGTCTACCCGTTTACCTTATCCTTGAGACCCTTACCGGCCTTAAAGGATGGAGAACGGGATGCCTTGATCTGTAGCGCCTCACCAGTCTTTGGATTTCTACCCATTCTGGCAGCACGGTTTGTTACCTTGAATGTACCAAATCCGGCAATCTGTACATTGTTTCCACTCTGCAAACTGTCACCGACAACATCTACCAATGCATCCAGAACATCCTTTGAATCCTTCTTGGATACTCCAGTTTTGGCCGATAGCAGTGTAACCAATTCCCCTTTGTTCATATTAGTTCCCCTCACTGGATAAATTAAAAGAGGCGATAGAATAGCACTAAAATAGCTCTTTGGAACAATCTTTTTAGGGCAAAAGATCAGCCACAATCTGCCTTAATTCGTCTGCTTTTACAGAATCCGGAAGTGGTTCCCCAAAACTCACCTTAACCAGTCTGCGCTGTAGTCCTGTTGCATGCAGAGAACGCTCATCTCTACCTGCACGTGAAAACCTGCTCCCCCATAACCCATCTATTCTGAAAGGCACAACAACTGCTCCACTACCGGCAACAATCACCTCAAAACCACGCCGAAACCTCCCCAAACATCCATCACGGCTAATCGCCCCCTCTGGAAAAAGGCATACCAGATCACCAGCCTGTAGACGACATTTTGCCTCTTCCAGGGCCTTTCTACTCCTCTCAGCAGAGATCGGTATGACTCCAAAAAGATCGAGAAACCACTTCAGTAACGGTTTTTGATAAATGGAGTTCTCCATCAGAAAACGGATTGGGCGTGGTGAGACAATCTGCAGCATAGCCCAGTCGAGCCAGCTAATGTGGTTACCCAACAGAATAACTCCTCCCTGAGATGGAATATGGTCCAGCCCGATAGATTCAATCCTGTACCTACGCCGAAACAGTAGACGAACAAGTAGACGGATAACCGCCGTAAGCATCAGGCGAGGGCTCCTGATAAAGGCTATCGCAATTGCCCCCCATGCAACCATTGCTATACTCCAGAAAATGGCAGCAGGATCTACCGGAACCTCTACGCTGAGTAACGCAACACTCATTGTTATGCCCAGAAAGAGCAACATAACCATATTCTGTACCCAGTTATTTCCAGCCAAGACTCTTCCCAACCTGGAACTCTTGGCATGAAACTGGATAAGTGCATTTAGAGGCACAATCAACAACCCACCACAGATCCCCATCAAGAAGAAAAGAGAGACCAGAGTGTAGAGGGATGCAGCCCCGGCAATGAAGCTCAAGGTCAAGGCAACACCTACAGCACCAACAGGAATCAGCCCCACCTCTATATATCCCCTGGACATCCTTGTAACCATCAGTGACCCCAACAAAATACCTCCACCAGCAGATGCCAACACCCCCTGAATTACCAGTGTATTAGTTACCTGAAGTGTCTCTTTTGCAAAGGCAGGAAACGCTGCAATAGCAACCTGTGATATCCCCCAGAACAGAGAGAGACCCAGAATAGCGTACCAAATCACAGGCTGCTCTCGAATCAGCTGCAATGTATGTCCAGAATGAATATTCATCTCCTTCTTGTGCTCACCCTCCGGCAGATATCCAGCAATCCTCCACTCAATCAGGGAAAAAAATACAAGTAACCACCCTAGTGGTGCAACACTCTGTAGATGTGCTGCATCACCCACAGGCAAATCTCTGGCGATCATTAACTCAAACAGAAAAGAGAAGAAGAACATGCCGAGAAGAATCGCAACAATGGTAACTGCCTGCACCAGCCCATTGGCTCCAGTCAATCCCTTCACCCCAACATGCTCTCTTATATAACCATATTTAGCTGGTGAGAAGAGTGCGCTCTGGATAGCCAGCAACAGGGTCATGAAAAATGCAGCTTCGAACCACCCTTGATAGTAGCTTAGGGTAATCAACAGGGTGATGACCACAGCAGCCCCGGCAGATCTCCGCATCACCTCTATTTTTGGAAGTCGATCAGAGAGTAGGCCTGCTGGAGTTACCAGCAGAATGAAAGGGATCAGAATCAGCGCATTAACCAGTGCCGTGAGGACAATCTGCAGCTCCCCATCATAGACCTTGAACACACTGTTCTGGATTGTAATCTTGTGTCCAAGATCAACAAAAGCATTTAGAAATAGCACCCACAGGTATGGGGTTAATTTACCCATCTGCAGGTGTTAGATTGTCTCCATTGACAAGGCGAACATCCCTCTGTGGGTAAGGAATAGTGATACCGGCTTTCTGAAACTCTCTCCAGATAACCAGGTTAATATCGGAGCGGACACTACCAACCCCATTGTTTGGATCCATAATCCAAACCCGCAACTCAAGTTCAATACCGTTATCTCCAAACTCCATCAGGCGTGCTACAGGCTTGGGATCATCAAGTGCCCTTGTGCATGACGTTGCTGCATTAACGAGAATCTCCATTGCCTGCTCCGGATCATCCTCGTAACTAATCTGTACAGGCAACTTAAGGCGAACCTGGTGATCACTGTAACTCCAGTTGATAACCTCTGTAGTAATCAGATTCTCATTTGGTACCAGTGTTTCTACCCCGTCACGATCACGCACCACTACATAGCGGGCTCGTAGCTCCTGAACCCAACCAAATTTATCATTTATACTGATCACATCACCGGGCCTAATTGAGCGATCGAAGATAAGGATAAAGCCAGATATAAAGTTACTGGCAATACGCTGTAGACCAAACCCCAGCCCTACACCGAGAGCACCACCAAAAACTGCAAGTGCAGTCAGGTCAATACCAACCGAGTTGAGTGCAATCAATACTGCAAGAATATAGAGTGCAAACTTGCTGCTCTTACCAATCCCCACCTTGGCTGCTGCGGTTAAATGTCTTGAGTGACGCAGGGTGTTCTCTATCATCCGCGAGATCCACGCCGCCAATGCCAATAGAGCCCCCACCACCACAAACAGCTTGACCACGGTCCTGAGGGAAATACGGATGTCACCAACAGTGACGCCAACCACATCCATTGCACGTACCACCTCAGGGAGCCATCCCAACAGATGTAGTGCAACAATTATCCAAATGGATGTGCTGATCAGATGTTCCCACGCCTTGACCAGGGGTCCTGGCCTGAAGGCTCTTCTCAACAGATAGACCGTAAGCCTGATAAGAGCCAGAGAGAACAGCAGTGGGACCGCCACATCAAGCAATATTGCAGAGAGAAATATACGCTCCACCAACACCCTTCCAATCAGCACCACAAACATCATACTGAGCGGGAAGATGATCCGTTGTAGAGAGTGGTGGGTAAAACGCCTCAGAGAGGCGTGCTCTCCATCTGCAGCAAGCTTGAAATAGTTGGCAATATTCTTCTGGGTCCAGAGCGCAAGCACTGCCGCTAGTGCCAGCATTACCAATTCACTTATCAGCAGTGCAGGCTGCAGGTGAACAAGAAACTCATCCAGTGCTGGTAATTGTAGTTGTTCCAATCTCTCCCCCTAACGTATATAACTGTTACCCAGGTTTTTCGGTAGTATACCCCTCATGAACATTCACCCCCAACTAATAGCAGACACCCATTATCTGGGGAAACTTGCGCTAAGCCATTGTCTGCTGATGGATGATTCTCGATACCCATGGATTATCCTGGTACCAGATGTAGACAAGGTAGAGGAGATCTACCAGTTGCCTGAGCAAGATAGACAGCTATTACTGCATGAATCTTGTCTGATACAACAGGTAATGGTGGAACTGTTCAATCCCGATAAACTTAATCTTGGGGCACTGGGCAATATTGTTCCTCAGCTTCATCTCCACCATATCGCCAGAAACAGTGATGATCCCGCATGGCCAGCTCCTGTTTGGGGACATAGCCCTGCAGTTCCATACCCCGCCGAGGAGCTGGAAAATACTATAAAATTAATTAAAAACAGTATGGAACTTACTGAATAGTAAGGTTATTTTGATATAGTCTTCAGAAGAGTTTCTAGCTCTCTACGTACCTCAGAGATATCTGCCTTCGCACTGACACCCTGTCCTTTCTTTCCCAGTCTGTGGCGCGCACCACTAATCGTGAACCCCTCCTCATAGAGAAGACCACGAATTTTTCGAATCAATTTGATGTCATGTTGCTGATAGTAGCGTCTGTTTCCTCTTCTGGTAACAGGTTTTAATTGGGCAAACTCCTGTTCCCAGTAACGCAACACGTGAGGTTTTACTACGCAGAGTGTAGAGACCTCTCCGATCGTGAAATAACGTTTGGATGGTATCGGAGGGAGCTCACTAACCTTTACCTCGGTAGACTCCGGATCGTGGCTCATAGTCTTGCAAGCAGTCTGGGCAGACGCTTAAGAGAGAACCGAGCGACTATAGCCACCGACACTATCTTTAAGCTTGAGACCAGCCTTGAATGTCACCACACGCCGCGCAGTAATGGGGATCTCTTCTCCCGTCTTCGGGTTACGGCCAGGACGAGGAGACTTGTCACGCAGATCAAAATTTCCAAAACCTGACAGCTTGACGTTCTCGCCACCCTCCAGTGCAGAACGGATCTCCTCGTAGAACTGCTCAATCATCTCCTTGGACTCACGCTTGTTCAGTCCAAGGTCATCATTCAGTGCCTCACAAAGAGATGCTTTTGTTAGAGTCATTCTGCCACTTTCCTCATTTAATATGGTTCTACTAATTGCCGTAACAATATAAAATTTAAAACCTTTCGGCAACAAAAATACGCAATTAATCTCTTAATTTTGCTCCATGAAAGGATTCCAACCTCTCTACAACCGTGCTTATAACCCCTTCCACATCCTCATCAGTCAATGTCTTATCACTGTGCTGAAGAAAAATTCCAAGAGCCAGGCTCTTCTGTCCAGACTCCAGATTACCTCCCTGATAGAGATCAAAAAGACGTAGATCACGCAGCAACTCTCCAGACACTGATGCAGTCACCGTATCCATCAAGGCTTGTGCAGAGACCTCCTGATCAACCAGCAATGCAATATCCCTGCGAATCATGGGGAACTTGGAGAGAGGCTCAAAACGTGGAATATTACCCTTCTGTAGAGGCTCCAGATCAAACTCAAACAGATATATATTCTTTGGCAATGAGAGCTCAGCGGCCACTCCAGGATGAATTGCTCCCATCCAGCCAAGAGCCTGAGCACCTACCATCACCTTGGCACTTTTTCCAGGGTGCAGAACAGCATGCTGATCAACCACAAATCGTAATGGGTGTTCAGCACTATCAAGAGGGGATAGCAACGGCGCCAGGTCTCCCTTCATATCGAAGAAATCAACTGCCTCACCACTGCTCCCCCACTGCTCCGGGGATGACTCACCATAAATCAACCCTGCAATCTTGCGCTTTTGCTGAAGACCACTATCAGATGGTACAAAACTGAGCCCTGTCTCAAACATCCGTACCTGACTCTGTTGACGCTTGGTATTAAAACCAAGACTCTGCAACAGCCCAGGCCACAGTGTAGTTCGCATAACTGATAGATCATTCGAAATAGGGTTAGCCAATGCCAGTGCCTCACACTCTGGATCCAACAGTTTTTGCATCTGCGGATCTACAAAGCTATAGGTAATAACCTCATGGTAGCCGTGCTCAACCAAGGTCTGCCTGATCTTGCGCAAGGCAACTTTAGACTCTGGATCCTTTCTAATCTCTGCGCTCAGTTCAGGGTGGGTACTCGGCAGCTGATCATATCCGTAGATTCTACCGACCTCCTCAATCAGGTCTGCCTCAATTGCCAGATCAAATCGCCACGATGGTGGAACTGTCTTCCAGCCCCCCTCCTGAACCTCAACCGCAAGCCCCAAGCCTGTCAGAGTTTCCGTTACCTCATCCTCGGACAGAGTCAAACCCAGGGTGCGCTCTAATCTCTCCTTGCGCAACAGAATTGTCTCTGCCTGGGGGATAGCACTCTCGTCAGCAACCTCCTGAATCGAACCAACCACACCGCCAGCAATATCAACGATCAGCTGAGTTGCTCGCTCCATGGCACGCTGCTGCAACTGTGCATCCACTCCTCGCTCAAAACGGTGCGATGAGTCCGTATGCAATCCATAGCTTCTCGCCTTGCCAGCAACAGCAAGTGGTGCAAAGAAGGCACACTCCAAAAAGATATCCGTGGTCTCATCACTTACTCCACTATGCTCGCCACCCATAATTCCTGCAAGCGCCAATGGGCCATTGTCATCTGTAATCAGCAGCGTATCCTCATTCAGCTCAATCTCCTTGCCATCCAGCAAAGTCATTGTCTCGCCTGCTCTGGCACTGCGTACAACCACCCCACCCTGCAAACTAGAGAGGTCAAAGGCGTGCATGGGCTGCCCCATCTCCAGCATCACATAGTTGGTAATATCGACCAGAGGTCCCAGGGAACGAAGCCCGCCACGCCGCAGACGCTCCTGCATCCACAAAGGCGTCTCTGCCGCAGGATTAACTCCCTCAACCACCCTACCCAAATAACGGGGACACCCCTCACTATTCTCAACAACCACTGGGAAAGTTTTCTCCGAAGAGACAGCTACAGAATCAAACTCAACTTCATTCACCCCCGCCTGATTAATCACTCCAACCTCACGGGCAACGCCGGAGATACTAAGACAGTCACCACGGTTAGGGGTCAGATCAACCTCAATGATCTGATCATCAAGCCCCAACAGATCACGTACGCTAGTTCCTGCTGTGGTATCTGCAGGAAAACGCTCAACTCCTTCACTCTCCTCCTGGAGCCCCAGAGTTCCCATGGAGCAGAACATGCCAAACGACTCAACACCACGCAGCTTGGCTCGCTTTATCTTCATGCCATCAGGCAGAACACATCCAATCTTGGCAACAGCAATCTTCTCACCCACCGCAATATCAGCCACATTGGTGACGATTGTAAGCAACTCATCCTCACCAGCCTCAACCCTGGTAACACGTAGACGATCTGCATCAGGGTGCAGCTCCACCTCCATAACCTCACCAATAACAACATTTTCAAAAGCAGGGGCTGCCGGCTCTACTGAATCAACCTCAAGCCCAGCCATCGTCAACTGCTCCAGCAAAGTCTCGGTGGAGATCTCTGGATTAACCCACTCACGCAACCATGATTCACTAAATTTCATAATCTATACAATATGTTGTTAAATCTTTTTAATTAAAACTCTTAAGGAATCTAAGATCATTCTCGAAGAATAGACGAAGATCATTAATACCGTAACGAAGCATCGCCAGACGCTCTACCCCAAGCCCAAAGGCTAGTCCCGTGTACTTCTCGGTATCTACCCCGGAGTGACGAAACACCTCAGGGTGAACCATGCCGCACCCCAAAACCTCAAGCCATCCTGTATGGCTACAGACCCGGCACCCCTCTCCTCCACACATCACACACTCGATATCAACCTCAGCAGAGGGCTCGGTAAAAGGGAAATATGATGGACGAAAACGGAGCTGCAAGTCATCCTGCTCAAAGAAGCTGCGAAGAAAATCATGAATCAACCCTTTGAGATCGGCAAAACTGACTGACTCATCCACAATCAACCCCTCCACCTGATGAAACATCGGGGTATGAGTCAAATCAGAGTCACAACGATATACACGTCCTGGCGCAATAATTCTAAGTGGAGGCTCCTCATTTTCCATTACTCGCACCTGTACAGGTGATGTATGGGTACGCAACACACGGCCATCTGGAAAGTAGAAAGTATCGTGCATTGCTCGAGCCGGGTGATGTTCTGGTATATTCAATGCCTCGAAATTGTGATAATCATCCTCAACCTCAGGCCCCTCTGCCACATCAAAACCCACTCTGCGAAACAGCTCCTCGATCCGCTCTAGTGTTCGAGTTACTGGGTGGATGCCACCCTGGTGACGGCTACGTCCAGGCAAAGTGATATCTATTGTCTCTTTTGAAAGTTGCTCATTAAGAGCAGCACTCTCAAGCTGCCCCTTTTTATCCTCAATCTTCTGCTGGAGCGCCTGCTTGGCACGATTAACTGCAGCACCTGTCTCTTTACGCTCTGCTGGCTCCATACTGCCAAGCGTCTTGAGGATAGCGGTCAGTGCTCCCTTCTTGCCAAGCATACCGACACGCACCTGATCCAGTGCAACCAGATCAGCAGCCTTCTCAACAGCAGACTCTGCCTCAGTAACCAGGGTATTCAATTCTGTGGTCATATCGTATCTCAACCTTGTTATCGCCAATGGCGTTACTACATTTCCTCGGTTGTCTCAGAAATAAAAAAGGGGCAGCAACCTTTTTTGCAAAAGACTGCCACCCCTTTCTGCGGTGTTAAACACCGTGTTTTAAAGTGCAGCCTTTGCCTGTTCCGCAATTGCTGCAAATGCCGCCTTGTCATGAACAGCCAGATCGGCCAAAACCTTACGGTCGACCTCAATACCTGCCTTGGTCAGGCCATTGATCATATTGCTGTAGGAGATACCGTTATTACGAGCCTCCGCATTGATACGAACAATCCATAGCGAACGAAATTGACGCTTCTTCTGGCGACGATCACGATATGCATACTGTCCCGCCTTGGTAACCGCCTGCTTGGCAACACGATAGACCCTGCTACGGGCACCATAATAACCGCGCGCCTCCTTCAGGACCTTCTTGTGACGTGCACGTGCTTGAACGCCTCTCTTTACTCTTGGCATAATTCTGCTCCCGGCTTAGCTGTAAGGTAGCATGCGTTTTACTGCAGCTGCATTACTTTCATGAACACTTAATGGACTACGTAGCTGACGCTTACGCTTGGTGGATTTCTTTGTCAGGATATGACTGCGGAAACCCTGTCCACGCTTGAAACCGCCGGACGCGGTGCGCTTGAAGCGCTTGGAAGCGCCTCTCTTAGACTTCATCTTTGGCATCTTTTCACCTCTTGCTTAATAGTGAGAGCCTAGCTCTCGTTAAAATTCCCAGCCGGTGTGCCATTGACCAGACTGGGACCAAATAATATATCTCTACTTCTTCTTTCTGGATATCGGTCCAACGACCATAACCATCTGCCGACCTTCCATCTTGGGAAACTGTTCAACCTTCCCATACTCTTCCAGATCTTTTTCTATCCTCTTGAGCATCTCCATTCCGATCTCACGGTGAGCCATCTCACGACCACGATAGCGGATTGTAATCTTTGTCTTGTTGCCCTGCCCAAGAAACTTTATCAGGTTTTTCAGCTTGATCTGGTAATCGCCCTCTCCTGTACCGGGACGAAACTTGATCTCCTTGATCAGAACCTTCTTCTGCTTCTTCTTGGCCGCGTTCTTTTTCTTGCTCTCCTCAAACAGGAACTTGCCATAGTCCATTACTCTACAGACTGGCGGCTCCGCCTTTGGTGATATCTCGACCAGATCCAGTCCGGCCTCATCTGCCATCTCCAGCGCCTCACTTCGTGAAATTACAACCGACTCTGACTGCTCTGCCCCGAATACACGAAGCTCTGATGTTGTAATATCCTCATTGATTCGATGCTCTCTTACTTTCTCTGGCATCCGGCCTCTTGGGCCTCTTGGCTGAAGTGCGATCTCAAGTTCTCCTGTTCAATAAAATAAAAACAATGGGGCCATACACACAACACTACTATTTGCGTGTATCTACATCCTCTTGCAGAAGCGCAATAAACGCCTCAACAGATAGTGTTCCGAGGTCTTCACCACCTCGCGCACGGACGGCAACAGCCCCCTCTTCCATCTCACGATCCCCAATCACCAAGATGTAAGGAACACGCTGCATGGAATGCTCGCGAATTTTAAGGCCTATCTTCTCGTTTCTCAAGTCTGATTCGACCCTAAACCCTGCATTATTCAGCTGTTTTGCAACATTTTCTGCAGTTTCACCTTGATGATCCGTAATATTGACCACAATAGCCTGCAGTGGAGAGAGCCATGCCGGCATCGCTCCCGCATACTCCTCAATCAAAATACCCACAAAACGCTCAAGTGAACCGAGGATTGCACGGTGCAACATGACCGGACTCTTCTTCTCTCCATGCTCATCAATATAGGTGGCATCGAGTCGTCCAGGCATCGAGAAATCAACCTGAATAGTGCCGCACTGCCAGACTCGACCAATACAATCCTTTAGTGAGAACTCAATCTTTGGGCCGTAGAATGCGCCCTCACCCGGCTGCAGTTCCCAATCCAACCCCTTGGTATTGAGCGCAGTCTCCAGCGCCTGCTCGGCCTGATCCCACACCTCATTACTACCAACCCGCTTCTCCGGACGAGTGGAGAGCTTAATCAATACCTCTTTGAAACCAAAATCCTCATAGACCTCGAACAGCAGATCCATAAAGTCTGCCACCTCAGACTGAATCTGATCCTCGGTACAAAATATATGGGCATCATCCTGGGTAAAGTTACGGACTCGCATCAATCCATGCAGGGTTCCTGATGGCTCATTACGATGACAGGAGCCAAACTCAGCCAGACGCAGTGGCAAATCACGATAGCTACGCAGTCCCTGGTTATATATCTGTACGTGACCTGGGCAGTTCATCGGCTTGATTGCGTAGTCACGATTCTCTGAATGGGTGGTGAAGATCATGTCACCAAACTTGCCCCAGTGACCAGACTTTTCCCACAACACCCTATCAATTACCTGTGGAGTGTGGACCTCCTGGTAACCATGATGGCGCAACTTCTCACGCACATAATCCTCCACCTCACGATAGATTGACCACCCCTTGCTGTGCCAGAAGACCATGCCTGGCGCCTCCTCCTGAGCATGAAATAGGTCGAGTTTCTTGCCAATCTTGCGGTGGTCACGTTTCTCCGCCTCCTCCAGTCGATGCAGATACTGCTTGAGCTGCTTCTTGTCCGGGAAGGCAGTACCATAAATTCTCTGCAACATCTCATTGTTGGAATCACCACGCCAGTAGGCGCCGGCCAGCTTCATCAGTTTGAAACCACCCTTGAGATGACCTGTGGATGGAACATGAGGACCACGACAGAGATCAATAAAATCACCCTGACGATAGAGCGAGAGAGTCTGATCTGCAGGAATATCCCGAACAATCTCAGCTTTATAAGCCTCCCCCTGCTCCTCAAAGAAGGCTACCGCCTCATCACGTTCCATCTCGGAACGCTCGATCTTTATATTCTGCTTGGCCAACTCAGCCATCTTCTTCTCGATGGTCTTGAAATCATCCGGAGTAAACTTCTCATCACGAGCAAAGTCATAGTAGAAGCCATTCTCCACTACTGGGCCAATGGTAATCTGGGTCTCTGGAAATATATCCTTAACCGCCTGAGCAAGAAGATGCGCTGTAGAGTGGCGGATTATCTCCAACCCCTCCTCATCCCTACTGGTAATCAGCGAGAGAGATATATCCTCTTCAATAAGAAAGGAGGTGTCGACCAGTTGATCCCCAACCTTTCCAGCGAGTGCCGCTTTCGCAAGGCCTGGGCCAATATCAGCGGCAACATCAAAAACAGTAACTGCTTGGTCGAAACTACGTTGGGAGCCATCAGGCAGAGTAATTATAGGCATCATCAATCTCCAGTGGCGACCCATACCAAAGGCCGCATGTTAATAATAAAAAAATGGCCAGCCACCAAATCGATGTGCTGGCCATCTACAAAAATTGGTAGGCGCGAGTGGATTCGAACCACCGACTTCCACCATGTCAAGGTGACACTCTAACCAACTGAGTTACGCGCCTGCAAAGTCGAAAAGGCATTGTACAGTGCGGCCATTCATTGTCAATAATCCCGTTGTATCATCAACACTCTACGCCTATAATGCGCACCCTCAATGCCGAGGTGGCGGAATTGGTAGACGCAGCGGATTCAAAATCCGCCGGCAGCAATGTCTTGGGGGTTCAAGTCCCCCCCTCGGTACCAAATTGAATAGCTCTATTATGACAGACTGATCACGTTTGTATTAATCCCAATATGGTGGTAGCTTCTGTTGAATAACAGAACAATAAACGAGGAGACCACCATGAAAAAAACCAATAAACTCACAACCGCACTTCTGCTTGTAGCAGTTGCCGGCTTTACTACCAGCGCCAATGCCTTTGTCGATCCCGAGGACTGGAAGATGGATAAGTGGGGTGGATGGGAGAAGTGGGATGGCCCACCTGATGCTACCGAATGGAAAGGTGAGAACTGGAAGGACATGAAGCAGTGGGGCCCAAGTGGATGGCAGACACCTTGGGGATCACAACCTGGCTGGGGTGGTGGTAGTAGCCCATGGGGGGGGCGTGGTGGTGGCATGCCCTGGGGAGGCGGTAACCGTGGTGGCTGGGGTGGTATGCCCTGGGGCGGTAACAATGGAGGCATGAGCGGCATGCCTTGGGGTGGCAACAGAGGATGGGGCCAGCAACAACCTTATGGATATGCCCCACAACAGGGCTGGGGTGCTCCCCAACAGCCACCCGCAGTAGATCCAACAGATCGCTATCCAAGAAGACCAAAGAGTGAGGAGGCTGATAACAATGCTGAAACAGGAGCAGGCGAGACTGCAGCAGAGTAGCTATAACTGAACAGGCTTGTAGCCAGTAGAAAAGAAAAAGGGGCAACCAACAGTGGTTGCCCCTTTTTTAATATATGGTGCGAGCGGAGAGACTCGAACTCTCACACCTTGCGGCACCAGAACCTAAAT
>CAYQBY010000006.1:4396-60495 GCA_964415865.1 uncultured Piscirickettsiaceae bacterium | reverse complement strand
GGAGAATGTATGTTTGCAGCAATTAAATCAATTGGTTATATAAAAATATATACGTTAAAGCTATTGCTGACTATATTGTTGGCAGTGGGTTTATCAGGCCAAGTAGTTGCACAACAAAATATACATACTGCACTTGGCGATCTAAATTTATTGCAGCAACTACATGACAACGGAGCTTTAACAGATCAAGAATATGAAAAGATCAAGCGTGAAATCCTCTCATTTATTGATGGCTCATCGTCAAATTACCAAAACTCTTCAAGTCGTGCAGAAGAAATAGTTGAGAAATGGTTTGCTGACGCATTTAAATATGCAGACTTAAGTGCAAAAGAGCGACGTGAAATTCGCTCAATGATCAGTTATGTTGCTGATGAGAAAAATGGAATTCCCATAATACGTGATGTTGTGGCTGGAAAGCTTGGTAAGGCTTGGGTAGAGATAGATGAGATAGTTATCAAAAAATTTGAAGTGATTGAACAGGATATCGAATTTAAGAATATCAAGCTTCATTTAAATCCACTTATGGCTGCTGAACTTAAAGAAGAGACAGGAGTTTCAATAGAAAAAATTTATGCGAATCTTTCCATCCAAAGCCAGTGTGCAAATAATATATGCTCTTCAACAGTGTTAGTGGATTTCCCAGAGTTGTTTGCTATTAAAGGTTCATCAAAAGTAGGCGGGGAAAGGGTTTTACGGGCAATGTTGAATAACCCAGAATATGCACAAGATGATGCGGCACTGGCGGCGGTAATGGTGAGCTTGAATCTTCATAATATTAATTATGTCTTTAAGGATCAGGGTGTTATTGATCTTGTGTTTCAGTTGTTGGAAAAAAAGCAAATGCTCACTCATGAGATGTTACAGGATCGTGCAAGAGTGATTTTGTATAAGCTGTCAGAGATTGAAAGTGCAAAAGATATCCCGGGAATTAATGGTGACAAGAAAGATGAGATTGAACAGGTTTTACTGAAAAATATTTATATAGCCAGAGATGCTATTTCCTGGTTGTTTGGTAAGCCAGATCAAATCTCTATTTCAGTAATACCTGAGGAACCTATGTCTATATTGGCCATGGGGTTACAGGTTATGGCTGAAGAAGGAGCCACTATAGATAAATGGATTAATATAGAATTTATTGGGCTGCCAAAGCATATGAGCAGTAGTTCACCATTAGGTGATTTAAGCAATGTAGTTACCAGAAGAGAACTTAAGAACTGGAGAGATTTTTACACAACAGTTCCTTATGATCTGAAAACAAAAGCCAAGAGGCGTGGCGAAGAGCTGTATTCAATATATTGTTCACAATGCCATGGAGCAAAAGGGCATGGTGTGGATGGCAAGGGGATAAGCTTGGTTGGAAGCGGAGCAAGTGAGGTGTTTGAGTATCAGCCAATTAGATCAGGAATGCGGCATAGTGATATATCAAACAACGAATTGCTAAACCATATAAATGGCTTGATTGAGGAGGGAGAAAAGATCGCAGTCTCAATGCACATTCATGCGTTGTGGGAAGATAAACATTATCCTGATGAGGCAGTATCTATGATGCAGCAAGGCATGACCCTGATACAAGAGAAGGGGGCTGTTGAGGAGGCCATTAAAATGCTCAAGATGTCTGCTAGGCTTGGTTATCCAGCTGCTGAAAAAAATCTTTCTGCCATATATAAAGAGTTATCATCGGAAAATTAATAAGATACTGTTCAAGCATCACAAGGATTAACGTTATGAATAGAGTAATCATTACTGTCGCCACCTTATTTTTTTCATTACATGCACATGCTGGAAATATGGCTTCATGGGCTGAATGGATGTATGGAGAGATTGATGCTCCGCTAATATCCACGCTATCTCTTTACCGTAGCGATGGTCTTGTGTTATTGGATGTGGATTCAAATTATGCCGCATATGGAAATTATGCGGTCAAGCTTGATGATAATGAGAGAGAGGCTGTTGGGTCCGTAGAAAATAATTATGATCTTGTAATCAGGTTTGATTCATGTGCCCCAGCTCTAAAAGACAAAGTTTTTGAGGGTGCAGTTTCACAGGTTCGTGTGAAGAAAAAACATGAGGATGCTGCAGGAATGGCAGAGGATATACGTGAGCTTGTAGATTTTGCCAGTAAAAGTAACTTTACACTTTGGGGTGCTGGAGCATCAACAAGCAAAAGCGATCAAGTCTATATGGGATGGACGGATAATAATGGCGTCTTAAGTGAGTTGCAGATAAACAAGGATACACACCAGCTTGTTTGGGCATCCTACAAAAAATGTGAAAAGGTAGAGCAGCAATAGATCGACATTATCTATTTTCTTGATTTTAATTAAACAGCAATTATTCGTAGGTGAGAGCAGCATGGGAAGAACAATATTAGCTAAATATTGCTTAGTAGCAATGGCCATATCACCTCTTGCATCAGCATATTTTGATAGTGGAAAAATTAGCGGTGATATTTTTCTGGTTAGAAATGATGGGGCTGTTATACCTGCTGCTGGAAGATTTGTATATCTTATTCCTGTTGAAACAGATGTGGATCTTTTTTATCCAGCATTTAAGTCTGCATATAACACTATTTCAGCACAAAACATTAATGAGATGAAGGTAGTATGTAGCGAAGCCTCTAAATTTATTGGTGCTGAGAAGAGTAATCTGCAATCTCAGTTATCTAAATTAGTAAGTAGGAAATCAGTGCCAGAGGGAGGATGTGGATTATTGAAAGCAAAGATCAGTAGCATGGTTTCTAGCAGTGAAACTTCTTATAAGAAGTTTCAAAAAAAAGAGACAGAAATTCTGAAGAAAATAGCAGAATTATCTACCAAGAAAGAGGAAAAAATAAGCGATGTTAACAAGGAGTATTTGTCTGAAAAAACAGAAATCTTAAAGAAGATAACAGAGCTTCAAGAGCAAAAAGAAATAAAAGTACAGCAACTTTCAAGCAAATTACAAGATGACATTAGTAACAGTATAAAAGTTGCGTTTGTGCCCGAGGAGAATGGCATTATAGAAAATTGGCATCTTAATAACAAAACTCAATATTGTATCCACAGTCTTGAGGTTGATGCATATGCCAAAGGAGTAAAAATTGGTGAGCAAATAAGCATCAATATTGAGGATAGTGAGGATAAGTATGGGTTCAAGAAGAACTGTCCAGTTTCTCCTTCATCGTCCGTTAGTATGTATTCCTATTGGAATGGCCCAAGCGTGTATGATGCAACAACTAAGTTGATGGTTGAGAGACATAGTATGTCTACTTATGGAAGTAGCTACAGTAAAAGGATTTGGCCGGATCAAATCGTGGTAACAAATTTTACTGTAAGTAGTACACCTGTTAGGAATGAAACCGATGGCAAAATTTCTTATATAAATGATGTTATTGATACGGCCAAGATTGTTTTATCAAACAATGAATTTTCTGAAGATTTTAAAATTGTAAATTTTGAAAAAGCATTAGTGGAGCTAGCATCTGATTATGAGGCTTTAAACGCAAAGGTTAGCATAGAGGAGGATCGTGCTATCAATAAACTGTCAAACAGTCATGAGCGACTTGTCGCTGACTATAAGGCTTCGGCTAATCTGGATGAACTAACCTCCTGGTTTGATCAGGTTGAGTTGTGTGAAAGTGACTCGCAGATAAAATTAGATGTCAGCAACGCAGTTGCTGATCTAAATCGTGTCTCTGAAGCCCTGCTTTCCTGCTTAGCAGATAATGTTAGTGTAGAAATATATGATGGGTTAGCTGTATTGGAAGAAAAATTTTCTCAGGAATTCAAGATACCAGGCCTGCGTGAAGGGCTTAAAAGTGAGTTTGTAAAGAATGTCTTGATTGAGATAGGTTCAAATGATACGAAAAGAGATATGGTATCTATAGATGGCTCATACTCATTTGATGATGTAGATGATGGAAAATATCTGCTATTTTCTGAATACAATAATAAATTCATAGAAGGGTTCTGGTTGGAGCCCGTCGAAGTTAGTAATGGCGATCACTTTGATTTGAACGGGAATACATTTGCCTCTCTACCTTTTATCAAGTATTTGGGGGCTCAGACAGATGTAGTGTGTTTATCCTGTGGAAAGAGTGCATTCGGAAAATCAATGCTCTCAAAGAGTGAGCTGGAGGGGGGTCAGGCAAAGAGCGTGCAGAAAGAAACGGACATGAAAAATGAGATTGCAGACTCTATAAGAGGGCTCAAAAACACTATGAAAAGTCTTCAGTACATTTATTAGGTGATATGTAAAAGAGCGTATTAGTGCCCCAATGCGGGGCACACACCAAATATTATGCACTAGATTGGTGCAAATAATTTTATTTTTATGAAAAACTAAGAAAAAGTCTTAAGCAGTATCAGTCAGTTATACGATCGGCACGATTTATGCTATATAATTCGGCGTTCCCTTCGGATTCATATGCCCATCTGCTTTCGAAGGATTAATTTTTTTACAGGGGTTGGTCACAGGGTAGTGACTACCCTTTATCTAATGTTTATATTGAATCAGGGGAGTCATTAATGTCTCAGAAAGTACTCAAACTTATTAAAGAGAACAACGCCAAGTTCGTTGATCTACGTTTTACAGATACCAAAGGTAAGGAACAGCATGTAACGATTCCTTCAGCAGAGGTCAACACAGCATTCTTCAAGACCGGCAAGATGTTCGATGGTTCGTCCATTGAGGGTTGGAAGGGGATCAATGAATCAGACATGATTCTGATGCCTGATGCCAATACTGCACTATTGGATCCATTCTATGAGGAGCCAACAGTCATTATTCGCTGTAATATTGTTGAGCCAGCGACAATGGAGGGCTACGAGCGTGATCCACGTTCCGTGGCTTATCGTGCAGAGGAGTACCTCAAGTCTACAGGCGTTGGTGATACAGCATACTTTGGACCTGAGCCAGAGTTCTTCCTGTTTGATGATGTCCGTTGGGGCTCAGACATGAGTGGCTCTTTCTGTAAGGTTGATTCTGAAGAGGCATCCTGGAATACAGAGAAAGTATACGAAGGCGGAAATATGGGACACCGCCCTAGCGTTAAGGGTGGTTACTTCCCAGTACCTCCAGTTGATTCCACGCAGGATATCCGTACTGCAATGTCTCTGGTGATGGAGGATATGGGCCTTGTTATTGAGGCACATCACCATGAGGTGGCTACAGCTAACCAGAATGAGATCGCAACAGCATTCAACTCTCTCGTTAAGAAGGCGGATGAGGTGCAGATCCTCAAGTATGTAACCCACAATGTTGCACACGCCTATGGTAAGACAGCAACCTTTATGCCGAAGCCAATTGTTGGTGATAATGGCACAGGTATGCATGTTCACCAGTCTATCGCCAAGAAGGGAAAGAACATCTTCTCGGGTAACAAGTATGGTGGCCTCTCTCAGGATGCTCTTTACTACATTGGTGGAATCATCAAACACGCTCGTTCATTGAATGCATTTACCAATGCTTCAACCAACTCTTACAAGCGCTTGGTTCCAGGGTTCGAGGCACCAGTAATGCTGGCCTACTCTGCCCGTAACCGTTCTGCCTCTATTCGTATTCCTTTTGTACCAGTACCTAAGGCTACTCGTATCGAGGTTCGTTTCCCAGATCCAACAGCCAACCCATACCTGGCATTCTCTGCCATGTTGATGGCAGGCCTTGATGGAATCAAGAATAAGATTGATCCAGGTGAGGCGATGGACAAGGATCTGTATGACCTGCCAGCAGAAGAGGCAGCAGAGATCCCAACTGTATGTCACTCATTTGAGCAGGCGCTTGAGGCACTAGCTAATGATAATGACTACCTGACACAGGGTGATGTATTTACAGCTGACTTTATTGATAGCTACATTGACCTGAAGATGGAAGAGGTGACTCGTATGCGTATGACCACCCATCCGGTTGAGTTTGATATGTATTACAGCGTTTAATCTGTAAATTAAGCTCGTAAAAAGCCCCTTCTGTGCGCAGAAGGGGCTTTTTTTGTTTTGGCTGTTTGTGGTTTTGTAGTTTATGCACCATAATGGTGCGTTATAGTTCCGCCAGCCTTTTATCCAGACAACGATGATATTAATAATTGTTGAGTAACAGTCTGTTTTACAGCACTATTTTTTGTTTTGTATGGAGTAGATATCATGCTGGTATAGCCTTTGCATTGATTCAAGAACCATGAACCTCTCTTTTCAAAATAGTGTTTCTGACTACACCGATCTGGTTGCAGAGCATACAACCATCTCATTATTGGTGGTTGATGAGAACCAGCGTCTCCATTTTCTCAATCCAGCCGCTGAGGTTCTTCTGGGAACCAGTGCAAATAAGGCGGTTGGGATGAGGATATCGGACATAGTGGATATTCACTGTGATCTGGCGGAGGGAATAGAGCGTATCTCAGAGACAAATTACCCATACACTGAGAGAGAGGTAGAGCTTAGGCTGCTGAGTGGGGAGAGTTCAGTGGTGGACTGTTCACTGATTCCATTGTCTGAAGACGAAGAAAGTAATCATGTACTGATAGAGCTGCAGAGGGTGGATGAGCAGTTGCGTTTGCTGAACGAAGAGCGATTAATAAATCAGACACGAGCCTCTGCTGATTTGTTGCGAGGCCTGGCACATGAGATCAAGAACCCGTTGGGTGGCTTAAGAGGTGCAGCACAACTGCTGGAGGGTGAGCTGAAAAATGAATCTCTTAGAGAGTATACAGAGGTAATTATCGGAGAGGCTGATCGTCTACAGACTCTGCTGGATAGAATGTTGGGCCCCAACCGCCCTCCACGACTGGAGGAGACAAATATTCATGAGGTTCTGGAACGGGTGCGAACACTAGTTAGTGCTGAGTCAGGAGGCTCATCTCTGCATATAACACGGGACTATGATCCAAGTATTCCAACCCTTATGGCAGATGCAGATCTGTTGATTCAGGCGCTATTGAATATTGTCAGAAATGCAGCACAGCATCTGAACAATAGCGGTGAGATTCAGCTCAGAACACGAATATTGCGCCAGGTGACTATTGGGCATAAGCATCACCGCCTGGTTTGCAGTCTGGAGGTTCAGGATAACGGACCGGGTATTTCGGAAGAGCTACAAAAAACCATTTTTCTACCCATGGTAACAGGGCGTGCCGAAGGGACTGGGCTTGGGCTCTCTATTGCGCAGTCTATTATCCATCGCCAGGGGGGCGTAATTGAGTGTCAATCCAGGCCCGGCAAAACCATATTCACCTTACTGATTCCGCTGGAGGAATAGAACGATGACCCAAACTCAAAACGATAATCAACATAACAGTGGCACCGTCTGGGTTATTGATGACGACCGCTCCATTCGTTGGGTATTGGAACGTGCACTACAGAAAGCGGGCATGGAGGTTGAGGCATTTAGTGACGGTAATGAGGTGTTGGGCAGACTGGAGCATGAGAGCCCGGATGTTGTGGTAAGTGATATCAGAATGCCAGGTATTGATGGCCTTGCCCTGCTGAAAGAGATAGGGATAAGACAACCAGACTTGCCGGTTATTATCATGACTGCTCACTCGGATATGGATAGCGCGGTTGCGGCTTACGAGGGAGGTGCTTTTGAATACCTGCCCAAGCCTTTTGATATTGAGGAGGCTATTGGGTTGGTGCGTCGAGCTGTTGAGCAGGTGCAGAGCAAACGTATCAAACAGAGAGAGAAGCCGGAGACTGTCACGGACATCATTGGAGAATCTCCTGCCATGCAAGAGGTGTTTCGTGCAATTGGACGCCTGGCTCACTCTAATATGACGGTACTGATTAACGGTGAGTCGGGGACAGGCAAGGAGCGCGTAGCCCAGGCACTGCATCGTCACAGCCCGCGCGCAGATGCCCCGTTTATTGCGCTAAACATGGCAGCAATCCCCAAGGACCTGATGGATTCAGAGCTGTTTGGTCATGAGAAAGGTGCATTTACAGGCGCCACAGGTGTTCGCAAGGGGCGTTTCCAGCAGGCTGATGGAGGGACACTGTTTCTGGATGAGATCGGTGATATGCCACTAGAGACGCAGACCCGTTTACTACGGGTGCTGTCTGAAGGTGAGTTTTATCAGGTGGGAGGACACTCTCCAACCAAGGTGGATGTAAGAATCATTGCAGCCACCCATCAGGATCTGGAGGAGGCGGTTCAGGCAGGAGATTTTCGTGAAGATCTCTACCATCGACTCAATGTTATCCGTATCCATGTTCCCGAGCTCTCCGAGCGCAGGGAGGATATTCCGCTATTGGCAAACCACTTTTTAGGGTTGGCGGCAGAGGAGCTCGAGGTAGAAGAGAAAGAGTTGCTTCCCGAAACAATGAGATATTTGAGTGGTCTGGAGTGGCAGGGTAATGTGCGTCAGCTGGAGAATACCTGTCGTTGGATTACAGTAATGGCTCCAACCAGACAGGTGTGTATAGATGATCTTCCAACAGAGTTACATGCGGCAGGACAAACAGTGGGTGACGGATGGGAGAGGGCGCTGGAGCAGTGGATCAGGCAGCATCTCAGCCAGAATGAAGAGGGGTTGCTGGATCAGGTGGTACCAACCATGGAGAAGATCCTGATTGAGACAGCCCTGGAGCATACGGCAGGAAAGAAGCAGGAGGCTGCACGTCTACTGGGGTGGGGGAGAAATACATTAACCCGTAAAATTAAGGAACTCTCCATATAAATCATTTCATTGTATAATGGACGGATGAACCGGTTATTTTCTATCATATTGATCTCAATGCTATTCCTGTTGTCGGGTTGTGCAGAGCAGGGTGGAGCTCAGATAAAAACAACCAAGATAGAAAAGAGATTGGTTACACCGCAATCCATGTCCAGCAAACAGACAGGGCAGAAAGTTGATAAAGGTACTATTTCAGATAGTCGCTGGGAGGTTTATCGAGGCCGTATTACCAAGACATTTTCAGGCGCAACCAGAAAGACAGGTATCCCTGGTGTGCACATACGCAAGCTGGAGGAGCTGTTTTCTGAGCAGATCAACTTTCGTAAGGATATTAAGAAAGGGGACCACTTTACAGTGGTACTTCAGCCTGGCACAGATGGCACACTACAGAGCGGCAAGATTCTTGCGGCAGAGCTTAATAATAACGGCAAACCCATACGTCTAATTAACCATACCAACCGGCGAGGAGTGTCACGGTTCTATAGTGGAGATGGCGTTCCGTTAGAGGCAGACTTTCTTCGTAGTCCACTAAAAAATACCAAGATAAGCTCACACTTTACCCTGCGTCGCTATCATCCAGTACTCAAGAAGTATCGCCCGCACAGAGGCACAGATTTTATTGCCAAAACAGGAACACCGGTAATGGCGACAGCCGATGGTGTTGTAGAAAAGCGTGAGCGACAGAGAGGATATGGGAACGTCATATTTCTGAAGCATAGCGGGGGTAAATACACTACTGTTTACGCTCATCTGTCACGTTTCGCAAAAAAGCTGAAGGTTGGTAAACAGATAAAACAGGGCGATATAATCGGTTACAGCGGCAGTACGGGGCTGGCGACCGGGCCTCATCTCCACTACGAATTCAGACAAGATGGGGAGTATAAGGATGCAATGAAAGTTGCACTCCCACGTACCCAGAAGCTATCTACGGCGGAGCGTAAATATTTTTATCAGGCAACAGCAAAGCTACGTAAGGTATTGCTGAACCGTCACAAGAGCAGACAACTTGCAATGGCACAGTGAGTTCTCTCTCTACCATTAACAACCTTTTTAAATACAGCCCGTTTATCGAGAATAGTTGTCGACAGGATCCAACCCTGTTGCAGCGTCTTACTCAATCAAAAACAGTCTCCTCAGGGGTTGGCGTAAAGTATTACGAGCAACAACTGCAGAAACGGTTAGCTATGGTCAATAATGATCAGCAGCTCTCAAAAGCACTGCGCCTATTCAGGCGTGACGAAATGGTGCGTATAGCAATACGAGATCTTGCTGGCTGGTCAGACTACCATGCAACTGTCAGAGAACTCTCGGCACTGGCAGACACGGTTGTCTCCGAGACCCTGAGCCTGCTCTATCGATGGCAGCGTGATGAGGAGGGAACCCCAAAAGGAGAACAGAGCGGCCGACAGCAGCAGATGGTTGTGGTGGCAATGGGTAAGCTTGGGGCTAGGGAACTTAACTTCTCTTCCGATATAGATCTTATATTTGCCTACCCAGAAGATGGTGAGACCAGAGGCAGACGCCCATGGATCAGCAACCAGGAGTTCTTCAACCATCTGGCACAGCGCTTGATTCGCGCCATTAACAATAAAACAGCGGATGGATTTGTGTTCCGTGTTGATATGCGTCTGCGCCCATTCGGTGAAAGCGGATCTTTGGTCTCATCATTTGATGCAATGGAGGATTATTACCAGCTGCATGGTAGAAGCTGGGAGCGTTACGCATGGATTAAGGGCCGAACAATAGCCGGAGATAGCACTGCAGGTGAGCAGCTGTTAAATCTGTTGCGCCCATTTATCTATCGTCGTTATATCGACTACAGTGCTTTTGAATCACTGCGTGAGATGAAGCAGATGATTGCACAGCAGGTTCGTAAAAAAGGGATGGAGGACGATATTAAGCTGGGCCCAGGTGGTATTCGTGAAATAGAGTTTATTGGGCAGGCTTTTCAGTTGGTGCATGGAGGCAGAGAGCCAGAGCTGCAGGTGCGTCCGATTCTCAAAGTATTGCCGCTACTATCAAGGCGAGGAGAGATCACTACTGAGGAAGAGCAGAGTCTGACGGCCGCCTACATATTTCTGCGTAATGCAGAGCATCGATTACAAGAGTATGAGGATCGACAGACCCAGCGACTCCCTTCCAGTGGGGAGCAGCGTGCACTGCTAGCTGAGGCTATGGGGTTTGCTGGTTGGGAGGAGTTCTTGGTTCATCTTGACGAGCATCGCAACCAGGTTCAACAGCAGTTTGAGAAGTTGTTTGCAGCACCGGATGAGGATAGCTCTCAAGCAGAACAGAACTCCATGCAGTCTGCCTGGGCAGCACTTGAGGATGGCACCGTATCACAACTGCTGATTGAACAGCTCTCAAAATACTTTGGTGAGCCAGAGCAGATAATCGACTCCCTGCAACAACTTCGTAACTCTACGACCATACAATCCATGAGCAGGGAGGGCACAGAGCGCCTGGATCGGCTGATGCCACTATTGATTGATGCGGCAGCTAGGCAGGATGACCCAGATCATAGTCTGAAGAGAGCTATTCATCTGGTGGAATCGATAGGGCGACGCTCTGTCTACTTTACACTGCTGTCAGAGAACCAAAACTCTTTAGAGCACCTGCTCCTCCTGCTACAAAAGAGCGAATGGATTGCAGAACAGCTATCGAAAACTCCCATGTTGTTGGATGAGTTAATGGATTCCCGCAATCTATTCCTGCCTGATGACCTGCAGTCATTGAGAGACGAGCTTGCGCTGTTAGGGGATAGGGTAGACCGCCAGGATCTAGAGCAACAGATGGAGCTATTACGCCATTTCCAGCGCAGACATATGGTCAAGGTGGCTGCGGTTGATGTTCTGGACAAGCTACCTATCATGGAGGTAAGCGATGCCTTGACCTGGATAGCAGAGAGCGTGGTGGAATACTGTTTTCAGTTGTCTTGGGAAGAGATGACCAGGCGCTGGGGCAAACCACGCATACGTAAAGAGAGCATTACAGATCCAGGTTTTTTGGTGATTGGATATGGCAAGATGGGAGGAATTGAGCTTGGTTATGGTTCAGACCTTGATCTGGTATTTCTCCATACAGGCCAGCCAGAAGATCCATTTAGCCGTAAACAGCAACCTGTAACACGTCGTGAATTTTATATCAGACTAGCTCAGAGAATGATTCATTTAATCAGTACTCGTACTATGAGTGGTCGCCTCTATGAGATTGATTCCAGGCTGCGACCTAATGGTGCATCAGGCCTGCTGGTTTTGGATGCTGATGGCTTCCTCAACTATCAACAAGAAGATGCATGGACCTGGGAACATCAGGCACTGGTGCGTGCCCGGGTAATTTTTGGCGGCACAAAGGCAAGGGAAGAATTTGACGCAATCAGAAGTACCATCCTGAGCAAACAGAGAGAGGAGAGTGAGTTACAGGCAGAGGTTAAGGATATGCGAGAGAAAATGCGTGATTCGCTAGGGCGGTGTGACAAGGGAGAGATTAATCTTAAACAGATGAAGGGCGGAATGGTGGATATCGAGTTTATCGTTCAGTACATGGTGTTACGCTGGGCATCACAATACCCGTCATTAATGCAGTGGACAGATAATATTCGTCTGCTGGAGCAGTTGGCCGAAGATAGCTTGATTACGGAAGATGAGGCAAAAATACTTGAGGAAAATTATCGCGTCTATCGAAGACGCGCCTACCACCTATCACTACAAAACCAAAAAGCAGTTGTCTCTGAAAAAGAGTTTGTTGTAGAGCGTAAGCAGGTTACAAACATTTGGAAACGTTTGCTGTAGAGAAGAGAGATGACTTCCGAGACCAGCTAGTAATAGACCTTTGTTTTTAGATTAGGTGTTGGTGTATAACCAGCTACTACACTAACGATATCTAGTGAGAATGGGCTACTGTGCCATGTTCGCTCTGTTGTGGAACTGCATGCAATTGGACTCCGAGAGTCCGGATAACCCGCATTACAGTCTCAAAACGGGGTTTAGCGCCAGGGGCAAATGCTTTATATAGAGATTCCCGACCAAGTCCGCTATCTTTGGCTATCTGTGTCATACCCCGGGCCTTGGCGATATGACCAATTGCTTCCAATACCTCCTCTGTATCACCCTCTTCAATAATCTGTGACAGGTACTCCGCAATCACCTCTTCACTATCAAGGTATAGTGCTGGATCAAATTCAGTGGTTTTCATCTCTCTTCTCCTGGGCAAGTTTTTTTGCCTGTTCTATATCACGTTGCTGCGATCCTTTGTCTCCTCCGCATAGCAGCAGAATGATCTGCTCATCTTCGTGCAGGTAGTAGACACGATAACCGGGGCCAGCATGTACTCTTAATTCATATATCGCATCCCCAATAGGTTTACTATCTCCAGCATGCCCCTGTTTAAGACGATTCAACCTGCGGATGAGGGCTGCCTTACCAATTGGGTCTTTCAGTTTCTGTAGCCATTTCTTAAATCGCTCTGTCTGTTCAATCAAAAACAAGGTACTTATATCTCTATGAGGAAGCTAGCTGTATTGTATCCGAATGGATACATAATGTCACCTATTATTTTTCTCTTGTTAGTGACATATCATATGTCACCAACAGTCTGGCGCTTTTTATTGATGGCTGAACAGCTGTTTTGGGTCGAAATCAGAAGTATAAGTATCTATGACAGTCCAGAGTCGCTTTTGCGGGCCTGAATAACAACAAAGGATCCCTTGCCGTAACCGTCTATTATGGGAGGAGAATTGGAGAATCTCTCTGGAAGCAGTGTCTGTTTGAACTGGAAGTTGCTAAATCCGGCGTTGTGTAACATCTCCACCATCTCATCTATAGTGTAGAAAGTGGCTTGTTGATAGAAGGAGCTACGGTTTTTGTTGTCCTCATACTCTTTTCCCATGCTACTGGCACGATCAATCATGCCTATGATCAGGGCACCATCTTGTTGCAGAACTCTATGTGCCTCCTGTAGTGCTTGTTGGACTGAATCAACAAAACATAGTGTGGTAATAAAAAGTATGTAATCGTAGCTGCTATCTTGCAGAGGGAGATTTTCAGCTACACCATCCTGCAGGGTAATCCCATGTTTTGCAGCAAGGGCGCGCATGCCATGTGCGGGCTCAATTCCTATGGATACCTCAAGAGGCCCCATAAAACGTCCTGTACCAGCCCCTATCTCAACCCCGACACCATTTGAGGGCAATAGGGATTTAACGGTTTCCAGTTCAAGCTGGTAGAGGTCTGGATGATTTTCAAACCACTGGTCATATTGCTGCGCACTAGTATTAAATGTGGCAGTGTTGACCATATACCCAAGCCTACAAGTTTTCTGCCTGACCAGCTACACCGCTTTCAATAGCAGCACGTCGTACCGCAGTTGAGACATATCCACGTAGTCTTGGATCAAGTGGCTTTGGGATTATGTAGTTGGGTCCATATTCCAGCACCTCATCAGGATATGCCTCACGCACCTCATCCAGGATTGGTTCACAGGTTAGATGCTGCAGTGCCTTGACGGCAGCAATTTTCATCTCGGTGTTGATGGTTGTGGCCTTGGCATCCAGAGCTCCACGGAAGATATATGGAAAGCATAGTACATTGTTAACCTGGTTTGGGAAGTCGCTGCGTCCAGTAGCCATGATTAGATCAGACCGTGCCTCTTGCGCCTGTTGTGGATGAATCTCTGGGTCAGGATTGGATAGCGCAAAGATGATGGGACGCTCAGCCATGCTTTTGACCATTACAGAGGTAACCAGATTGGGGCCGGAGAGGCCGATCAAGATATCTGCCCCCTCCATAGCTTCAGCGAGAGTTCGCCGCTCTGTAGTTCTGGCAAAGAGCTGTTTGTAAATATTGATATCAGTTCTTCCCCCATGCACTACACCATTGCGATCAACCAGGGTGATATGTTCCTTGCAGGCTCCCAGAGTGAGCAACAGCTGCATGGATGCAATGGCAGCAGCGCCTGCACCAAGACAGACAATATTGGCAGACTCCAATGATTTGTTCTGTAACTTGAGTGCATTTAGTAGCCCCGCGGCAATAATGATGGCGGTCCCGTGCTGGTCATCATGAAAGACTGGAATATTGAGACGATCAATTAGTGCGCGCTCAATCTCGAAGCAGTGGGGGGCAGATATATCCTCCAGGTTGATACCGCCAAAGGTAGGGGAGATCCGCGCTACAGTTTCTATGAATGCCTGGTTGGAGGAGGCGTCAATTTCTATATCAAAGACATCGATATCAGCAAACTTCTTGAAGAGGACGGCTTTGCCTTCCATTACAGGCTTTGCAGCCAGTGGCCCTACATTCCCCAGGCCGAGGACAGCACTTCCATCGGTTACAACGGCAATAAGATTTCCCTTGCCGGTGTAGCGGTTAACCTCTTTTGGATTGTTTGTGATTTCACGTACCGGTGCAGCAACCCCAGGACTGTAGGCGAGGCTCAGATCATGTTGTGTTGCAAACGGTTTGGTAGGGAGGGTCGCAATCTTTCCATACGGTTTTGCCGCATGGTAGTTGAGTGCCTCTTGCAGTAGGGGCTGGTCTTCGGGGTGTAGCGGGTCATCCGTCACAGGCTGCCTCCTCTATCGATTCAATAGATAGAAGGTAGCCTGTAACCAGTCATCTGTCTACCAATAACTAGACGTCAAGAAACTCCAGAATGCCCTCTGCTGCTTTGCGTCCATCCCAGATCGCAGAAACGACCAGGTTGGATCCACGCACCATGTCACCACCAGCAAACACCTTTGGATTGCTGGTCTGTTTCATGAACTTTTGCTCTTCAGCAGCTATCACTCGCTCACGCTCATCAGTCTCAATCTGATTTCCGGCAATCCACTCGGGAGGGCTTGGCTGGAAACCGAATGCAATAATGACAACGTCTGCGGGGATAATTTCCTCACTGCCAGGCACTGGTTCTGGACGGCGACGCCCATTCTCATCAGGCTCACCAAGCTGGGTGGAGATAACCTTTAACCCCTCAACCTTGCCATCTCCGACAATCTCGACTGGCTGGGTATTGAAGCGGAACTGAACACCCTCTTCCTTGGCATTTGCCACCTCTTTCTTGGAGCCGGGCATGTTGGCCTCATCACGGCGGTAGGAGCAGGTAACACTCTCTGCACCCTGACGGATGGAGGTTCGGTTACAGTCCATGGCGGTATCACCACCACCAAGCACCACGACTCTCTTGCCATCCATATTGATGAAGTCTGCAGGATCCTTCTCATAACCGTTGTTATGGTTGATGTTGGAGATCAGGAAGTCTAGAGCAGCATTGACTCCAGAAAGAGCCTCACCAGGAATACGTGCAGCCATGTATTTGTAGGTTCCCATTCCCAGGAAGATGGCATCGTACTCAGACTCAAGCTCACCAAAAGATAGATCCTTGCCAATCTCTGTATTGAGGCGGAACTCTATTCCCATCTCCTCCATAATAGCTCGGCGGTTGCGAACCACATCTTTTTCCAGCTTGAACTCTGGTATGCCAAAAGTGAGGAGGCCACCAATTTCTGGATGACGGTCATAGACTACACATTGCACTCCATTTCTGGTTAGTACATCGGCACAGCCCAGCCCAGCAGGACCAGCTCCAATGATGGCAACATTTTTTCCGGTTGATGCAACCCTGGATAGATCCGGACGCCAGCCACGAGCAAAGGCAGTGTCGGAGATATATTTCTCCACATTACCGATGGTGACGGCACCAAATTCATCATTCAGGGTACAGGCTCCCTCGCAGAGACGATCCTGCGGACAGACTCGGCCACACATCTCAGGCAGTGAGTTTGTACGGTGTGAAAGCTCTGCTGCCTTCTCGATCTCGCCATCGGCAATAAGTTTTAGCCAATGCGGGATGTGGTTGTGGACCGGACATTTCCATGAGCAGTAGGGGTTACCACAGGATAGGCAGCGATCTGCCTGGGTTGCAGCATCCTGATCATTGAATGGTGCATAGATCTCCTTATACTCGGTGACACGCTGTTCAGCCGAGGTCTTGGATGGATCCATACGGGAGACCTCAATAAACTGGTAGATATTACCCATTATGCGGCCTCCTTCTGCATGCTTAGTAGTGACTCAAGCTCAAGGGCCTTCGGTTTGACCAGCCAGAACATCGGGATGAAGTCATCCCAGCTGTTGAGGATAGTCTGCCCCCACTCACTACCGGTCTCTGCGACAAAGTCCTGAATGGTTTCTCGTAGATGGCTACGGTGACTGTCCATGTTCTCAGGGGTAATGCGGTGGATATCAACCATCTCGTGGTTGTAGCGATCTACAAAGCCATTGTCCATATCAAGGATATAGGCAAATCCACCGGTCATTGCAGCACCAAAGTTTACGCCTGTTGGACCCAATACTGTAACCTGGCCACCAGTCATATATTCGCAACCATGATCTCCCAGTCCTTCAACTACAGTGGTGGCGCCGGAGTTTCTAACTCCAAAACGTTCGCCTGCAGTACCGGAGGCATATAGATGACCGCCAGTTGCACCATAGAGACAGGTATTACCCATGATGGGGGTTTCATTACTGCGGAAAACAGATCCCTGTGGTGGATAAAGTACCAGCTTACCGCCAGCCATACCCTTGCCAACATAATCATTGGCATCACCCTCAAGGTTTATATGCAGACCACCGGCATTCCATACCCCAAAGCTTTGGCCACTAGTCCCTTTCAGGTTGAGGATAATAGGGGTCTCATTCATGCCATGGTTGCCGTGTCGTTTGGCAATCTCACCAGATAGACGCGCGCCTATGGAACGGTCTGTATTGCGAACACTATAGCTGAACTCACCACCCGCACTGGACTCAATAGCATTCACTGCATCAGCTACCATCTGCTCAGCAAGCTCACCCTTGTCAAACGGCTCGTTCTTTGGTGCTGTGCAAATCTGAGGCTTCTCTACAGGAACATGAGAGCTATCAAGTAGCGGAGTAAGATCAAGATTATTCTGCTTATTGCTGCTGCCCTCAATCATATTCAGCAGATCGGTACGACCCACCAGCTCATCAATTGAGCGCACTCCCAACTGGGCCATCAGTTCACGCGCCTCTTCGGCAATGAAGCGGAACATGTTTATTACCATCTCGGGCATGCCGGTAAAGTGTTCAGAACGCAGGCGATCATCCTGGGTTGCGATACCTACAGCACAATTATTGAGGTGACATATACGCAGGTATTTACACCCCAGCGCTACCATTGGGCCGGTTCCAAATCCGAAACTTTCTGCTCCAAGCATTGCTGCCTTGATAACATCCAGCCCTGTTTTGAGTCCACCATCAGTCTGTAGACGCACTTTGTCACGCAGGTCATTGGCACGAAGGATCTGGTGAGTCTCGGAGAGGCCAAGTTCCCAAGGAGAGCCCGCATATCTAACTGAGGTTAGCGGGCTGGCACCGGTACCGCCATCGTGACCAGCAATAGTAATGAGATCTGCATAGGCCTTGGCAACACCAGCTGCAATAGTTCCCACACCGGCCTCGGATACAAGTTTGACTGAAACTAGTGCATCTGGGTTAACCTGTTTAAGGTCATAAATAAGCTGTGCCAGATCCTCAATAGAGTAGATATCATGGTGCGGAGGAGGAGAGATAAGTGTAGTTCCAGGATTACAGTTACGTAGCCTTGCAATTAGCGCATTAACCTTCTGCCCAGGAAGCTGGCCACCCTCACCAGGTTTTGCACCCTGTGCCACCTTAATCTGTAATACCTCAGCACTGGAGAGGTAGTGTGGAGTAACCCCAAAACGGCCAGAGGCGATCTGCTTGATCTTTGATACCTTGTTTGTACCGTAACGGACAGGGTCTTCACCACCTTCACCAGAGTTGGAGCGTCCGCCAATTGTATTCATGGCAATTGCCAGTGCCTCGTGTGCCTCTGGAGAGAGTGCTCCCAGGGACATAGCTGCTGTATCAAAACGTTTGGCAATATTTTCCCATGTCTCTACCTCATCCAGTGGTATTGGACTCTGCTCTCCGCTCAGTTTTAGCATGTCACGCAGGGTGGCAGTTGGGCGATTGTTTACATGGTCCGCATAGACCTTGTAGTCGTCCATGTCTCCTGTGCGGACAGCCTGCTGCAGGCTCTTTACCACATCAGGGTTGTATGCATGGTATTCACCTCCATGCATGAACTTGAGCATGCCGCCCTGGTCAACAGGCTTGCGCCGATTCCATGCCTCTTCAGCCAGAGATTTCTGTTCATTTTCCAGGTCTGCAAAACTGGCACCCTTGATTCTGCAGGTGGTACCACGGAAGCAGAGGTCGACAACCTCATTGTGTAGACCTACAGCCTCAAACAGCTGAGCCCCACGGTAGCTTGCAATGGTCGAGATTCCCATCTTGGAGAGGATCTTCAAGAGCCCCTTGTTGATTCCCTTGCGGTAGTTGCGGGCAGCTTCTATCAGGTTGTAATCCTGAATATCATTGGTGGATACCATCTCATGGATAATCTCATAGGCAAGCCATGGATAGACTGCAGATGCGCCATATCCAATTAGGGTTGCAAACTGATGAGGATCACGAGCCGTTCCTGTCTCAACCACAATGTTTGCATCACAGCGTAGGCCGGTCTGCACCAGATGGTGGTGGACTGCACCAGTAGCCAGCAATGCATGGATAGTATTTTTATCTGATGAGAGATTGCGGTCAGAGAGAACGATAACTACCTTGCCATCACGTATGCTCTTTTCTGCTGCGATACATACGGCATCAATAGCCTGTTTCAGATCTTTGTCATCACCATACCCAAGGTCAATATACGCGTGGGCATAGGCATCATCAGGATGTTCAAGCAGTTGTTGGAACTTGGTTTTCGAGAGCACTGGTGAATCAACCAGCAGGCGCCTGGCGTGTGCCTCTACCTCCTCAAATATATTCAGCTCACGACCGAAACAGGTCTCCAGTGACATCACAATCTGTTCACGTAGAGGATCAATTGGTGGATTGGTTACCTGGGCAAACTGTTGACGGAAATAGTCATATGGCGAGCGGTTGCGCTGTGACAGTACAGAGATTGGGGTGTCATCACCCATTGCACCAATAGCCTCCTGGCCATTGACAGCAAGTATCCGGATTACCTCCTGACGCTCTTCAAAAGAGACCTGGAAGAGTTTTTGTGCAGCCTGAAACAGCTCGGCATCAACTCCCTCAATATCAAGATTGTCACCTTCGTCAGAGTTCAATTTGGTGGTTAGATGTTCAGTATTTTCACTTAGCCATTGTTTGTATGGTTTGCGAGTTTTCAGGTCATCATCAACCATACTAGGCAGGATGAGGTTACCTGTTTCCGTATCTACAGCAATCATCTGACCTGGTCCAAGACGACCTTTCTGCACCACATCCTCTGGCGCATATTCATAGACCCCAATCTCTGATGCAAGAGTAATATGGCGATCCTTGGTGATTACCCAGCGCGCTGGACGCAGACCATTACGATCCATGGTACAGGCAGCGTAACGTCCATCTGTAAGCACGATGCCGGCGGGGCCATCCCACGGTTCCATGTGCATTGAGTTGTACTCATGAAAGGCACGAAGGTTGGGGTCCATCTGCTCGATATTTTGCCAGGCAGGTGGAATCAGTAGACGCATGGCTCGGAAGATATCCATGCCGCCCATCAGCAGTGCCTCCAGCATGTTGTCGAGGCTGTTGGAGTCCGATCCGGTCATGGAGACCAGAGGACGAACCTCATCCATGTCAGGAATCAGTGGGGTCTCAAATTTCATCGCACGGGCAACAGACCAGTTGCGGTTACCCTGTACGGTATTGATCTCACCATTATGTGCCAGTTGGCGGAAAGGCTGGGCCAAGCGCCACTGTGGCAGGGTGTTGGTTGCAAAGCGCTGGTGGTAGACGCAGAGGGCAGACTCAAAACGGTCATCGCTGAGGTCTCTGAAGAATACAGGTAGGTACTCCGGCATAACCAGACCTTTATAGGAGATTACGCGGGAAGAGAGGCTTGGGATGTAGAAGGTCTCATCATTTGGCTCAATAGACTTCTCCGTCTGGCGACGCGCAATAAAGAGGGCGCGTTCAAAATGAACCTCATCCATATCTGCAGCAGCATTGACAAAGATCTGTTCAATCTGTGGAAGAATAGCTAGTGCATGAGGCCCACAGGCATTCTCTGCATCAACTGGTACAGTACGCCATCCAAGAACATTCAGCCCCTGTCCCGAAAGATTATTTTCTAGGGTGGTACGTGCGGCGGAGGATTTCTCTTCATCCTGGCTAAGAAAGACCATACCAACTGCAAAGTTTTCAGCCAGGTTATATCCCTGTTCATCGGCAATGTTCTTCATGAATCCAGCCGGTTGCTTCATTAGCAGTCCGCATCCGTCTCCAGACTTTCCGTCAGCTGCAATTGCACCACGGTGGGTCATGCGGTTGAGAGATTCAATGGCAGTGTTAACCAGATTATTGCTGGGCACTCCATCCATGTGTGCAATTAATCCAAATCCACAGTTATCACGTTCAAATTCAGGACGGTACATGGCCCCAAAGGGGTTATTGAGCTCTTGGTTATTTTCAGATCTTTTCATGATTAATTCGAATGTTTCAGATGAGTGGATGCACTTTCCCACTCCAAAAATCGGCCGGCAAGTATAGAACAGCAGGCCGTTTTATTCAATTTTCTGGCCGGATATTTGCTCTGTTGAGTTGGCATATATCCCTTGTAAATACAAAGAAAAATGGCATTGAGGGGTTGCTACCTCAATGCCATTTCTGGAGAAGATGGAGTTGTGACGGTTAACTCTCTTTTGCGCTCATATCCTCAGCCTCCATAAAGACTTTTTCTCCAGCACTGATGCAGCCCAGAGGGATCACCAACAGAGTCAGTAGGGTTGAGACGAAAACCCCAAAGAGCAGGGATACCGCCATTCCCTGGAAGATTGGGTCAGTCAGAATTACCGCAGAGCCCAGAACCAGGGCCAGTGCCGTAATCAGGATTGGCCGTGTTCTTGATTTTGCTGCAAGAATCACTGAATCAACCAATGGTATTCCCCCGCGGAAGGAGTGCATGGTGAAGTCCACCATCAGGATGGAATTTCTTACAATAATACCGGCCAATGCGATCCAGCCGATCATTGAGGTTGCAGTGAATTCAGCATTCATAATCCAGTGGCCAGGGACAATTCCAAGCAGGGTAAGTGGGATTGGTGACATGATAATGGCAGGGATCAGGAAGTTGCCAAAGGCCCATACCACCAGCATGTAGATGGCGACCAGGGCAACACCAAAGGCAATTCCCATATCGCGGAAGGTCTCGTAAGTTACAGTCCATTCACCGCCCCACTCAAACCCTGTCTGCTTGTCGTTGGCAGGTGCACCGGTGTACTCACCACTACGGAGAGAGACACCGTCTGGGGTTACATAGCCCTTCTCTTCGAGGATTCTCTCCACATCGAGCATGGCATAGATTGGTGCACCCAGACGCCCCACAGCGTCACCAACTACGAACTCAACCTTTCTCAGGTCCTTGTGGAAGATGATTGGATCACGCTGAACCTTCACAAACTTTCCAAGCTCGGAGAGAGGAATGGTTCTTTGGTCCATGGTCATTATCGGCAGATCACCAAGGCGATGGAGATGTGATCTCTTCTCAATGGGGATTGTCATAACAATGTAGGTTGGCTCCAGAATCAGTGACTGGAAAATAGTCGCAGCCTTGAACTCGCCCATAACCATTGCCAGATGTTGGTTGATGGTCTCGACAGAGATTCCCTGTCGTGATGCCTTTTCCCGGTCAATCTCGAAGCGCCAGGTCTCCATGGAGCTACGCATCAGGTTATCAACATCAGAGATACGCTCTGATTCACGGAAGATCTGAGTGATATCATCTGCAACCTGGCGGCGAGTCGCAGCATCTGGACCGTGAATCTCGGCAACTACTGTCTGCAGGACCGGAGGACCAGGTGGCATCTCTACCACTGTAATGGCAACACCTGCTGCCTCTGCAATCGGTTGTAGCTGTTCACGAACGGCGCTGGCAATCTCATGACTTGTTCGGTCTCGCATGGTCTTGTCGGTCAGCTGAACGGCAACCTCTGACTGCCAGGGGAATTGCCGCAGATAGTAGTGGCGTACCAGGCCATTAAAATCAAATGGCTGAGCAGTACCAATATAGTTCTGGGTGGCAATAATTTCCTCAATATCACTTAGCTCGGCGGCAACCTGTCGAGTAAAGTTGGCGGTTGTCGGTAGTGCTGTGCCGTCAGGCATATCAATAACAACACTGAAGCTTGATTTATTATCAAACGGCAACATTTTTACCGGAACAGAGGTGTTGTAGAACATGTACATGGCGGCAAAGAAGCTGAGAATCAGTCCCAGCAAAAATCCCCAGCCAAGAGTCTTATTGTTGGACAGTGAAAGGATCGCTTTGCGGAAGAAGACGTCCATCTTGTCGTCGATCTTTTCATCACGCTCCTCCATCTTGCGCAGCTTCTCCATGCTTGGGGCAATACGCATTGCTAGCCAGGGAGCAAAGACCAGAGCAGCAAACAGGGAGAGCACCATGGCAACAGAGCCCAGAGCAGGAATTGGTTCCATGTATGGTCCCATCATTCCAGAGACAAAACCCATGGGGATTAGTGCCGCAACTACTGTGTAGGTAGCCAGTACAGTTGGATTACCTACCTCACGTACTGCATCCACAGCTGTTTTTGTATCCATGGTTCCAGCCATCAACCAGCGACGGTAGATGTTTTCAACGATAACAATGGCATTATCCACCAAAAAGCCGATGGAAAAGATCAGGGCAAACAGGCTTACCCGGTCAATGGTATAACCCATAAGCATCGCCACAAAGACGGTGCCTACCAACACCACTGGAATGGTCAATAGAACAACAATTGAGGGCTTGATACCTAGGCTAAGCCATACCAGGAAGGTTACTGCTCCAGTAGCCACAAAGAGTTTAAACAGCAGGTCGTTCACTTTTGTATTGGCACTCTCACCATAGTTGCGGGTCACCTCAACATGAACATTGTCTGGAATCAGATATCCTTTCAGGTTGTTGTTAACCTCATCCAGAATACTGTTAACAACGCTAACCCCATTGGAGCCACGCTGCTTCGCCAGAGCGATAGTTACGGCTGCAGCATCCTTGACAGGATTTTCATGAGTGCTGGCCAGACCGGTTGAGAAGGTAACTATCTCCTTGGTCTCCTGTGGCCCCTCTGACACATGGGCAACATCTCTCAGGAAGACTGGGGTTCCTCGGTGCTGCCCAACTACAAGCTGCTTGACCTCATCAACTTTCGAGAGGAAACCGCCTGATTCAACAAAGAAGAAGCGGTCACTCATCTCCACTGAGCCAACGGTATGGCCGGTATTGGCAGTCTGAACGGCATGGACAATCTGTCCGGGACTCACCCCAAAACCAGCCAGACGTTCAGGCAGAATCTCGATTCGTACCTGTCGTGAGCGTCCGCCGGTAACAAATCCGACGCCGGTTTGTGGTATCTGTTTGAGGTGCTGAAGAACACTAACACCCAGTGTTCTCAGGGTCTCGTCATCCACCTCCTCGGACCAGAGGGTAAGGGTGACGGAGGGGACATCATCCACCTCCTTGGGTTTGACCATGGGCGGTTTTATCCCCTGAGGAAGCAAATCCAGATTGGAGTGGATTTTGCTGTGCACCTGCACAATGGATGGCCCCATGGGCTCACCAACCTTGAACTGGATGGTTATAACGCCATACTCGCGATCACTTGCAGAGTAGACATGTTTGATTTTAGGGATCTCACTCAGTACACGCTCAAATGGATCTATGATCTGGTTGGCAACCTCACCAGATGAGAGACCTGGTGCAGGGAAAAAGATATCGATCATCGGTACCGAGATCTGTGGATCCTCCTGTCTAGGAGTGGCAATCAGCCCCCAGATCCCTACCACCATCATGGCAATAAAGAACAGGGGAGAGAGAGGAGAGTGGATAAATGACTCTGCCAGACCACCAGCAAAACCAAGTTCTTTTGTTACCTCCTCAAAATCGACAGCCTTGTCGCCTGTAAAATCATGTGATTTTGTATCACCTGTCTCATGAGAGAGTTCCTCTCCCTCGGTTGGTTCTTTGTGATCACTCATGGTCTATTCTTATTTTGTAGAGGTTGTTGTAGATGATGGGTTTACCAGCACAAGCTCTCCCGCCTTAACCCCAGAGAGCACGCTCTGCCAGCCGTTATCTGCGCGGTCTCCAACACGGACAAGACGCATCTCCAGGTTGCCGTTATCTTTTTGCACAAAGATAGCCGGGAGGCTGCCTCTCCACTCGATGGCAGAGTGAGGCACTGTGACCAGATCAGTCGCGTCTGCTGATGGATCAGGAATCATAACCTCGGTATACATACCGGGGGCTGCATCAGCAGTTTGTGGAATATTGAATTTGACGGTTACGGTATGCCCCATCATGTCTGCCATTGGAAAAATTCTGGCAACAGTAATTGGGATGATGGTATCGCTCTGGTCCAGACGCGCACTGAGCATCATACCTTTGTGTAGACCGCGAACCAGACGGGCTGGAACCTCGGCACGAATCTGTAGCTGACTGGTGTCACCAAACAGGAAGAGAGGGACGCCAGGTTGTGCAGGTTGCCCTACCTCAACCATTTTTCTCAGAATTACGCCATCAAATGGGGCGTTGATGGTGGCCTGTTCTATATTTTCATCTAGCTCACGAATTGCTGCCAGCGCCTGATTGTAGGCATTTTCAGCAGTTTCCACCTGTACATTCATGCCATATACATTGGTCTCGCGCTGAATACCAGAGTCACCACGACCACTCATGTTGCGCATCGGATTGGAGAACATGGTCATCATGCTGGGAAGACCACCCATCATGGCGTTGGGTTGTGAATTTGGGTTTTCGATCTCATTACGCAGCTGCATCTGTGCATTTCTGATACCAGCATCTGCACTGGCCAGCTGAGCCTCGGCTTGGGCACGTTTTGCCATCATTGCATCGATATCCTGGCTGGCGAGTCGATCACCCTTTTTGAATGAGTCACCCTCCTCGCCCGCAATAAAGAGGACATCCCCAGGCATTTTTGCCACAAGATTTACCTCGAGATGAGGGATAACAGTTCCTCCAAGAGAGATCATGGCTCCCACCCGACTGCTCTTGGCAGCAACAAACTCACCGGCAAATGCAACCGTTGAGGCAGAGAGTAGAATGATGGATGTGATAACGCGTTTCATACAAGGTTGTTTCATGGGTCTGGTCCCGATTTTTATCAGACGAAAAATAAGCCAGATTGTATTCCAGAGAATACTTGAGTGTCAACTAATATAAGGTGAGCGTAGTAACCGATAACTATTATAAATCAGTAACTGAGGAGCTATTTGGAGCTCCTGTTGTAAAGGTGATCTGGAAGCCTTTTTGGAGTTGTTGATCTCTCAGAGAGAGAAGCGCATATTCCGCATCCTCACGACACTCATAGTGGACCTCTCTATAGTTGCTACGCCCACCCTGTGCTCCTGATTCACGGATCAGGGTCCAGCCATCAATAAGGTCTTCCTGAATCTGGATCTGATAGAAGCGGAGAGGTGCTCCATCAAGAGGTGGGGTCTGCATATAGATACGCATTGTGTGGTCAGACAGTTGGAGTTGGGGGGCTGAATAGTCGTTGGTGCTCGGATAGTGCGTAACGGTCTGTCATTCCTGCAATATAATCAGCTACGACACGTCCGCTGTTCTGTTTGCGTGCCTCTGGGGTGTCTCCATCAATTAGCCTATAGGGCTCATCAGGAAGCAGACGTGGCTCTTCCATAAATGCCTGAAACAGTTCTGTCAGAATTCTTTCTGCTTTTGCGCTCATGCGCATTACCCGATAATGGCGATAGAGATTTTCCCGAAGAAACTGTTTCAGTTCATGGTTGAGACTGGTCTGTGGCGTACTAAATTGAATTAGTGGTGACGGCTGATGACGAACATCCTCAATATTATTGGGGGCTGCTCTGGATATATTGTTTTGGCTGGTTTCGATCAGGTCAATTACCAGTCTGTTAATCATGCGGCGTACCACCTCGTGAATTGTTCGCCTCTGGTTGAGTGCGGGGTATTGCTGAATAACGGACTCATACTGCTCCCGAAACAGTTCCACCTCTTTTAACTGATCAATAGTTAAAAGACCGGCACGGAGACCATCATCAACATCATGATTATTATAGGCGATCTGATCAGCCAGGTTGACTAGCTGAGCCTCCAGGCTCGGCTGTGTATGGTTTAGAAAACGTTCACCAACATCACCAATCTTCTCTGCATTGGGGAGGCTGCAGTGTTTTAGTATGCCCTCACGTGACTCGAAGGTGAGGTTAAGACCGGAGAATTGGGCATATTTTTCCTCCAGGTGGTCTACTACACGAAGAGACTGAAAATTATGTTCGAATCCTCCGTATGGAGACATACAGCTATTGAGCACATCCTGTCCGGCATGACCAAAAGGGGTGTGGCCAAGATCATGCGCCAGTGCGATAGCTTCAGTCAGATCTTCGTTTAGGCGTAGTGTTCTTGCAATAGAGCGGCTAATTTGTGCCACTTCAATACTGTGAGTTAGCCGAGTTCTGTATAGGTCTCCCTCATGATTAACAAATACCTGGGTTTTGTACTCTAGCCGGCGAAAGGCGGTGGAGTGAACAATACGATCACGATCTCGTTGGAATGCGCTTCTGTATTCCGGCCCCTCTTCAGTGTGTGCCCTACCCTTGGTGGAGCTGTCATGAGCAGCATAGGAAGCAAGATTACAGGGGTCAGCCATGTACTGAAATGCTAGTGAGTGGAGCTACACTGCTCGAGGGTTGCAAGTAGATCTTCTTGCGAAAACTGCTCAGTAATGACTGCCTGACCAATACTTTTCTGCAGAACCAGGCGAATTTTTCCAGCCTCTGCCTTTTTATCTACAGCCATCAATTCGAGGTAGCGTGCAGTGGTTAGCTCTGCAGGGCCCTGGTCTGGCAGTTTGGCCTGATGGATGAGTTTACGCAGGCGTGCAAGATCCTCTTCATCCAGCCATCCCATGCGCACCGATAGATCTGCGGCCATTACCATGCCGGCTGCAATAGCCTCGCCGTGCAGCCATGCTCCGTACCCCATGCCGGCCTCAATGGCGTGACCAAAAGTGTGTCCGGAATTTAACAGGGCACGTTGTCCGGACTCTAGCTCATCGGCAGCAACGATCTCAGCCTTGTTTTCGCAAGAGCGTTGAATTGCATATCCCAGAGCTTCAGGGTTTCTGTTGAGCAGTTTTCCCATATTCTGTTCCAGCCACTGAAAGAACTCCAGATCACGGATCAGCCCATACTTGATGATTTCAGCGATGCCTGCACTGAGTTGGCGGTCATCCAGAGTGTTTAGAGTGTTAGTATCGGCAATCACACACTGAGGCTGGTGGAATGCTCCGACCATATTTTTCCCCATAGGATGGTTAACCCCGGTCTTTCCCCCTACCGATGAATCTACTTGTGCCAGCAGTGTGGTGGGTATCTGAATGAAGTTGACGCCACGTTGATAGCTGGCAGCAGCATAGCCGGTGATGTCTCCTACAACTCCGCCTCCAAGTGCAACCAGAGTGCACTTACGGTCAAAGTGTGCGCCAAGCAACGCATCAAAAATGGTATTCCATACCTCCAGATTTTTATATTGTTCCCCATCGGGAAGAATGACATTTTCAACCTGAAAAGCTGAGAAGGCCTCACTGGTTTTCTGCAGATAGAGAGGGGCAACGGTCTCATTGGTGACAATCATCACCTGGGTTCCGGTTATATATGGTGCAACCAGTTGCGGGTCTCCAAGCAGATCAGGACCAATATGTATGGGGTAGCTTCTTGCCCCTAATTCAACTTCAAGCATGCTCATAAATTTTCGATTTTCTCAATTAGTGCAGGCAGGGCCTGCTGTATGGAGCGATCATCGGTCTCTGCAACGAGGTCCGCAATCTCACGGTAGAGTGGATCACGCTCCTCAAATAGAGACTGCAACTTCTTTTTTGGATTGCCGGTTTGCAAGAGTGGTCGGTTACGATCCATTCGGGTTCGTTTATAAAGTTGTTCCACAGAAGCACTCAGATATATCACCATGCCACGAGCAGCCAGATATTTGCGATTTTCAGGGCGCAAAACAGCTCCACCACCCGTTGCCAGAATAACCCCTTTTTTCTGGGTCAACTCATCGAGAATAGTACTTTCACGATTACGAAATCCCTCTTCTCCCTCTATGTCAAAGATTGTTGGGATATTGACACCGGTACGTTTCTCTATCTCATGATCACTATCGATAAACTGTTTGCCCATGGATTCAGCCAGACGTTTACCAATGGTGGTTTTGCCAGCCCCCATCAACCCGACCAGAAAGATATTTTTTGTTGTTCGACTCAAAATTTTGGCTCTATATTGTTCTGTTAATCACTGTTTTGATCAGGAAGTATGGAAGGGGTGATAAAAATCAGGAGCTCATCTTTACCATCAGTTTTACTTTTGCTCTGAAATAGGGGGCCGAGTATTGGGATATCAGCAAGAAAAGGGACCCGATTTTCAGTACGGGACTGCCTCTCTTCATAGATGCCACCAATAACCAGGGTCTCACCATTCTCCATCATTACCCGTGTTCTGACCTCTCGGGTATCGACACTGGGCTCACATCCGCTGCAGAGGATAGCACCAACTGCATCTTTTTTAACCAATAGCGTAAGGATAATTCGGTGGTCTGGAGTGATTTGCGGGGTAACCCGCAGCTCCATGACCGCATCCTTGAAGCTGATATCGGTGCCTCCACTCAGGGTATCTGAACGGTATGGAATCTGTACGCCTTGCTGGATGGTGGCCTCATATCCGTCAGAGGTTATGATACGTGGGCTGGCGATAATCTCTGTTTTCCCCTCTATCTGTGCGGCAGAGAGCTCCAGATCAATCAGGCTACCTGTTGCCAGTTTTGCCAGGGTCAGGCCAATCCGACCGGTTGGGTTGGTTGCAGGTAGATTAACAGCAAGTCGACTGGTGTCCCCTGTTACGCCAGGGGTTGTGCCTGAGAGAGCACTGTCGGCAGCCGCGCTACTGCCTGATAATGAAAATCCCCATTGATTTTGGGCAGACTCAAGATGAGTCAGTCCCAGACGTGCCCCCAGTTCGTGGCTGAAATCATTAGCAGCAATGACAATTCGTGACTCAATCAATACCTGTTTGGATGGGGTGTCGAGCTTTTTGATAAGTTTACGAATTTGTCTCAGATTTTCACTATTGTCCCTAATTAGCAGTGAGTTTGTCCGCTCATCAACGCCAAGCACACCATCCTTGGAGAGTAGAGGATTTTGTTGTCCGCTCTCCAGGGTTTTTTTCAGATCAGCTGCTCGTGAGTAGTGCAGATGGATAATCTCGGTTTTCAACCTTGCAGCTGGTGGTTTACGTGGGGGCTTGGGTTTACTGATAACTGGGGCGGCACTCTTATTTTTGTCTGGTTTTGGTGTGGTAGTGGAGCTCTTCTGTTTATACAGCGAGAGCCGTAGCGTATGAGCCTCATACTGCATACTGTAGAAGAGAGGGGTTGGTGTAGGTAGCACGACCCTGGTTTTTTCACTGTTGGTGGCCAACTGAATTTTTTGTAGAGGTTGTGGCAGTGCCTCTGGCAGAGAACCAACCTCAGAGCGAATACCAGGGAAATCGATCACCAGTAGCTCGGGGTTGTGAGCCGAGAAGATTCGTGGAGGTGGGGCAACCTGATTAAATCGGAACAGTATGGTAGCAACATGATCCCTGTTTGGTGTTTCGGCACTTTTCTCAATAGTGGACGGATCAGTAAGTAGTATCTGCTGGAGGGTTACACTGCCTGATTCAGCTACTACGCAGGTGCTGGATAACATAATGAAGAGAAGCATGAATGCTCCTCTTCCGGCAATGTTTCGATACTCTGATCTGAATAGTGAAAAAAATATAACTGACATAGAAAGAAGAGTATATGCGATTGGAATGGATTGGGTTAACGGTGGATGTTATCGTGTAGTGCTGTTATGTCTGGCCTCCACTACTCTCCATGGAAATTACGACAGTTCTCACATCTGTTTTATGCGGGAGGAGTGTTCGCCTATCCAACCGAGTCAGTCTACGGACTGGGGTGTGATCCATGGAACCTGGATGCTGTATCTGATCTGTTAACGATAAAGCAGCGCAATCCATCAAAGGGATTGATCCTCATAGCATCATGCAGAGACCAGCTGACTCCATTTGTCTCATTAAGAAAAGAGTCGGATTGGAAAAAACTTAGGTCATCAGGGAAGAGGCCGATTACCTGGATTGTTCCTGTGTCAGAGGAGACACCATGGTGGATAAGAGGAGACCATCGGGGTGTGGCGGTGAGAATTACAGACTTCGATCCAGTGGTGCAACTATGTAACAGTGTCAACTCTGCACTAGTCTCTACCAGCGCAAACTATAGCGGACACCCAGTGTGTCGAAATAGCGTCTCAGTGAGACAGGCTTTTGGAAATCAATTAGATACGGTGATTACTGGCGACACAGGAGGCGTTTCAATGCCGAGTGAGATTCGTGACTTATATTCTGACGCAGTAATTCGTGCCTGAGAATAAATAGTGATATGGAGAGGACAATAATTGTCTCAGAGTGTATCATGTGACTCATCTTATTGAGCAGGCAGGAATACAGGATGCTTCATAATATTAAGGAAGTTTGCGAGTTAACTGGTAAAAGTCGCTCCAGCATCTACCGCATGTTTAGCCGAGGTGATCTGGCCTACATAGTGGGAAAGGATGGGAAACGGCGAGTAGAGACCTCCGAACTCCTGCGTGTATTTGACGATATAAACTTCAGCGACTCTCCAACTCTTGCTGAGCCAGAGGATATTCCCTCAAGCCCATCATCAGGAGGCGACCCCTATGTTACCGCTAGAGAGCTGACCGATCTTAGGGGGATGATCCATGATCTGAAATCTGAGCTTGATGATATACGGGAGGATAATCGTAGACTATTGCGTCTATTGGAGTATCAGACCGTGCAGGGCTCTACACAACCACAGAACAGACCAGTAGCGCCGCAGCCCCAGGAAACGCCTTGGGCAGGTGATGAGGAATCGGTGGAGGAGGCGGTTCCAGTTACCGAGGTGGCTGATCAGGGTTGGAGGGCCTATCGTCAGCAGAGGGCCGAACAGCCCCAGTTTGAGCAGCAGCCAGCTGTCACCCCCACATCAGGGCTACTTGGAGAGCTGGGTGTATGGTTAAGGAATTTTTTCCTCGGGGAGTGGCAGAAACGCTAGAGGGCTACGGGTAAGTTATCCAGTAACTGTCATACATTATAGTTTTTACTGAATCAGGTTAAAGACATTCTGTTCAGCCGTGTTATGCGAACAGAACAGCTCCTTGATCTTAACAATCAACGGCTGCATATCCTCGGTTTGGACTGAGCAGTAGACTTTGTTGTGGACGCGTCTTGATTGAATGACTCCTGCTTTCCGCAACACATCCAGATGCTGAGATATGTTGCTCTGGGTGCTGCCGGCATGTTCCAGGATCTCATTGACGATCTTCTCCTGATCCCCAAGAAAACAGAGAATTTTTAGTCGTGTGGGGTGGCTTATTGCCTGCAGCGCAGATGAGATCTGCCGGATCTCACCCTGATCATGTGGTAACTCAAATTCCTTTTCCATTAGTTCCTCCTCCATAATGAAATCACCAGTAACTATATCGAATTACTGGACTGTGCGCAATACTATGGCCTGTCATCAAACCGTTATGCAGCACTTGATGTTGTATTTCTCTTCAATATAACGAGCAAGCACCTTTTGCTGCTTCTTGTCGAGCTGTACACAGAGAAGAATAAGCTGGGCAAGATCGTTATCCTCCGCATAGAAGAAAGCAACGGGTACCTTGAGAACCGCAGATAGCTTTGCAATTGTCTGGTCGCTAGGGCGATGACGGTTGTTTTCGTATTGGTTGATACGCGGGCTGGCGGTTGCCGGGTCAATGCCAATCTCCAGCCCCAACTGTTTCTGGGAGAGCCTTAACTGCTGTCTGGCCTGTTTAAGACGATCGCCGAACACTATCTTCTGGTCATCCATTACTGCAAGGTCCCCTTTCCCCGTATATGTAGGATGTAGGCACTTTATGTGTAATGACAAGTAAAAACAATTAAGTAAAACTTAATTCCATTGTGTGTTTAGGTGTGTCTACATTGGGGTTATGATATCGGAACTGTGTGATGGTCTGGTGCTCCACGGGGTCTTGGACTAGACTATTGGATACATGACAAACCAAAAAGATAACTCAAAGAAACAAGGGAGTTTCCTGTGATTAAAATTATCTCGTTAACATTGTTGGCTTTTTCAGTTGTTGCAGTTGCAGATTCTGCAACCGAACTGCAGGGGAAGAGTGGCTATGACAAAAGAGTAGCTATTACCAAGATGGCGGACACTGGCTGGGAGGGGCGACAGTTTTCTGCTAAAAAAGGTATTGAGCTATTACAGGGGCTAACAGGGACTGATAGATACTATGCCGCAAAATCACTGTTGGGAGCCAACCGCTATAAAAGAAGCATGTTCCCTGGTTTCCTGAATGTACAGCAGATCAGTGCGATTCTGGAGAATGTTGGCGAACAGCGTAGTGATCTGCTTGCCCATATGGCTGATTCTGAGATTCCTGCAGGAAACTTCAGTGTGGCAGAGATGCAGTCACTGATTGGTGAGATGGGTGCAGATGATTATGATCGTTCTCTAAAGGCGCTTCTGGGTTCCAATCGGGGGGAAAAAAGCTATGCAGCATCCACCCTGGGAGTTGATCAGGTAGATGTATTACTCTCCAGAAGTGCAAATCGTGCAGGCATGATTCGCTATATGGCAGATAGAGCAATTCTTGTGGGAGATTTTTCTGTCGATGGTGCAGAGAAGATGATGCGGGTCCAGAGCGGCATGGATCGTCATGATTCTGTCAAGGCGCTGTTGGGCTCCAATCAGCAGAAGCGGGATTATCTGAATCTTCCTCTTGGCTTTGCCGAGGTAGAGCGTCTGCTTGAGAGTGTGGCACTGAGGTCTGAACTGATTAACTATTTCTCAGATAGAGGGGTTTTTGCCAACAAATTAACAGCTGTTGAGACAACAAAGATGCTGGAGGGAGTTGAGCATACAGACCGTTTCGAGACCCTGAAATCACTACTGGGATTCAATCAACAGCAGAGAGAGTATCTGCAAGCGCCTCTCGATGTAAACGAGATTTACGCGCTTCTTGGTGAGATAGCATACCGTGATGAGATGATTGGATTGATGGCGGACCAAGGGGTCATTATTGATGGTATCTCTGTAGCTGATGCTATTACTCTGCTGGAGGGAACCACCCGCGCAGATAGACACGATGCCGTTATCTCCCTGTTGGGAAATAACGAGCTGGGGAAAAGTTACATCACATCTCCAGTTACTGCCCAAGGAGCAGTGCAATTGATGAATAAGGCGGCTTACAGGAATGAGCTGATTGGATTTATGGTTGATCGCGGCCTTATTGAAAACAGATTGGGAGTTGAGGCTGCAACAGCCTTGTTGGGAGATATGGTTGGTATGGATCGTTACAGCACACTCAGGGCGCTTATGGGAGAGAACGGGCAGACAAGAAATTATCTGGGGATGCCAATGGGTGTACCATCAATGGTGTCGCTGTTTGAGCGCTCAGCTAATAGAAAAGCTCTAATAGTATTGATAGCCGATCATGGAATGCTTGATGGCACCATAAATACCAAAGAGGCAGAACACCTGCTGGGAAGGCTCTATGGGGAGGAGCGAGAGCAGGCCATGGCAGCCCTGAAGGGAGACAATCAGCTTAATAGGCAATATCTGGCTGACTAGGGTTTGTAGCACTAAATAGTTGATTCAAACTCTATTTGATATATATCTATGATAATTCTGGGAATCGAAAGCTCCTGTGATGAGACCGGGATAGCTCTCTATGAAACTGATGTTGGGCTGCGTGGAGATATTCTCTACAGTCAAGCCGAGATGCATGCACAGTATGGAGGGGTGGTTCCAGAGCTTGCCTCACGTGACCATATTCAACGGGTAATTCCATTAATTGACCAGTTGCTCAATGAGACTGGAATCACGTCAGAGCAGATAGGCGGTGTTGCTTATACTGCGGGCCCTGGGTTAATGGGCGCATTGATGGTTGGAGCATGCGTAGGGAGAAGCCTTGCATACTCTTGGGGAGTTCCTGCGGTTGAGGTGCACCATATGGAGGGGCACCTGTTGGCCCCGCTACTGGAAGATAACAGACCGGACTTTCCATTTATTGCGCTTCTGGTCTCTGGTGGGCACACCCAGTTGATTCGGGTAGATGGAGTGGGCCAATACCAGCTGTTGGGGGAGTCAATTGATGATGCGGCTGGAGAGGCCTTTGACAAGACAGCCAAACTGTTGGGGCTCGGTTATCCGGGAGGGCCAGCTCTCTCAAAATTGGCAGAGCAGGGCAATCCTGAGCGCTTTAATTTTCCTCGACCCATGGTTGATCGTCCTGGGCTGGATTTCAGTTTTAGCGGGCTCAAGACTTTTGCCCGCAACACATTACAGACTAATCTGGAGGATCCAGCAATTGGTGCTGATGTAGCACGCGCATTTGAGGATGCGGTTGCTGACACATTGGCAATCAAGTGCAGGCGTGCACTAAGAGAGAGTAGCCTGAATAGGTTGGTGGTTGCTGGAGGAGTCAGCGCAAACCGAAGCATCCGTCTTCGCCTGTCAGAAATTGCGCAGAAAGAGGGGGGTAACGCATTCTTTCCACGCTTGGATTTCTGCACCGATAATGGCGCGATGATTGCGTTTGCTGGGGCGTTGCGTCTGCAGGCTGGAGAGCATAGCTCGCTTGCTATTGAGACCAGGGCACGTTGGCCTCTGTCGGAATTAATCGCAGTCAGTTAGATTTTTTTGACCCAATCTTGTCCTCTTTGCCGGAGATTAGGTTTTGGATGTTGCTACGGTGTCGCCAGTAGAGGAGAGCAGTAACGGCAGCCATGGTGGCAGTTAGGGTTGCACTATTGGGCTCTGGAAACAGATACCAGACATATGCAGGGGCCAGCAGTATGGCAGTTAGTGCTGATAGTGATGAGTAGCGGAAGATTGCGGCCATCAGCATCCATGTAGTGATAGTGGCCAGCCCAATGCTCCAATGCAGACCAATCAGGGCTCCAAGTGCGGTGGCTACCCCTTTGCCCCCTTTGAATCCAAAGAAGATGGGATATAGATGACCAAGAAATACGGCCAGTAGAGTGAGAGATAGTGTGACCTCATTTACTCCAAGCTGGACAGCAACAGCTACTGGAATAAGCCCCTTTAGCATGTCACCAAACAACGTAAGAATTGCCGCTTTTTTTCCACCAAGACGGAGGACATTGGTTGCCCCTGGATTTTTAGAGCCTTCTGATCTTGGGTCCGGTAGCCCAAGCAGACGACAGATCAGGATTGCGGCAGAGAGTGAGCCAATCAGGTATGAGGCCGCAACAAGTGCTATATCAGTCAATTCATTCATAATGGGGGAATTATGGGATAATCCGGACAGGGTTACAAACATCGTAGAGGGAGAGAAATCAGGGTAATGGATATCGTCTATATCAAGGATCTACAGATTAAAACAGTTATTGGAATCTATGACTGGGAACGTGAGATAAAGCAGACTGTCAGTATTGATCTGGAGATGGGTACTGATATTCGCAGGGCTGCGGAGAGTGATGCCATAGATCATACGCTGGACTACAAAGCAGTATCCAAAAGGATTATAAGCTTTGTCGAGGAGAGCAGCTTTCAGTTGGTGGAGACTATGGCTGAGAGAATAGCGGATATTGTACGCTCAGAGTTTAATGTGCCGGGAGTCAGGCTTCGGGTAAGCAAACCTGGTGCTGTTACCGGATCCAGGGATGTTGGGGTAATAATAGAGCGTGGTGAGCAGCTTTAATGCCACGTATCTATCTCAGTATTGGTAGCAATATTGATCGTGAGCGTAGCGTAAAACTAGCTGTTGAGCAGTTAAGGAAGATCTTTGGTGAGCTAACCATATCGACAGTTTATGAGAGTGAAGCGGTTGGTTTTGATGGCGACGCTTTCTACAATCTGGTGGTTGGGTTTGATTCAGAGTCAGGTCTGAACGATATTCAGCAACAGTTGCGCACTATCGAGACCAACAACGGAAGAGAGCGCGGTGCAGAGAAATTCAATCCTCGTACCCTTGATCTGGACCTGCTTCTATATGGAGATCTGGATCTGCAGGATCAGGGGGTGGATATTCCACGTGCAGAGATATTTGAGTATGCTTTTGTACTAAAACCGTTGGCCGAGATTGCGAGCGGAGAGTGTCATCCACAAACTGGCGAGGAGTACGGTGTCATATGGAATAAGTTTGATCGCTCTATTCAGCCGCTCTGGCCAGCACCGCTACAGTTTTAATTGCTGAGTGTTCGACCACCATCTACATTGATAATCTGCCCTGTCATATAGTTGGCATTCTGGATTAGAAAGAGAACGGTCTGGGCAATATCATCAGGCTCACCGGAGCGTTTCAGCGCTGTTCCGGATACAATTTCTGACTGCGCATGCTCGCTCATGCCAGTTTCAGGCCAGAGAATCGCACCAGGGGCAACACCATTTACCCTGATTTCAGGCCCCAGCTCACGCGCCATGGATTTTGTCAGCATGGCTAAACCAGCTTTCGCAACACTGTAAATAGTGTGGTTCTTTAGGGGACGGTCTGCATGGATATCAACGATATTTATAATATTTCCAGATTGCTCTCTTATTGCGGAAGCTGCAGCCTGAGAGAGAAATAGAGGGGCCTTGAGATTTGCCCCGACCAGATCATCCCAATGCTCTTCGCTCATTGAGCCAACAGGGGTTGGATAGAATGTTGATGCATTATTGATCAGAACATCCAGCTTGCCCCAATAACTGACAGCTTGCTGGATCAGTGAATCAAACCCGGCAATCTGGTGCAGATCAGCCTGGATCAGCCCCACCGAATCTGGGCGATTATGTTGAAGTTCACTTTGCAGTGCTGTAGCTGCTGCATCAGAGCTTCTATAGTGCAGCACAATATTCATCCCTGCGTTATGAAGCAGGCGAGCTGTGGCCGCACCAATTCGGTGGGCGGCACCCGTAATCAGCACCACCTTGTTATGACAACTGTTGGTATCATTGTCCACGAATTTAACTCCACAAAATAAAGGTCAAAGTGTAACAGATGAATAGAGGGCTCCTTGAACCGACAGTAGAGATGAGAGATGCATCATGGCAGCTACAGGCCAGGATAGTTGACTCAATCAAGCAGGCTGGCGGATGGATCCCGTTTGATCAATGGATGGCTCAGGCACTATATACACCGGGGCTGGGATACTACAGCGGCCTTCATGGTCTTGGTGAAGAGGGGGATTTTGTTACTGCACCGGAAATCTCACCACTTTTTTCCAGAGTGGTTGCACGACAGATCGCCCCTGTTTTGGTGGGCATGAAGTCACCCTCAATATTGGAGTTTGGTGCGGGCTCTGGGGTAATGGCGGCAGATATTTTGCTGGAGCTTGAGAGTCAGCAACAGCTTCCAGAGAGTTACAGCATTCTGGAGTTAAGCGGTACTCTGCGGGCAAGGCAGCAGGAGACTATTGCGCAGCGCGCCCCTCATCTGTTGCAGAGGGTCAACTGGTTGGAGGAGCTGCCACAAATAGCTCTACAGGGAGTAGTAATCGCAAATGAGGTGATGGACGCAATACCATGTGAGCGCTTTGTGGTGCGAGACGATAAAGCTGTTGGGCTTGGAGTCGTTGTGGATGAGAACGGTGAGTTTGCCATGGGTGAACAGCCTGCAGAGACAGCTATCAACCTTCCGTCTGGGATTGATATTGCTGCCCTGGAAGAAGGTTATAGCTCAGAGCTTAGACCGGGACTGGCACCATGGATTAGCTCAATCTCGGATTTTCTGCAGCAGGGGATGGTGTTACTGATTGATTACGGATACTCTCGTGCAGAATACTATCGTCCCGAGCGCAGCAGCGGTACTTTGAGCTGCTTCTACAGACACCATAAACATGAGGATGCCTTGGCACTACCGGGGCTCCAGGATATAACGGCACACGTTGATTTTACTACTGTAGCCGAGGCGGCAGATGAGTCAGGACTGAGTGTTGCCGGTTATACAACACAGGCATATTTTCTGCTGGCTGGAGGGATTGCAGAGATGGCAGAAGGTGAAAATCTGGATGATACACAGACACGTATTGAGACATCGAAGGCAATTCAGCAGCTGACCATGCCGGCACAGATGGGTGATGTAGTTAAGGTAATGGCATTGACCAGAGATATAGAGTTGCCAGAAACATTTACCATCCACGATCAGCTTCACACGCTGTAGTAGAGTAGGGGCTATGGATCTTATTCAGATTGTTCTTTTATCGCTAGTTCAGGGATTGACGGAATTTCTGCCTATCTCCAGTTCAGCACATCTTATTCTTGTTCCAGTTCTGACCGGATGGCAGGATCAAGGGCTAGCCTTTGATGTGGCTGTCCACATCGGGACTCTGCTGGCAGTGGTTGGGTACTTTCGATCTGAACTAATAACGATGCTTGCAGAGTGGAGCGGCTCCCTGGTTGGCCGAGGGATGACTGCTGATGCAAAACTAGCCTGGGCGGTTGGTCTGGGAACAATTCCGGTTGGGTTGGCAGGACTTGTCTTCAAGGATCAGATAGAGCTCTACCTGCGCTCTCCACTGGTTATTGCCACCACAACCATAATCTTTGGCTTGCTGCTCTGGTGGGCCGATTACAGAGGAAAGCGGCAGAGTGATGAGTATCAAATGGGATGGCAGACAGTTTTAGTGGTTGCACTATCCCAGGTGTTTGCGCTGATCCCAGGGACCTCTAGGTCTGGTGTCACCATGACAGCTGCACTAGCTATGGGGATGACAAGACAGGGGGCAGCCAGATTCTCATTTCTGCTCTCCATTCCCGTGATTCTGTTGGCTGGTGGATTGGAGGTGGTGGAGTTGTTTCAACAAGGGGAGGGTGTTGATTGGGCCACACTACTATTGGGAACACTGCTCTCTGCAATAAGTGCATACCTCTGTATACACTACTTTCTGAAGCTGCTTGATCGGCTTGGAATGGTGCCGTTTGTGGTCTATCGCCTCTTGCTTGGGGTCTTGTTGATCTCTATTTATGTATAGTTCATTGAAACTATATCAATTTTGGGTTCTGGTGGGCTGGAGCATGGTGTTCGGAATAATAGTACTTTCACTCTATCCAGTCCCAGATGTTGGTATTGATCTTCCCAGCGATAAACTTCTTCATCTGGTAGCCTATTTTTCTATTATGGGTTGGTTTGTGCAGTTATATGGTGGTGTAACAAGGGTCTATTATGGTATTGGTTTTGTTGTGTTGGGAATTGTCCTTGAGCTCTTGCAGGGCCTAACCTCTTATAGAATGTTGGAGGTATTGGATATGGTAGCTAATGGAGGAGGCGTGGTGCTGGCGTATCTGGTTGGAATTAGTGGATTTGATCAGCTGCTGGCAAGATTAGAGAGAGCGCTTTTTACCTCTTGAGTGCGTCTTGTTCGTAGTTCATCCCTAATCTCTTTTCCGGTAAAACCGTCAGCAATGATCCCGTCGGTTCCTACTGACTGAGCAGCTTTGAGGGCAGTTCTTAGGGTGTCACCCTGGGTGAATACGTCATTCTCAAAGCCGGTTCTGCCGCGCTGATCTGCCTCGCATGTGACAAGAAAGTCTTCGAATTGCTCTGGACGGCGGAATGCATCAATTCCTTCGAGCATCCTGACCATGGTGTCAGCGCGCATCTCTTCGGCACGGTGGTAGTGGCCATGATACTTGGTGACAGCCAGTGCCAGCTCTCTAAATTCATTTGGCACCTTTAGTCGTTTGCAAAGTTTGTGAACAAGCTTTTCTCCCCTCTGTTCATGCCCATGGTGCTTTGGCCACTCACTCTTTGGCGTGGTTCCCTTGCCAAGATCATGCATCAGTGCAGCAAAGCGGATGGTTGGTTTGTTACTGAGACGGACGGTCTGTTGCAGAACCATCAGCGTATGGACTCCACTGTCTATCTCAGGGTGGTGGTGCGATGGTTGAGGAACCCCAAACAGTTGTTCAAGCTCGGGAAATATTTGTCTTAATGCTCCACAGTTTCTGAGCACCTCAAAATAGCGTTCAGGATGCTCTGTCTGCAGGGCCTTGAGTGTCTCTTGCCATACTCGTTCGGAAACCAGTGAGTCAACCTCGCCATCCTTAACCATCTGCTTCATCAGGGAGTGGGTTTTATGGGCAACATGGAAATCCCATTTGCCAAAATTGGCAGCAAAGCGGGCGATGCGGAGGATACGCACTGGATCCTCCACAAAAGCATCAGAGACATGGCGCAGGATTCCCTGTTGCAGGTCATTTTTTCCACCGAATGGATCTATTAGTGAGCCATCAGCAGCCTGCGCTATTGCATTGATGGTAAGGTCTCGTCGCAGCAGATCCTCTTCTAGGGTTACAGATGGATCAGCATGAACAGTAAAGCCACGATAGCCAGGAGCGGTCTTTCGCTCAGTGCGTGCTAGAGCATGTTCCTCATGTGTATCTGGATGCAGAAAGACAGGAAAATCTTTGCCCACCTGCTGAAAGCCGGCAGATAACATCTCATCTTCAGATCTTCCAACAACTACCCAGTCTCGCTCTTTGGGGCTGATTCCCAGCAACTGGTCACGGACTGCACCGCCAACCAGATATCTACTTTTTTCTATCAGAGAGGGAGTCAATAGAGACCACTTTTGTACTATTTGGCTCATCATTGAAGGTTGGACGCATACTGCTTTTTACCCCAGATTCTTCCAATAGCTCTTTTTCACGTTGAGCAACCAGGGCAAAACAGTCACGCATGTCGTCAAACGTCTGTTTGGTCAGTGGGTGCTCTTTTCCCTCTTGTGGTGCAGTCTCACGGGCAATGGCTCCAAGAGTCCTGCGAACCATTCTAAGTATGCGCTGCTCTTTGCTTAAAGTTGTTGGTTCCATGATTGATACTGTTTTGTTGTTACCAAGTTATGTTGTCTGTCATCACTACCGTTTTGCAAGCTTGCGGTAGTTCATGTAGTTGACCTGCTGGTTTTTTCTGCCTAGATAACCGGGGACAATGCTCTCCATAGGGGTGAGGCTGATATCGAAGATATCATCCAGAGGTTTATCACAGGTGCTGGCAGAGCGCATTGAGCGGTAGTTATCAAGAGTCAGGAGTTTTCCTGGCAGCTTACCAAGTATCTTGGCTTGCAGTCTGGACAGTGAATTACTCAGCCCGACAATTAGGCGACGAACCCCGATACAGCGTTCGGTAAATTCCATTAGCTCCATCAGAGAGTATTCTCTTGGCCCACAGAGGTCATAGCGTTTGCCGTAGGTTCCCTGATTATGGATTGTCTGGATAAATATTTCGGCAACATCCTGGGCATATATTGGTGCAAAGCGCGCTTCTGGGCAGGCTAGTGGAACAGTTAAAAGTGGTAGACGCAGCATGGAGGCAAAGCGGTTGAATAGGTGATCTCCCTCGCCGAAGATAACAGATGGCCTGAAACTGGTTACATTCAAACTGTTGCCTGCCTGTAGATGAGCATGGTTTTCTCCCTCTCCCTTGGAGCGCAAATAGTGACTGATGGCATTGGCAGATCCAGCCTGGAGCGCAGACATATGTAGAAGGCGCTTGACCCCCGTACGGTTGCAGGCAGTTACGATCTTCTGGGCAAGCTCAACATGTACTCGCTGGAAACTTACCTTGCCCCCCATTTGATTGAGGATGCCAACCAGATTGATGACTATGTCACAGTTATTGAACAGCCCTTGCAGAACCTCTTCATCATGGATGTCAGCCTCAACCAACGAGATATCAGGATAGATCAGGAGGTTGCGGTGACGCTCACGGTGACGTGTAACTACCGTAAGTGAGGCATCAGATTTGGATAGGCGGTGAATGAGGTGGCCACCAACAAAACCGGTGCCACCAAGGATACAGATTCGCTCTTTTTTCATAGAGTAAAGTATACCCGTTTTTAATAGAGCTCTTGAAGGAGCTTAGAGCGTAATGCACCCTCGCAGTTTTTTGAGGGCATTCTGTTCCAGTTGACGAATACGTTCAGCAGAGACTCCATATTCATCAGCTAAATCCTGAAGAGTACTCTTCTCCTCATCGAGCCAGCGCTGGACAATGATATTTCTGCTGCGCTCATCCAGAGTGGTTAGAGCTGATCTCATCATGTTGATTGACTGTTCTCTCCAGTCACTCTCTTCCAGCTCTTGTTCAGGTGTTGATTCTGGTGCCTTGAGAAAAGCGGACGGAGAGAAGTGATCATCCTCGTCATCACACCCCATCGGGAGGTCAAATGATGCATCGTGGTGACTTAGACGGTGCTCCATCTCCAGCACGGTTTCCGGTTTGACATTGAGGTCCTTGGCAACGGTCTCCACCTCTTCACGAGAGAACCATCCCAGACGTTTTTTGGAGCTGCGCAGATTGAAGAACAGTTTGCGTTGAGCCTTGGTTGTAGCAACCTTTACGATGCTCCAGTTACGGAGAACGTATTCATGAATTTCCGAGCGGATCCAGTGGACAGCAAATGAGACCAGTCTAACCTTTCGCTCTGGATCAAAACGACGCACTGCCTTCATCAGTCCAAGATTTCCCTCCTGAATCAGGTCAGCCAGTGGTAGACCATATCCAAGATATCCTCTGGCAATATGGGCCACAAAGCGCAGGTTTGAGATAACCAGTTGGCGTGCTGCCTCCAGATCACCCTGCTCGTGAAAGCGAATGGCTAACTCCTGTTCCTCTTCCTGGCTGAGAATAGGAAATTTTCTCAGGCTCTGAAGATAGGCGTCAACACTGTCGACTGTTGCGGCAGGAAATTGGACATTGATTGGCTGAAGGGCGTAACTCATTAATTTATCTCTCTGTTTTCTATATCTACGATTATAATAGCTAAAATTAGCACTCGCAAGATTAGAGTGCTAACTGCTGTTATAGTTCCCTCTGCAAGAGGACAGTTTTTTCTGTGATATGTGCAGAAAACATGATATAAAACAATAAGATATATAGATTATTCTGAGAGTATGGCGTCTATAAACTCGGTTGCATTGAAGGGTCTGAGGTCATCAATTCCCTCCCCGACACCGATAAATCTGATTGGAATGGCGAGCTGTTTTGCAATGGCGAAGATAACCCCCCCTTTGGCCGTTCCATCCATTTTGGTGAGGGATATACCGGTAATCCCCACGGCCTCATGAAATTGCTCTGCCTGATGCACCCCATTCTGTCCGGTACCAGCATCAAGGATCAACATTATTTCGTGAGGAATTGAGTCATCCAGCTTTTGCATCACCCGCTTAACTTTTTTTAGCTCCTCCATCAGATTAGACTGGGTATGGAGGCGACCAGCTGTATCTGCAATAAGCACATCAACCCCTTTGGCACGTGCCGATTCAACCGCATCGTAGAGCACAGAGGCACTGTCCGCCCCAGTATGCTGCGCGATGACAGGAATATCATTGCGCTCACCCCAGCTCTGGAGCTGTTCCACCGCAGCGGCACGAAAAGTATCTCCGGCAGCCAGCATTACAGACTTCCCGCTATTCTGAAGCTGTTTGGCTAGTTTCCCAATAGTAGTTGTTTTACCAGCACCATTGATTCCTACCATCAGAATGACGTAGGGGGAGGCTGTTTCTGGTTGAAGAGGGGACTCATGGGGCGAGAGCAGTTCCAGCATGCTGGTTTTCAGTGCATCAAGCATTGCCTCCGGGTCGTTCCCCTCTTTTCTGGCTAGTCTCTCTGTGGTCTGTGTGAGAATTTCCTGAGTAGCCTCTATGCCTATATCTGCTGTTAGCAGACGGTTCTCCAGCTCTTCCAGTAGATCATCATCTATAGTTTTCCTGCCGAGCAACAGGGTGCCCAAGCCATCACTCAGGTTTGAGCGGGTGCGAGATAATCTCTCTTTCAGGCTTTTGATGACCCCCGGCTTCTTCTCTTGTCCCGGGGTTTTTCCAAATCCAAACATTGTATCCAGTTCCGTGATGATATTTGTGAAAGGATAACATCACAAGCCTGAGAATCAGGGATTCTCTAGTGGAATTTCGGCAACAGGGTCTGCAAACTCGATCTTGTATTTATGTTGCAGTGAGCGTACAAATGGAGGGAGATATTCATCGGTGATCGCCTGACGAACACGGTCATAAACCTCCTCATATTCATGCTGAATGGATGGCTTTATGCCTTGTAACAGGATTAGATGGAACCCTTTTCCGGTCTCTGCAATCTCACTAATATCCTCTTCCTGCATGTTCTCCAGCACCTGTTCGATTGCAGGCATGGCTTTCCCTTTTGTAAGCCATCCCATCTGGCCGGCATTTTTGCGTCCATAGGGGTCAATACTGTGTAGTTTTGCCATACGGAAGAAGCTCTCCCCTGCGAGAATACGTTTTTTTATTGCCTCTGCCTTTTCTCTGCTATCAAGCACAATCTGCGAAATCATTCGCTGTTCCGGGATAAATCCAAGCTCACGGTGCTGTTCAAAGTAGGCACGTGCTGCGGCGCGATCTGGCGCCCACTCATTCTCCTTTTGCATGAGCAGCATGGCCGGCAGGCGCTCTCTGGAGAATGACTCAATCCTATTTTTTAGCCCGTTAGATATCTCTTTGGAGACCATGTTGACCAGATCAACCTCCAGCCTTTGATAAAGGCGTTCCTCAATAGTTGCTGCATGGAAGTCATCCTTGTCTTCAAATTTAATCCCAAGATCAGAAAAGCTGACTATGTAGTTGTCAGCCTCTGCCAGAATTGTTTTAGGGGTAATTGCCGGGGTTATACGGTCTTCATGAACAGCAAGATGTACCTGATCACGAATCTTTTTAAGGGCCAGGGAGCGGACCAACTTGTACTGTTGTGCCTTGTACTGTGCGATAGATGCATCCAGAGCGCCGGAATTCCCTTTTAGCCGAGATAGCAGTTCGCTCATCACTGTATCTGGAATTTTGATGGATGCTCTCAGCCTGTCCATATAGAGCTTATAGGTGATTCCTTTTATGAAGTCCTCACGGTCGGCAATGAATGTGGGATCCTGCTCCATTCCCCGATCAAGGGCCTCAAGGTAGAGCAGCTGCAAGTTTACCAGTCGCATAAGAATGGCGCCCCGCATTGCGGCTTGATCCTTCTCATTAAGTGTTGGATATTGATCTGCCAATGGAGAGCTCACAATGACACGCTCGATATCATAATCTGTAATGGTGTAATCCCCAACAGTGACCAGGGGTGTAGCCTGTTCTGCGGAGTAAGCAGTGTTGTATCCAGTCAGAGAGATGCTGGCAACCAGCAGCCATTGAACCCATTTTGTTATTATTTTCATTCGCCTTTGAAATATCAATGCAGGGAATTTATCATTCGTCCGGGATTGCTCCACCGAGGTCTGGTGCGCTTGCATGCATCCAGGATACCGCGGCATCGAAGTCATCCATTATGGATTTGCCTTCCCACTCCTCTTTATTTGCAATCAGAGGCACACCGGTTTCATTGGTATAGTGACAAGCTGCACAGACCATGGGTCCGTGAGAACCATCAGGATTGAACTGTGCTGCCTGCTTGTAGGTAGTGCTATCCACGTCAGCCGTTACAGGGTAAAGGCCATGAATTGACTCATGACATACCTGACAGGCCAGACCAGCATGTCCCTTGGTATAACGCATCAAACTGTATTTGCCTGGTTGGTTGATTGGGAATGCAACACCACCCTGACCCTCAACATAGGGGGCAGCGTGACAATCTGCACAGTGTGGTTCACCCGCAGATAGCCAGTAGGACTTGCCATGCGTTGCAGCATTGTAGGGTACTGCCATTGCACCATCAGCACCCTCAGGCAGGGCCAGAGATGCAACATCTACAGCAGGGTTGGCAGAGAGCGGAATAACACTAAAGTCACCATCCTCATCCTTGGAGCCCATGGGTCCGCCATCCTTGATAGCAATGACCGCAATATCTGGATGGGAAACCTCTGGATCCCATAGCGCAAGGATCTGAGATTTTCCTGGGGTGTCGTTGCCATCGGCATCGAGTACCACCTTGGGATCCATCATTGACTCCAAGGTTGCCATATCAACACCGATGCCGGCTGCAATCTCTTCCAGAGACTTGTCACGCAGGGTAGTGCCTTCCTGACGGAATGCATGTGTAAGGTTATCTTTTTGGTAGAGGGCTTTGGCCAGAGGTGAATGACAGTTGGTGCACCAGAGACCCTTGCCACCCTCACCGTTACCGATGTTGGAGACATTGGCCTGAATCCAGCTACCAATCGCATTCAGGTGCTCTGGCGTGCCTGCTCCATCCTTATCCTTGTAAGGGTTGGAGTGGACATCGCGGCCAGCGAAACAGCCTTCGCCATCACGGTTATCCGCATTGGCAAAAAAGTTTTCACCATCCGCAGTCATTGGATAGCGATCCATATTGCCGTCTTGACGGTGTGATGGGTGGCAGCCCTGACAGCCACCAGTGCGGCCCTGGCTATCTGGTTGAGGGCGCTTCTCCTGATGAACCAGATGAATGGCCTCTGTCAGAGGCATGATTACTCTATCCTCACCACCAGGAATCACGTCACTAACTTTCTTGGATTGAAGTACGCCAATTACGTTATCTGCATGACACTTTTGACAGAGAATAGGATCCCCACCCAGACGATTGTCCTTGGAGCGTGAGCCTGGATCGTAGTTCTTGAGGAAGTCCGTTCCATGCTTGTCGTCATGCATCTCAAGAATAGAGAGCGATGTTCCCTTCAGATTTGCAATCCACTCACTTGCACCCAATGCTTTCCAGAATGCTTTCTCACCTTTCCAGAGATTGTATTTGTCCCCATTGGCATTCTTGTTGGAGTGACAGTTTGCACAGTTAGGTACATCAATAGGGCTTGTTCCAATAAAGTGAACAGGCTTACCGTTGACGCCATCGATGATGGCCTCACCAGACTCGGCATCAACCAGCGCAGCCCAGGACTCCTGGAACGGGCGAATCTCGCTCTCCAGCATGTTCAGTGGATCACGTTTCATGATGCTGTCCTGCCATGGGGTGAGTGCCAGACCTAGAGCATCCCAAATGCCAGGGTTGGTCAGTACGATTGGTACATTGTCCAGTACAGGTGACTTGGTAAATACAGTAGTGCCCTTCACGCCAGAGTAGTGTAGATGTCCGCCACTCATTGGGCTTGGGACTGCGGCACCAGCAGGTCCGTTATCCTTAGGAATGGGAATCTCGATTCCCACCCTGGATTTTTTGCTATCTGCGCTAGTTCCGTCGGGATTCGATGCCTTTAGATCCTTGTAAACATAGAGATGAGTGAAGTAGGCGTTGGCAACATTCTCGTTCTCAGTGTATTTGCCGTCACCATTAACATCATATTTGATGTCCCAGTAGGCGAGCTTGTCACCCTCTGAGTAGGTGTTGTCAGTATGGCCAAACTTGATTTTCATCCGTTTCTTGCCATCAACGAGGATGTCATGTTCCTCCTCGTCAGACTCCAGCACCTCAGGCCACTTCTTGGCGCCTACCGCAGTCTTGATGACTTGCGCCTGGACAGAATTATAAGGTGGAAGTACACAGCAGTAGGTGAAATCAAAGCCAGTACAATGCATGCCGAGCTCATAGTTCAGGCTGATATTGTACTCATTCTTGGGTTTGATTGGATCTGCCACAGCAGCCGCTGCATCAGCCCCGTAAGCGCGCTCTTTGATGGGCTTGTATACTGTTTGTTGTTGTGCACCACAACCGGCTGCAATAGCAAAAACCAGAACGCTACCCGCCAGCGTAGCTGAACGACTTAGTTTCATGGCCAATCACTCCTCCCGTACGGGATTTATATTTTATTATGATGGAGCTCGAGCGATCGTCTCTCTCCTCCATCGACGATTAACGAAGACTTAACCAATTATAGCCTTGGCTACAACTATATAGAAATATAGGGTTTACAACAATATCACTATTAATCAATAAGATAGTTGAGGCGTTATCCTGCCTGCTGTTGTTGAACTTCTCTCTCTATGCGATGTCTTCTCGGGTACAATCTCTGCGTCATTGATGTTACAAGGAATAAGTTAAATGAATCTGAATTGCCTGAGAAAAATGGATTCTGGTAAGGCACTGTTTACTATGCTTACCATATTGGTAGTTCCCTCGATGGGAACTGCAGCCAATGTTACAGAGGCTATGCTGGACAATGGGATGAAGGTTATAGTCAAGGAGGATCATCGGGCACCAGTTGTGGTTTCACAGGTCTGGTATAAGGTTGGTTCCAGCTATGAAACTGATGGCATTACCGGTATCTCCCATATATTGGAGCATATGATGTTCAAGGGGACAGAGAAGCACGGACCCAATGAATTTTCAAAGATCATCTCGGAGAATGGTGGACGTGAGAATGCTTTTACCGGCCGTGACTATACCGCCTACTTCCAACGTCTGGAAAAGAGCCGTCTTCCCATCAGCATGGAGCTGGAGTCAGACCGCATGCGTAATCTGACCCTGCCAGAGGAGGAGTTTCTCAAGGAACGCGAGGTGGTTAAGGAGGAGCGCAGGATGCGTACCGATGACAAGCCTACATCGCTCACCTACGAGCAGTTTATGGCAACTGCATTTCAGACCAGCCCCTACCACCACCCGGTAATAGGATGGATGAATGATATTGAAAACTACGATATTGAGGATCTGCGAAAGTGGTATGCGATGTGGTATGCCCCTAACAATGCCACCCTGGTAGTTGCAGGTGATGTTGACGCAGATGAGGTGATCAAGATGGCCAATAAGTATTACGGCCCTCTTGAGCCATCAGTACTAAATCCACCAAAACCTCGAATGGAGACCAGGCAGTTGGGAGCGCGAGAGGTGACGGTCAGGGTTCCTGCCGAGATCCCGTATCTGATCATGGGGTTTCCGGTTCCAACCGTGGTTACGGCTGAGCAACCATGGGAGCCATATGCCCTGGAGGTGATGGCGTATGTGTTGGATGGAGGAGATAGCGCACGTTTTAATAAAAGACTGGTTCGTGGAACAGAGATTGCGACCAGTGCCGGGGTTGGGTATGACCCCTATGATCGACTACAGACACTCTTCATTGTGGAGGGTGTTCCTGGAAAAGGATATACAGTTGCAGAGGTAAAACAAGCTCTACTGACAGAGTTAAATGATATTAAAAGAGACCCAGTTACAAAAACTGAGCTTGACACAGTAAAGGCGCAGGTAGTGGCGGCCAAGGTTTTTGAGCGTGATTCAGTGTTTTATCAGGCGATGCAGATTGGCACCCTGGAGACTATTGGTCTTGATTGGCAGGAGGCAGATCGCTATGCAGAGAATATTCGCAAGGTAACAGCAGAACAGGTGATGGCTGTGGCAGACAAATATCTCGATTTTGATCAGATAACGACAGCAGTTCTGGATCCTCTTCCGATAGATGGAGAGACCAACAAGGAGAAACATCATGACTAGCAGAGCATCTGTTTTGATAATCAGTCTGCTATTCTCTCTGGTCGCATCGGCAACACCACAGATTGAGCGCTGGAGTACAGCTAGTGGAGCCCAGGTTCTCTATGTACATACACCTGAGATTCCAATGGTCGATATCAGGGTGATCTTTGACGCAGGAAGTGCACGAGATGGCAAAAAGGGAGGGATAGCAGCAATGACTAATGGTCTACTCTCTACTGGCACAGGAATACGGGGGGAGGAGGCAATCGCAGAGACCATGGACAGACTAGGGGCTAACCTTGGTTTTGACTCCCTGCGTGATATGGCGGTGGTGTCACTGCGTAGTCTGAGTGATGACCATCTACTGGATCCTGCGCTTGAGGTAATGGCCGATGTTATTCACCATCCATCTTTCCCAAAAAATGCCTTTGAACGGGAGCGTAGTCGCCAATTGGTTGGGATTCAGGCCCAGAAACAGTCACCCGGAACCATTGCAGAAAAGGCACTCTTCAGGGCAATGTATGGGTCCCACCCCTATGCAGAGCCATCAAGTGGAACAGAAAAGAGTGTCAAGGCACTGAGGCGCAGTGATCTACGCAGATTCCACGCGCAGTACTATGTTGGAAGAAATGCAGTTATTGCAATTGTTGGGGATGTTGGTAGAGATCAAGCCAAGAAGATTGCAGAGAGAGTCGTGGGCAGCATACCAATGGGGGATAAGGCACCAAAATTACCAGATGCAGTGACTGCAAAGCCTGGTGAAACGATCAGGATTGATTATCCATCGGTACAGAGTCATCTGTTGATGGGGCATCCATCGTTGCGTCGAGGTGATCCCGACTATTTCAACCTTTACGTTGGTAACCATATATTGGGTGGAAGTGGCCTGGTCTCAAAAATATCCGAAGAGGTGCGAGAGGAGCGCGGGCTAGCCTATAGTGCCTATAGCTATTTTTCACCAATGGCTGGAGAAGGACCATTCAAGGCCGGTCTGCAGACCAAGAATGAGAGCAGGGATGAGGCGCTGGAGGTGCTGCGTAAAACCATAGTAGATTTTATTGAGCAGGGACCAGGCATTGAGGAGCTGATACGGTCTAAAAAGAATATTACCGGTGGCTTTCCTCTACGGATTGATAGCAACAAGAAGATTATCGATTATCTGGGGATGATGGGTTTCTATGGTCTGCCTGATGACTACCTTGATACCTTTAACCAGAAGGTTGAGACGGTAACTGGCGAGAGCATCAAGAATGCATTCAAGCATCGACTGCACCCATCAGAGATGGTAACGGTTATTGTGGGCGGAAAGATTGATTAGGTCGTAACAAAAACAACTCGGTATGGCAAAAAAGGGGAAATCGGGAGGCGGTAGACGCCTCAGGATCATTGCCGGAGAGTGGCGAGGGCGCATTTTAACCTTCCCTGATAACCCCGGGATTCGCCCCACTCCGGACAGGGTACGAGAGACCCTATTCAACTGGCTACAGCCAACTATTGCAGGGGCATATTGTCTGGACCTTTTTGCAGGTAGTGGTGCACTTGGTCTGGAGGCTCTTTCAAGAGGTGCATCACATGTAGATTTTGTGGAGCGGGAGCAGAAGAGTGCAAGGGCAATTGGTGAGCATCTAGAGTTGTTGAAAAGTGATAGGGGAGAGGTGTTTAGAGAGGATGCCTTTCTGTTTTTGGAGAAGAGGGATCTCTCTCCATACAATCTCATATTCCTGGATCCACCATTTAACAAGGATATGTTGGAGAAGGTATTTTTGTTGCTGGATAGGTCAGTGCTATCTCCAAAACTTCGACTATATATTGAGGTGGAGCAGGGGGCAGATGAACTACAAATACCATCTGGCTGGGGTGTGGCTCGCAAGGGCGATGCCGGTCAGGTACGATATATGCTTCTTGAGGTTAAAGGTAGAGAAGAACCATGAAGGCAGTTTACCCCGGAACATTTGACCCAATCACCAAAGGCCATATTGATCTGGTTGAGCGTGCAACCAGAATTTTTGACCATGTTGTTGTTGCGGTGGTAACGGATGGCTCCAAGCAGCCACTCTTCTCTGTTGAGGAGCGCATTACCATGGCAAGCGATGCACTGAATGGGCTGGATGGAGTTGAGGTAGTCTCTTTTGATGGTCTGCTGGTTGAGTTTGCCCGTTCCATAGGTGCTGGTGTCATCCTGCGTGGACTGCGTGCAGTCTCCGATTTTGAGTATGAGTTCCAGTTAGCTGGGATGAATCGTCATCTTGCCTCTGATATCGAAACCATGTTTCTGACTCCTGCTGAGCAGTTCTCCTATATTTCCTCTAGCCTGGTGCGTGAGATCGCCTCTTTGGGCGGGGATGTAGCTCCATTTGTTGGTAAAAATGTGCAACTGGCGCTGGAACAGAAATTAGGTGGCGGTGTATAATAAAAGCATTCAAGAATTCACGCAAAAATGGTAAGGATGAAAGATGGCGCTTTATATTACGGATGAATGTATTAACTGCGATGTGTGTGAGCCCGAGTGTCCTAACGAGGCAATCTTTCAGGGCGATGAGATTTATGAGATTACTACGGATCTATGTACCGAGTGTGTAGGGCACTATGATGAGCCGCAGTGTGTAGAGGTTTGCCCGGTAGATTGTTGTCTGCCAGACCCAGATCATCAGGAGAGCCCTGAGGAGCTACAGGCCAAGTATGAGAAAGTAACTACCTGATATTCTGTGTTCTCTCTAGTTGTAATGAAGGTTCCTGAGTGGAGCCTTTTTTAATTCCTGTTCTTCTTTCGACGACTGTTCTCTCTACGATTAATTACCCCATCCTCCGGATACTCGTAGTGAACAATAGTACGTTTGTGGTTTTGCTGGGTTATGACGCCACGAACCTCAAAAGGGCCGGTAAGCTCAAGTGAGTGGAACTGTCCGTTTAGTGGAACCAGGTAGGTGGTTTCATTGCGACGGACCAGTTGACGGAAGTGGTATTCATCCTTGTAGGCAGCCAAAACATATGCACCGTTTACTACAGGGCAACCTGGGTCAATTATGATAACAGCACCATCATTGAACTCTGGTGCCATGCTTTCACCAATCACCTGAAGGGCAAAAGGCTCTTTCTCTTCACACGCTGTTGGGTTGTGTATATCCATCGGGTGATTTTACCAAATCAGTGTTGGCAGTGTGGGCAGTACCAGGTAGAGCGCTGATTTTGGATTATCTTCTTGATGCTGGTTCCGCACTCTGTGCATGGTTTGTTCTCTCTGCCATATACAAGAAGCTGTTGTTGGAAGTAGCCTGGTTTGCCTTCACTATTACGAAAATCCTGAAGTGTTGTTCCACCCTGTTTTATTGATGTTGTAAGGGTTGAGATTATGGCTTTGGCAAGACTTAGATAGCGTTGTTTTGATATTTTGTTGCATGCCCTTTTGGGATGGATGCCACTAAGAAAGAGTGACTCACATGCATAGATATTGCCAACACCGGTAATGATTTTCTGGTCCATCAGGAATGCCTTGATGGAGGTTTTGCGTTTTCTTGATTGTGTGTAGAGGTGCTCCGCAACATCTTCTGCAGTATGGCCAAAAAGGACAGGCTCAATCCCCAAGTTTTTCAATAATGGATGTTGCTGAGATGGTTCTGTGGTCAGAATAAAGGCACCAAAACGGCGTGGATCACGAAAACGTAGCAGAGTGTTGTTGTCGAGCAGAATATCAATATGGTCATGCTTTTCTGCAGGGGTATCCTGTTCCAGAACCCTGAATGTGCCGGTCATTCCCAGATGAACAATGAGAGTGGCTTGGCTGTTGCGCAAGGTATTGCGTTTGATATCAAGCAGTAGATATTTTGCGCGGCGGCCGACCTTCTGAAAAATGGCCCCCTTAAGTTTTTGCTCAACCCCTTTTGGTACGGGCCAACGTAGTGACCGTTGTCTAATGACTACTTTCGTAATGGTTTGTCCTAGGCAGGCGGGCTCAATTCCCCTGCGGGTAGTTTCGACTTCAGGAAGTTCTGGCATGGGTATAAGTATATAATGCTCCAATGTTTTTGGGAGTAGATACTGGGGGCACTTTTACCGATTTTGTCCTGTGGGACGGGGAAGAGCTCCGTATCCACAAGGTATTGTCGACCCCATCATCCCCAGAACAGGCTATTTTTCATGGCATAGAGGAGATGGGTGTTGATGTTCATGGATTGACCATTATTCACGGCTCTACCGTAGCAACCAATGCGGTACTGGAGGGTAAGGGGGCTCGTACTCTGTTTATAACCAACAGAGGATTTGCCGATATGTTGACCATTGGTCGGCAGGCCCGTGAGGAGCTCTACAATCTTCAGCCACAACAAATTACTCCACCAGTGCCGCACGAAGACTGCCTGGAAACAGGTGGCAGGGTTGATGCATCTGGGGAGATATTGGATGGGTTAACTGAGGCAGATCTCTCCAGGCTACGAGATGAGATAGAGAAACGCAATCCTGACTCTGTGGCAATAAACCTTCTCTTCTCATTTCTGAATCCAGATTCGGAAATACAGATTGAGACAATTATTCCTGAAGATGTTTTTGTATCACGTTCATCATCTCTGTTGCCTGAGTACAGGGAGTACGAGAGAGGAGTTGCCACCTGGCTCAATAGTTATGTTGGGCCGCTGGTAGATGGTTATCTGGGCCGCCTTGAGGATGGGATTGAAGGTGCTCATGTTTCTGTGATGCAGTCCTCGGGTAATACAATATCTGCCAACAGTGCTGGGGCAGAGGCTGTACATATGTTGCTGTCAGGCCCTGCTGGTGGCCTTGCTGCAGCACATTATATTGGCAGGCAGATAGAGAAGCCGCAACTACTTACCTTTGACATGGGGGGCACCTCAACTGATGTTGCATTGATCGATGGTGATATCCGTCTGACCTCCGAGGGGAAAATAGGCCGTTATCCAGTAGCTGTGCCAATGGTGGATATGCATACGATTGGTGCTGGTGGAGGCTCAATTGCCAGGGTTGATGATGGGGGTATGTTACAGGTTGGGCCGGAGTCTGCAGGGGCATCACCGGGCCCGGCCTGTTACGGCAATGGTGGAGTAGATGCCACAGTTACCGATGCCAATCTTTTGCTTGGAAGATTGCTGCCGGATGCTTTTCTGGGGGGCGGGATGTCGCTGGATATAGAGGCGGCAGAGAGGGCGCTTGGCAAGATTGCAGCATCATTGGGATGCTCTCCTGAGGAGGCTGCAGAGGGGATAGTCAGGATAGCCAATGAACACATGTCTCATGCGCTGCGTGTTATATCTGTACAGCGTGGTGTTGACCCCAGAGAGTTTACCCTGGCCTCTTTTGGCGGGGCGGGCGGTCTTCATGTCTGTGCGCTGGCAGATTCACTGGGGATGAGCCGTGCGGTGATCCCTCTTCATGGAGGGGTTCTATCCGCTTTGGGGATGTTGGTTGCTCCTCGTGGACGGGTATTGTCGAAATCAATGATTATGCTGGTAGCAGATCTTGATGAGGTATCTATTGAGCAGAGCTTTGGGCAACTGGAGGAGAGGGGGCGACAGGCACTATCTGCAGAGGGTGTTGCAGAGGAAAATATTGACCTAATACGTAGTTTGGATCTACGTTACCTAGGACAGTCGTTTACCCTGAACATAGAGTGGCGTGGCCACTCTCTTCTGGAGAGCATGTTTCACCAGGCGCATTTCGAGCGTTATGGTCATAACTTTAATTTCCCTGTTGAGCTGGTCAATATAAGGGTAAAGATCAGAGAGAGGAGTGCACCACAGTTTTCACTGCACAATAGTGGACAGGAGCGGTCGAAGGACATGCTGCATTCTGAGCCACAAAAAACCGTACTGCCTGGAGTTGGTGAGGTTCCAGTTTTTCAGAGAAATTTGTTGATGGCTGGCAAGGTAATAGAGGGGCCTGCACTGATCACCGAAAAGGTATCAACATCACTAATTGCTACAGGGTGGCGATGTGAGGTAGATGTGTCTGGGGTGTTGCTGCTATCCAGGGTATAAA